>JAFUYE010000108.1 GCA_017470715.1 Selenomonadaceae bacterium
AAACGACTTCCGATAGCGATAACCAAGTCTGCCGCCGCGATTGTGTTGTTGGCAGCTTTTTTGCCGTGCATACCCGCGAAACCCAAATTTTGCGGATGAGAACGCGGAACCGCTCCGATACCCATGAGCGTGTTGACAACCGGCAAATTAAATTTTTCGATGAACGCAATGATTTCTTTGGACGCGCCCGCCGAAATTGCTCCGCCGCCGACGATAACCGCGGGACGTTCGGATTTAGCGATTTCTTCAGCCGCTTCCGCCGCGCAGATTATGAAATCGGCGTCGGGTTGTGACGGAATTTTTTCTTCGACGGGCTGAGCTTTGAAGTCAACTTCCGCGAAAAAAAGATCTCTGGGCACGTCGACCAGCACGGGTCCGCGTCGTCCGCTCAACGCAATTTCAAAAGCGTGACGAATCGTCGGGACAAGTTGGCGCGCTTCCTTGACTTTGAAATTGTGTTTCGTGACGGGCATTGTTATATCCAAAATGTCCGTTTCCTGAAAGGCGTCGCGTCCCAAAAGTGCGGTGTCAACTTGCCCCGTTATCGCCACGATGGGAATTGAATCCATGAACGCCGTAGCAATGCCTGTGACCAAATTCGTCGCGCCGGGTCCCGAAGTCGCCATGCACACGCCGACTTTGCCCGTTGCCCGTGCGTAACCGTCAGCCGCGTGCGCCGCGTTTTGTTCGTGCGTCACCAAAATTTGTCGGATTTCTTTTTCGTCGACAAGGGCGTCATACAGCGGCAAAATCATTCCGCCGGGGTAGCCGAAAATCACATCAACGCCGCGTTCGCGCAGACATTCGACTATCGCCCGTGCTCCCGTCATTAACATAAAATCACCTCGTTAAAATTCGCTTGTCGTAAAGATACGCCGTCAAAATATTTTTTCCGTGTTGATTGAGTGCAGCATTTTGTAATTCGTCGCGGAAAATTTTTTCAACTTCATACGGCGGCACGTTCCGAAAACGATTTTCCTCGAAAGAAAAATGTTTGTCCTCGAAAAATTTCAAAACGGCTTGACGATAATTCGGTTCACGCTTGAAAAATTTTATGCCGCTCATGAATTCATCAATGTCGACAAGAATTTTTGTTATGACTTCCAAAGAAATTTTCAGCGAGTAACCTTTCATTGATGCGGAACTTTGAATCACGCGGTGGACGTTGGCAATGTTCGGCACGCGCAAATATTTTTTCGCCAAGCACAAGCACTTAAAACAAAAGTCCATGTCTTCGGAAAATCTTACCTGCGGGAATTCGATTTTGTTTTCAAGCAAAAAATCACGGCGAAAACATTTTCCCCACGGCAACCAAAAAAATTTTCCGCGCAGATAACGCCGAAATCTTTCGTCGAGTTTTTTTGACTCCATAAACGGCACGTCAACAAATTCGTCGTGCGGTTCGTCGCTCTGAACGCCGACTTCATCCCACGTAAAATCGACTTTGCCCCTGTCGTTGAAAATCAAACATTTTTCCGTATGGATAACGTCCGCTTGAAAATTTTCGGCAAGCTCAAAGAATTCGCCGAGTGCTGTCGGCAAAAGAAAATCGTCGTTGTCGACAAAAGTAACGTATTTGCCTGCGGAATTTTTAATACCAACGTTTCGCGGAATACCGGGGCCGCCGGAATTTTTTTCCGTCGAAAGAATTTTCAATCGCCCGTCGAAGTGCGGCAAAAGTTTTTCGGCTTCGGCGACGCTTGAATCCGTCGAACAATCGTCGACAACCAAAACTTCGTAGTCTTTGAACTTCGACGCAAGCACGCTGATTAAAGTTTGGCGGATAAATTTTTCGGCGTTGTACATTGGAATTATCACGGAAATTTTCGGCTCACTCATAAAATCACCTCGTCAAAACTCGTTTGGCACACATATGCGCGACAAGCAAATTTTTTCCCGTCGGATTGAGCGCAGGATTTTGCAACTCGTCATAAAAAATTTCTTCGACTTCGTGCGGCTTCATGCCTTGGAAAAGATTTTTTATGAAACGGAAATACGTCGGCACCAAAAAATCTGCGACAAGATATTTCACGTCGGGTTGTCGGAAAAATTTGTGTTCGTCCATGAATTTTGCAATGAAACTCATCCCGTCGGTTACCGAACGCAACCAAAGCTTGACGCCGTCCCGCGACGAGATAATTTTTTTCGACACGGAATTTTGATTCATGCGGTAAATGTTTGTCACGAACGGCACGCGCAAATATTTTTTCGCACAAATGTAACACTCGAATCCGAAAACCAAATCTTCCGTGAATGCCATGTCGGGGAAGTCGATTTTGTTTTCGACCAGAAATGTACGTCGATAAAGTTTTCCCCACGGCATCCACAAAAATCGTCCTTCGGCACAGCGATGAATTCTTTCGTGCAAATCGTCAGGCTCAAGCGTCGGAACTTCGACGGGTTTACCTGTCTCGTCACGTCGCAAAATCAAATCTTCGCGTTTGAAATTACTTTCGCCTGTGTTATCGAATGTTAAAAATTTTTCCGTGTGCAAAACATCCGCAGAAAATTTTTCGGCAACGTCAAAAAAATCTCCGAGTGCAGTCGGCAAAAGAAAATCGTCGGCGTCAAGGAAACAGATATATTTACCCGCAGAATTTTTTATGCCGACATTTCGCGGAACGCCCGCGCCGCCCGAATTTTTTTCCGTCGAAAGAATTTTCAATCGCCCGTCGAAGTGCGGCAAAAGTTTTTCGGCTTCGGCGACGCTTGAATCGGTTGAGCAATCGTCGACAACCAAAACTTCGTAGTCTTTGAACTTCGACGCAAGCACGCTGATTAAAGTTTGGCGGATAAATTTTTCGGCGTTGTAGAGCGGAATTATCACGGAAATTTTCGTATCGCTCATAAAATCACCTCGTCAAAAAAATTCCGCTCACCGGTTTGATGAGCGGCCGCAATCATTTTCTGTCAAGTTGTCGTCTGGTAAGTTGCTGAATCAATTCAATCGCGCCGCGTCCGAGTCCCGTTTCACGCGAAATTTCTTCGATTGACATACCGCCCAAAAGCATTTCTTTGACAATCGACGAGTCTGTTGTTTCAAGTTTGAGGTCGCGGCGTTCGGGCAAAATTTTTTTATCGACGGGCTTCGGTTTTGCAGAAAAGTCCGCAACTTCAGGACGGTCGTCAGATTTCGATTCTTCGACGGCTTCAACTTCAATCGTCGAAAATTCTTCCGCAGCTCTGATCGCTTCGACTGCCGCCTTTCGCACGTCACGCGGCGAACGTTTTCGCGGATTACGTCGCTTGGAGGCTTTTTCGCGTTGTTCGACGACGACGCTTGGAATTTCTTCTTCAGGCGGATTTTTCGCCATTGCTTCAGACGCTTCGTTTAACCGTTTGCGCGTCGTTTCGATTTTGACGGGGTCGCCTTCGACGACGGTCATCGGTTTCTTTTCGGCGGACAAGATTATCGAACTTCTGTCGGGCGGGCGCGTCGGGATTTTTTCTGCGGGCGGAGCTTCGGCGATAGACTCTTCCAAAATTTTGTCGAACTCTTTGACGGGCTCAACTTTCGGCACTTCGACTTTCGGTTGTTCTTTAACCGGTTGCGTCGGTCGAACGAGCGGCGGTATCGTGATTGAACCGAGCGGATTCATTTGCACGGGCGGCGGCTGAGTTATCGTCACCGGCGGCACCGGCTGAATCGGCACGCTTTGAATCGGCGTGTGATTTATCGGCGTCGACATTATCGGATTGACAAGCGGCGGCGACATCGGCGGGATTTGCACGGGCTGAGAAATCGGCTGTTGCATTGGGAGCGGCGTTGACATTGCCAAATTTAATTTTCGTTCCACGGCGTCCATTTTGCGTTGCATTTTGTCGACTTCCGCGCCCGCGTCTTCAAGTCGTGCCAACAAGTCGCGAAGTTCGCCCGATTGTCCTTCGGTGCGTTTCAAAACTTTTTTCATTTCGGCGACGCGACCTTCAAGTTGCGTGCGATTTCGTTCGGACTCGTCCAAAACTTTTTCAAGATGCGCGACGTGATTTTCCATACGCCCGATAATTTCGTTCGCCGTTCGTTCAAGTTCCTGTTTGAGTTTGCCGGTTGAATCTTCGACTTCGCGGCGGTCAATCGAGTCTTGTTTGCGTTTGCGCGTGTTTGACCAAGCGACGAAAGTTATCGCCACGCCGAGCACAATCAGGAGCAACATTATTTCGGTAACCATTGCATCACCTCGTTGAAGGGACAAGGGTTAAGGGACAAGTGTTGCAGATTGTACTTATCCCTTGTCCCTTACAACTTGTCCCTTATCAAAGCGATATGTCCAGAAAGTGCCCGCGTTTCGGGTCGACGGCAAAATTTTCGGGCTCCTCTTCGGTCTGTTGCTTGCGTTTTTGGTTTCGGTAATAGTAACCGCCTTGACGATTGCGACGGTCGGGGTCGTCTTTGATTTTGCCGCCCTCCGCGTCGTCTTTTGTGCGAACCTGTTTTTGTTTCAACTCGGCGTCATTTTTTTGACGCATAGCCTCGAAATCCTGTTGCAAGTTTACCGTGTTGTTTAAGTTGTGTTGAACTTGAGTGGCGTTGTTGGCATTGGCGTAAGTCATTTGTACACCGACCGGCGCAATTTCCATGTTGTATCCCTCCAAACTGAACTGCAATTGGGAACTAGGAACTAATTCCTAATTCCTAATTCCTAATTCCTAATTGCCTTAATAGGGTCCGACTTCAATTTCGCCGCTGTCGTTGAGCGAAATCGTACAACGCTTGTATTCCGTCTGAACATTTTTGAACAGATTATTGACTGCCAGACGCGAGCCGGGATAAATCGTGCTGCTTACCCGAATTTTGCCGTTCTTCATGTTGGCAAGAAGCGTTTCAATTTCCAAAAGTCGCTTTTCGTCGCGTTTGATTTGTCCGGCAAGCGGGAATTGCGAACGCGTCAACTGATTAATCATGTCAACGCGGCTTTGCGGCAACGTGTTTATGTCAAGCTTCGAGAGCGTGTTGAGCGTTTGAGTAACGTGTGTCAAACGTTTTTTGGAATCTTTGTAGCCTTTTTTGAGTTCGATGTATTCTTTCTGCAAATTCGGATCGATACCGACGGAAATTCGCGTGACGACAAACGACGGGTTGCCGATAATTTTCACGCTGACTTCTTCGCCGGCAATCGCATGACCGCCCGTTATTTGTCCGTGACGATCTTCCATGATAATTTTTTTGCCTGCGCGAATTTGCGAATGTAACGCTATGTCGGAAATGTAAATGTCGCCGCCCGCTTCAATCAATGCGTTTTCGGCAAAGGCAGTGCGCACGTCTTTTTCGGCATAAACTTTTGCACGTTCCGCGCCGGTAATGCCGCCGGAAATGTAAACGTTGCGTCCTCTGACTTCCGCGCCGTTGATTGAGCCTTTAATTTCGATGTCGCCCGTGGCCGTGACTTTGAAACCGTGCTCAACGTCGCCGGTTATCCGAATCGTCCCGTCGAAATCAATATCGCCGGTGGAAACGCCGACGGAACCTTTAATTTCCAAACGCGGGTCAATGCTGATTCGCGAGCCTTTGTCGATAATTTGTCCGTTCGCCGTGGCAATCAAGCGGTTATCGCCGACGACTTTCGTATTTTTTCCTTCGGGCATTGGAATTGGGCGACCGTTCTGCGCGGGAACAATATCGCCGTAAATATTTCTGCCCGGAATGCCTTTCGTCTGCGGAATGCGAATTGCCAACGTCTGATTTTCTTTGGCAAGCACGAACAAATTCATGTCTTTGTAGTCAACTTTGTCGTATTCGTCGATTACGGGCTTGCCCTGCGTGCTGAGGTCAAATTTCCTGTCAATGTAAGCGTTTTCGCCGGCAATGGGCATGATGCCTTCAGCCGCAGTGAAAGATGTCAAACCTTTGATGCCGCGTTCAATCGCCTCTTCGTTAATGCCGAAATTTATTCCCGCGTCTTCAAGAATTTGCATAACCATTTCTTTCGTAGGAAGCCGTGCGCCTTCGCGGGTGTCGTAGCGAATGACCGCTTTCATTTTGTCGCGGGTGATGTCCAAAACCAAGCGCGCAAAAGGTTCTTCTCTGGGTTCGAGTTCGCTGATTTCTCCGCCAGAAAGAGCCGCCAATTCTTCGGCAGTGATTTGCACGGGTTCGGAAATTTTACGCGGTTGCCCGTTCGCCTCGCGCATTGTTCGCGACAACAAGCCGACGTCGTAATCCATAACTCTGCAGTCACGCAAAACTTGACGCATATCGGACAGTTCAAAAAGCCGCTCACCGTCCACGCTCGGATAAACCGTCAAATAAACGCCGTCGGGTCGGAACTCGTATTTATAACCGGATTCGGGTCCGCCCAATACCAAATTTTCGCTCACGGGGCGTCCTCCTTTCCTCAAAACAGATCTTGTTTGCTCCGCGCCAAGTAACCGCGCATCCTGAAAATTGCCTTAGTGTGCAGTTGCGAAATGCGCGCCTCGCTCAAATTCAAAATCAAACTGATTTCTTTGAGCGTCAATTCTTCGTAATAATACAGCGACACAACCGTCCGTTCTTTTTCGGGCAGTCGGTCAATCGCTTTCGCCAGCGTTTCTTTCAGCTCAAAATACTCCGTGGAATTTGCGGGATTTGTGTCCACTGCTTCGGAAACGTCGGTTTTCAAATATTCTTCGAGCGGGATAACCGTTGCCGAATTGCATTGGCTCACCAGCGTTTGCAGTTCGTCAAGGGAAATTTTCAGTTCGTCGGCAATTTCTTTGTCCGTCGCCGTTCTGCCGAATTTTGTTTCCAGTTGATAAACCGCCTGTTCGTATTTGCGAATTTTTTGGCGCATGGTGACGGGTATCCAATCTTTTGAACGCAAATAATCAATCATCGCGCCGCGAATTCTCACGCCCGCATAAGTCTCGAATTTTATATTTCGCGAAGGGTCGAAACGGTCAATCGCGTCCATTAACCCGAAAAAGCCGCTGCTCAAAAGGTCGTCCCTGTCCAAATGCGGCGGCAAACTTACCGCCAGACGCCCGCAAACAATTTTCACGAGCGGCAGATAATGTTCGGCAAGAACATTTCGCAACTCCACGGATTTTGTTTCCTTGTAACGGAGCCACAACGCCGCAACATTTTTTTCGTCTTCGGCCATGTCGATTCACCGTCCTTTGTGCTTGCGGAAAAAATTTTTATCAACGCCGCGAAAAGTCTTCAAACTCCATCGGGCGAAAATCTTCGGGTTCGTCGCCGTAAACGTTGTACTCTTCGGCAGTTCCTTCGGGCGTTTCTTCTTTCTCAATGCCCAAATATTCGTCGCGGTCAAAATACTCGTCGGTTTCGTTTTCCTCGGCAAAGTCGATAAAATTTTCCAGTTCCTTTTTGGTTTTATAAATCCCGTATTCTTCGCAAGTCATGAAGATTATAAACGTCACCAGACTGGTAAAACAAAAGGCTGAAAAAGTTCGTGACGCGACAGTTTCCGAACGCACGAATTCGCTTGTCAGCCCCGATATAAGTACGATAAAAAATGAGACCATGCCGACCGCCAGCGAGATCAGCATTTTTTTGATTGGCATATATCGAGCCAAGTAATCATAAAAACTTGTCACGTTTAACACCACGTATCGATTAAATCAGTTGAGAATTTTTCCGTCGGGGCATCGATAACCTGTCAATCGGTCGCCCGCTCAAAAATTTAAGTTGCGCACCGGTCAAAAAATCACGCGATTATTCGACGGTGAATTGACTGCCCCGAAAAAATTTTGACGAATTTTTTAAATCGTCTTTTCGCCGCGATCGATTGTCTTGATTTTGTAAGAGCCCGTTGATAAATCGATTGAAACCGTGCGTCCGTAGTTGCCGCCCGTGTCTTCGGCGATAACGCGAATTCCGTTGCGCTTAAGAATTTGCTTGCAACTTTCGGCATTGCGGGTTCCGACGCGCATTATATCGGTTGCGTTTGCGAAAGCGAACATTTGAGCACCGCCCGCAATTTTTGCCACGAGTCTGGATCGTGAGGCACCCAAAGCAATTACGTCATTTATCAAAAGCGGAATTCCCGTGTCGGCAAATTTGGCGGGATTGTCGCTTGCGCGTGCTTGCGTGCTGTCGGGCAACATTATATGCAAAAGCCCGCCGATTTTGCGTTGCGGGTCGTAAAGCGAAACGCCGATACATGAGCCCAAGCCGTAGCTTATTAGTGTTGACGGGCTGCGACCGACCTTGTAATCAGCCATACCGACTTTGATAAGGTCTGCCATAATTATTCAACTCCCACTGCCTTGATTAACGTTCCCAGCGAGCCGGGGTCGGGCACCAAGAAGAAATGTCCGTTAATGCCGTCATCTTCCGCCAAAAACTTTGTTTCGATAACCATTGCGTGATCGCCCATAACGCCGAGTTGAACGAGCACGACATTTAAAATCGCGCCTGCCATATCCATTGCCAGTGACGGAATGGACGGCAACATTGAAATGTGCGTGAAATTAAAGAACGCGTTCAAGTATGCGCCCGAAAGTATGTTTCCGATTTCTTTCAACGCGGACATATCCATCGGGTCAAGTTTTTTCGTCGTGCCGTGTTCGCGTCCCATAAGTGTATCGACGAGATAAAACGCGCTCTTTTGCGGCATGAGGAACAAAATATTTCCCGGTGCTTTGCCGTACACGCGCAGAAAAACTCCGACGACAATGGCGTCGGGACCGCCGACCAAATCGGGCACATCTTCAATCGGGACGAGCGCGACATTCGGAACGTTCATATCGATTCGCTTGTTGATAATCTGCGACAATGCCGTTGCCGAATTGCCTGCGCCGACGTTGCCGATTTCGCGCAGGGCGTCAAGTTGTATCGGGCTCAAATCAAATTCATCAAGCATTCAAAACACCTCTTTTAAGGGATAAGAGGGAAAGGGGTAAGGGGTAAGGGATTTTCACTTGTCCCTTGTCCCTTATCACTTGTCCCTTAACTGATTCCGACAATTTCTTCAAGATTGAGCATGGTGACAAGTCGCCCGTCGATATTGCCGATACCGCTCAAAAATTTTTCCATTGCTTTATCGCTGACGGTTTTTTTCGGATCAACGAGTTTGGAGCGGATTGTCAAAACTTCCGTGACGGCGTCAACCAACATGCCGACTTGCAAATCGCCGACGATAACGGTGACAATGCGCGTTGCGGCGGTATAGGGTGTTTCTTCGATACCGAGCCGCTTTTTCAAATCGATTACGGGCATAACACTGCCGCGCTGATTGATGACGCCTTTGATGAAACTTGCCGCGAAAGGCACCCGCGTTATGTCGACAAGGTTGTGAATTTCCTGCACTTGAAAAATGTTCACGCCGTATTCTTCGTCGCGCAACTTGAAGGCAACGACCTGCATACCTGCATTAACTTCCTCGACACCATAATCATCAACGACGGGCTCCGGTTTTTTCGCCACGCTGTCTTTCGCCATAAAAATACCTCCTTAAGGAAATGGGGCAAGGGTTACCGGGTTTTCAATTGTCCCTTGTCCCTTACAACTTGTCCCTTAATTCAACATCGTTGCAACGTCCAAAATCAAGGCAACACGTCCGTCGCCGAGCACCGTCGCGCCCGAGAACATCTTCAAGCCCATGAACAGGTTGCCCAGCGTCTTTATAACAATTTCCTGCTGACCGATTAATTTGTCGACGACGATACCGGCTTTCGAGTCGCCCGCGTGCACGACGACAACGAAAAGTTCCTGCGAATCGTTTACGTGCGGAACCATCAAAGTTTCTTCCATGCGGATTATCGGAATGATTTCCCCGCGCAGAACGATGACTTCGTTGTTTTGAACCGTGCGAATGTCCGTCGGCTGAACGCTCAAAGTGCTGTCGATTGACGCAAGCGGAATTGCGTACATTTCGTTTTGTACTTGCACGAGCATTGCTTGAATAATCGCCAACGTGAGCGGCAATTTAATTTTGAAAACGGAACCTTCGTTGACGTGCGTCTCAACGTCAACATGACCGCTCAAAGATTCGATTTTGCTTTTGACAACGTCCATGCCGACGCCGCGACCGGAAATATCGCTGATTTTTTCCGCTGTGGAAAAACCGGGCAGGAAGACAATTCGCACGGCGTCCGCGTTGTCCATCGAGTCAACTTCTTCTTGCGTGAACAAACCTTTTTCAACAGCCTTGCGACGAATGACATCCGCGTCGATACCTTTACCGTCGTCGGTAACCATAATGACGACGTTGTTGCCTTCGTGGCGTGCGATAAGACCGACTTCACCGACACGGGGCTTGCCTTTTGCTTCGCGTTCGTCGGGCATTTCAATACCGTGGTCAAGCGAATTTCTCAGCAAGTGCATAATCGGGTCGCCGATTTCGTCGATAACGGTACGGTCAAGTTCCGTGTCCTCGCCTTCGATTGTCAAGTTGATTTCCTTGTTGAGTTCTTTGGTAACGTCGCGAACCATGCGCGGGAAACGGTTAAAGACTTGGCTGACGGGAACCATGCGGACTTTCATGACGATATTTTGAAGATCCGTCGTCACTCTGTCCATTTGCTCCAAAGTTTCGGTGAGTTCCGAAAGTCGATGCGTTTGCCCGATTTGCTCAAGACGAACTTTGTTAATGACAAGCTCGCCCATCAAGTTCATGAGCGTATCAAGTTTTTCAATGTCGACGCGCACGGATTGTCCGGCGTGACTTTTCTTTTGTGCGGCGGCACCACCACCGGCGGCGGCTGCTGCAGGTTTCGCGGGTGCATTCGCGGGTGCTGACGGTTTCGGTGCAGGAGCCGTTGCGGGCGCGGTTGCGGCTGACTGTGCAGGTGCGGGCGCGGGTGCAGGTGCAGCGGCAGGTGCAGGCGCGGCTTTGAAGTCGATGATTGTCGTTTCGGCCTTTTCGATTTCCGAAATGCCCATAACCGCATCTTGAATTGCTTGTTCTTCGGAGCCCGTGATTAAAATTACTTCAAACGAACGCTCAAATTTTTCCTGTTCGAGATCTTCGGCGGGCGGAAGTGTACGGATAACTTCGCTCAATTCTTCCAGCGCATTCATAACCATATACGAACGCGCAGATTTCAACAGGCAGGATTCCGCCAGCGTGACTTTCAAATAGATGCCGCGCATACCGGTTTTTTCAGCCTCTTCGATTACGCTTTTTTCGGTATCGGAAAATTCCACGGGCACACCGCCGGAAGTGACTCCGCCACCTGCGGCGGGAGCTGCTGCCGGTGCGGAACTTGCTGCGGGCGCAGGAGCAGCTGCTCCGGGCGGAGGCGTTCCCTTCGTCAAGGAACTCAACTTTGCAACCAAATCCGATACATCGATAAGATCTTCCGGGTCGCCGTTTGCAACGTTGTTTATCATTTGCTCAAGTGAGTCGATACATTTGAACAACGTATCGATAATGTCGCCGCTTACCGCCAGTTGTTCCTTGCGCAACATGTCGAGCACGTCTTCCATTTCGTGCGTAAGTTCGGCGATTTTGTTGTAACCCATCGTCGCCGACATACCTTTAAGTGTATGCGCGTTACGGAAAATTTCATTCAGGATAGACAGATCTCCGGAATTGTCTTCCAAGCCGAGCAAGCCGTCGTTGAGCGATTGCAAATGTTCATGCGACTCGTCGAGAAACATATCCATGTATTGATTAGTTTCCATTTAAACTCCTCCTGTTGTAGGGACAAGTGGAAAGGGACAAGGGACAAATTTATTGCCCGGTCACAGACTCTTTGTCTCTAAGTTTCGTAATCGTTGAATTAAGCATTCGTTCAACTTCGTTTTGCAAGGATAATGCCGCCTCAACATCTTTCTGCGTCAAGTATTCCAATCTGACACAAATCAGAAGTTGCGTTTCCACTTCGGCAACGGAGCCGCGAGCGATTGACAAGAACCGAAGATATTCTTTCGTCGAAAAGCGTGCGTTCCCTTCGGCGATGTTTGACGGGATTGAGACTGCCGCCCGACGCAGTTGGTTGGTCAAGCCGTAAAGTTCGTCTTTGGGCAACTTTTTCGTCAAGCGATAAACTTCCGCCGTCAAATCCATTGCCTTCTGCCAACTTTTTAAATCTTTATAATGCATAACTCTTGTCCCTTTTCCCTTGTCCTTTCTCCCTTATCTTCTCACCGCATCGACTATGGCTTCGGCGATTTTGTTCAAAGGTTTAACTTCGTCGGCAAGACCCGCCTCGACGACGGCTTTGGGCATTCCGTAAACTACACAAGAATTTTCGTCCTGAGCAATGGAATAACCGCCGGTTTCTTTGATTTTTTTCATGCCTTCGCAACCGTCGCACCCCATACCCGTCATAATGACGCTGACCAAATCTCTGCCGAACTGCGCGGCACTGTCGAACATGACGTTGACTGCGGGGCGGTGATTGCCCACGGGCGGTTCTTGGCTCAAAACAATTTTACGTTCCGTGGCGGAAGCGGGAGCAATTCGCAAATGAAAATTCCCCGGTGCAATGTAAACTTGTCCGGGCTTGATAATCTCGTCGTGCTCGGCTTCTTTAACGGAAATTTCGCTTATGGAATTCAATCGTTCCGCAAGCGAACGCGTGAAACCTGCGGGCATGTGTTGGACGACGACGACGCCGCAAGGCAAATTCCCCGGCAGACGCGTTATCACGGATTGCAACGCTTGAGGACCTCCCGTCGACGTGCCGATTGTCACAAGTTTTTTACCCGTCGGCGGCAAAACTTTCAGAGGTGCTGTTGAAGGTACACGATTAATTGTCGGTTTCTGACCCAAGACAAATCCCGTTCTGCGACGAACTTCAATCGTGCGCATTTTTGGCGGCTCAGGCGGTTTTGGCGTATAGACAAGCGGCTTGTTCGAAGCGGCGGATGAGGCGTTTCGGCGTGCGCGAGCCGTTGCAGCCATTCTGCACTTCGCCAAAATTTCATCCTTGATTGTGTCGATTTTGGAAATTGCACCGCCTTCTTTGCTCACGAAATCCACTGCGCCGAGTGCCAACGCACGAATTGTTTCGTTGGTGCCTTTTTGCGTTGTGGAGCTTATCATAACCACGGGCAAAGGGCATTGTTCCATGATAATCGCAAGTGCGCTCAACCCGTCCATTGTCGGCATGATAACGTCTAACGTCAATACATCCGGCTGAAATTTTTTAACTTTGTCAACCGCGTCTTGACCGTTTTTCGCCGTGCCGACGACCTCAAAGTCGTTTTGACTGTTGAAAAGATCCGACAGGACCTTTCGCATAAACGCCGAGTCATCAGCAATCAAAACCCGAATCACTTCAGACGCCTCCCTTGGCTTAGATATTCTTCGTCGACGACACGCGCCGCCAACCGTTTCAAAGCAATTATTAGCGATACTTATTCGCCCGACTTGCCAAAGTTCCTTCATTGCCGTAAAAAAAATGCCGCCCGAAAATTTCAAGCGGTCAAAAAATTTTTTCTCAAGCCTCCGCATTGACTTTGGCAAAATCTCCGACAGGCAAATCAAACGGCTTGAAGGGAATTTTCTTTTTTTCGACGACGACGACGCTGTCATAAAAATGAATTCCGCCCATGTTCAGCGTGTTGTAATTCGGCGGCAAAGTTCCGTTCGTGTGGAAAGCGTTAATTTCGTCGATAAGATTTTTTGTGAACTCGATAAACGTGCCTTTGACGCCAACGCCGCCATTAAGAATTATCGGCTCACATGTGCCGCAGCGCATTGAATAAGCATATGACGTGTGGCAGTCTTCGCACATGTAAAGTCCGCCGTCTTTGATGTGCGGAAACATTTCGCGGAACGTAAGAATTTGCTGATTGAACTGATGCCCGCCGTCGTCAAGCAAAATGTCGACACGCGGATATTTTTCTTTGAACGCCGCCCAAAAATTCGGGTCGTCCTGTGAACCGATTTCGACAAAAATATTTTGCTCAGGGTCTTCGAATTGTTTGCAAACGGGAATTATATCGATGCCGACAATTTTTGCGTCTTTGCCGAAATAATCGTGCCACATTTGAATTGAGCCGCCGTTTTGCACACCGACTTCGACGAAAACAATTTCTTTGCCGCGATAAGCTTCAAACCATTTTTCGTAAATCGGAAAGTAGTGCGCCCATTTGTAAATGCAACGGTGCTCCTCGAACAGCCAAAATTTCATCAAGTCGCCGTGCCCGAAAAGCCGATACGCCGACTTCAACGCTTCATATTGTCCGCGCTCAAAATCCGAACTGCCTGCCACCAAATTCATTTAATCACTCTCCTTGAAATTTTATGCGTAATCAATATCAATTTGTCCGCCGGCACGCGCCAATCTTTCGGCAAGGTCAGGCTCCATCTTGTCGGCAAGCGTGAGTTTCTTCGGTGCCGCCGCGTAAATCGGAAGACGGTTTTTGATAAATTGCGTGTCGATATTGCCGGTGCAAAACCATTCGTCGTCAAGAATATTTTGGTGGAGCGGGACGGTCGTTTTGACAAAATCGTCTTCGCCCTTGAGCATGAACTCGTTCAGTGCCCGCCGCATGATTCGTATTGCGTCGCCGCGTGTTCTGCCGTGAACAATCAATTTTGCAATCAACGAATCGTAATACGGCTCGATTGACAAACCCGCAGTAACGCCGCTGTCGAAACGAACTCTCGGACCGCTCGGCTCGTGCAGGAATTTTATTTTGCCGGGCGTCGGCATAAAATTTCTGTCGGGATCTTCGGCGTTGATTCGACATTCAATCGCATGCCCTGTGAATTTAACGTCGTCTTGCGAAAAGTCCAGCGGCTCGCCCGAAGCAACTTTAATTTGCGTGCGAACCAAATCAACGCCCGTGACAGCCTCGGTTATGCCGTGTTCGACTTGAATTCGCGGATTAATTTCCATGAAATAAAATTCGTTCGTCGCCAAGTCCAGCAAAAATTCAACCGTGCCGATATTTGAGTAGTGAACGCTTTTTGCCGCTTTAACTGCCAATTTGCCAACACGTTCGCGCATTTCGGGCGTCAAAGCGATTGACGGTGACTCTTCCAAAAGTTTTTGGTTGCGACGCTGAATTGAGCACTCACGTTCGCCCAAATGAATCACGCTGCCGAAATTGTCCGCCACAACCTGAACTTCAATGTGCCGCGAATGCTCAATGTAATGCTCGAAATAAAATCTGTTCTTCGTCACGTCGACAAGTCCAAGCACGTGATGCAATTCGTTTTCGTCGCGAACGATGAACATGCCTTTGCCGCCGCCGCCCGAAACAGGTTTCAAAATGACGGGGTAGCCGACTTGAGCCGCCGATTTAATCGCCATGCCGTTATCGGTCAACGGGTCTGAACCTTTCGCCATTGGAATTCCGGACGGAACCATTGAGCTACGCGCCGCGTCTTTGTCGCCGACAAGTCGAATCGTTTCGGGCAACGGACCAATCCACGTCATACCGTTATCGACAACCATTTGAGCGAAATCCGCATCTTCCGACAAAAATCCGTAGCCGGGGTGAACCGCGTCCGCTTCGGTTGTCTTCGCCGCGTCGATAATCGCTTCACGGTTAAGATAACTGTCGAAAGCGTCCTCGGTGCCCACGCGAAAACGAACGTCGGCAAGTTGCGCGTGCAGGGCGTCTTTGTCCGCGTCGGAATAAATTGCGACGGTCTCAATGCCCAACTCTTGACAGGTGCGAATAACGCGCACGGCAATTTCTCCGCGATTGGCAATCAAAATTCTCCGAATCATGATAAAACCTCCTCGTGACAGAAAAAACTTCCACGGGATTATTTTATCATGCGGAAAATTTATTTCAACGCGTCGATTGATTATCCGCAGAAATTTTTTCCAACAAAGCTTCGCAAGCAATCAGCACGTCGCGATAAGTTTCCTCGTAGTCGTCGGTGTACCACGGGTCGGCAACGTCGCGGTGTTCGCCCGAAAAATCCATCATCAGAAAAATTTTTTCGTCGGGGTCGCCGCCGCAAATTTCTTTCATGTCGCGAACGTTGTAACGGTCAAGCCCAATCAGATAATCGAAACGTTTGTAATCGCTCGCAAGAAATTGTTTGGACGTGCGCCGCGTGAA
>JAFUYE010000109.1 GCA_017470715.1 Selenomonadaceae bacterium
AGAGCGGCAGTCTGAACGGCAATTTGGAATGTGGAATTAGGAATGCGGAATTACAAAATCACCGAAACAATTCCTAATTCCTAATTCCTAATTCCTAACTCCTAATTGGAGAGCGGCAGTCTGAACGGCAATTTGGAATGTGGAATTAGGAATGCGGAATTACAAAATCACCGAAACAATTCCTAATTCCTAATTCCTAACTCCTAATTGGAGAGCGGCAGTCTGAAATTTTCACAAGCAAATTTTATCGCGGTAAAAAATTTCCCCGTCAAATTCGGCGGGGATTTTTTTGACGACACGAAAAAAATTGTTATAATCGCGGGCAATGGAGGCGTCATTAATGATCAGAGAACTTGCGAAAAAAATTTCGACGTTCGGGCAATTCATCGACTGCGTTATAATCGAACTGACTTTTCGTCGCGGAAATTTTTCGGACGGCGCGGAAGTTTTGAAAGTCCATTCGTCAATGGCACTTTTACGGGCAAGTTCAAACGACGCGGAAATTCTAATCAAGATGATTCGCCCGCGACAAAAAATTTCGGCGGCTCTCGGTTGTCGAATTCAATCGGCGGAAAAAATTTGGCGCGTGTTCACGGCGACGGAAATTTTCGAGTTCGTCAATTCGGTCGACGACAAAAATAAAATTCACCGAATCAACCCGCCGATTGTGCCCGCGTTGCTGATTTTGGAAACGCTTTTATCGGACGCGGAATTTTCGACGGTCGACGGGCTCAAATTAAAATTCAGAAATTTTGTCACGGCGGACGAACCGTTGTCGCTGTTCTGCGACGGGAAATTTTTCAATTTGACGAGCGCGGGCAAACAAAAAGTCACGGGTGAAATTTTATGACGGTTTATATTTTGGGCGGCTTGCGGACGGCGATTGTCGTTGCGAATACGAAGTTTAAAAATATTCGTCCCGAAATTTTCGGCGCGGAAGTTTTGAAGTCTCTGCGACAAAAATTTTCCCTTGAACACGTCGACGAAATTATCTGCGGAAATGCTGTCGGCACGGGCGGAAATATTTCGCGGCTGATGGCGTTGGCTGCGGGCTTTGACGAATCAACGGCGGCTTTGACCGTCGACAGGCAATGTGCGAGCGGTGCGGCGGCAATTTCAATCGGTTACGCGAAAATTTCTTGCGGGCTTGCTGACGTGATTATCGCGGGCGGTGCGGAAAGTTCGTCGCTTCAACCGTTGCGCGTCTACAATCCCAACGACAAGCGATTTAACTTGACGGCCGTCGAAGTTCAAGGCGGTTACAAAACTGCGCAATTTTCGCCCGACGAATTCGACGCGCTTGCCATGTTACGCGGTGCCCAACGTGTTGCCGACGACGAAAAAATTTCCCGCGACGAAATGGACGCTTGGGCTTTGCGAAGTCATCAACGTGCGGCGAATTCCGTTGACAATCTGCGCGATTACATTGTTGAAGTTGCGGGCGTTCGCGAAGACACGGGCATTAAGAAAAATATTTCCCGCCGATTGCTTGAGCGTGCACCGTTGCCGTTGGGACGTGACACGAAAATTTCTGCGGGCAATGCCTGCCGAATCAACGACGGAGCGGCTTTTGTCGTGCTGGCAAGTGAAAAATTCGTGCGTGAAAAAAATTTAAATCCCGTTGCGAAAATTTTGGACGTGACGACGTGCGGCGTCAATCCGCTTGAAAGTCCGCGTGGCGCGCAGGTTGTTGCCGATAAACTTTTGTCGCGAAACGGCTTGACTTACGAAGAACTTTCGGCGATTGAATTCAACGAGGCGTTTGCGGTTATCGACGTGCTGTTTGAGCGAAGTCACCCCACGTGCGTCGACAAATTCAATCCGTCGGGCGGCGCGTTGGCTTACGGTCACCCTTACGGCGCGAGCGGAGCGATTTTGTTGATTCATCTGCTTGCGTCGCTGAAAAATTTGCACGGCTTGGGTTTGCTGTCAATCGCGGGCGCAGGCGGCACCGGTGAAGCAATTTTAATCGAGGCAATCAGATGAACTTTTACGACTTACTTGCGGAACGTGCAAAAACTTTCGGCGACAAAATTTTTCTGCAGATTGACGGGCAATCGTTCACTTACAAAGATTTTCTGAACGCGGTCGACAATTCCGTTGCGGGCGGGAAATTTTTAACGCAAGCGGTGAATTTTTTTGCCGGGCAGAAAAACAATCCGTCAAATATTTTTGAAGTGGCAACGAGCGGTTCGACTTCCGCGCCGAAAATTTTACGCCGAACGTTCGAGAGCTGGGCAAATTTTTTCCCGACACAGAACAAAATTTTTGGCGTCGACGACACGACGAAACTTTTCATGCACGGCAGTTTGACTTTCACGGGCAACTTAAACACGTTCCTTGCGATTTTGTATGCGGGCGGCTCAATCGTCACGACAGAAAAATTTTCCCCGCGCAGATGGCTTGAACTTGTAAAAATTTCCACGGCGATTTATCTTGTGCCGACGAAATTGGCTTTGCTTGCGACGGGCACGCCGCTTGAAAATGTCCGTTCGATTTTCACGGGTTCGCAGGTTTTGACGGAAAGTCAAAGTCTGTCGTTGCTGAAAAAATTTCCCGCCGCAGAATTGATTTTGTATTACGGCGCAAGCGAATTGAGTTTCGTCACGTACAAAAAAATTTCCGCCGAAAACGCTGGCGAAGTTCAAAACCTCGGCAAGCCGTTCGACGGAGTGAAAATTTTTATTCGCGACGGGCTGATTTACGTCGATACGCCGTTTCGAGTTGTCGGGCTTGAAAATCCGTGCACGGTCGGCGACGCGGGCTTTATCGACGAACACGGCGATTTAATTTTTTTCGGGCGCGGTGAAGATTTTATCAATCGCGGCGGCGTGAAAATTTTTGCGTCGAGTGTCGAACAGAAACTTTTGACGATTGACGGCGTCGAATCTGCAGCAGTCGTGAAAGTTCCTGACAAAATTCGCGGCGAAAATTTTTTGGCGTTCGTCGTCGGCAACGTCGACAAAAAAAATATTCGGCAAGCATTGACGCCCGCCGAATTGCCGAGAGAAATTTTTTTCGTGAAGTCGTTGCCTTTGAATTCTTCCGGCAAGGTCGACAAGAAATTTTTACTTGAACAGCTCAAGAATTTGCTTGCCGATTAAAATTGTCGTCATTGCGATAAACAACGGGCGAACGTAGGCGGCACCTTTCGAGATTGCCATTTTCGCACCGCAAGCGGCACCGGCAATCATGCCGAGCCCCATCGGAATTGCGTAAGAAAAATTCACCAAACCAAAGCCCGTGAACAAAATTGCGGCGGCAATGTTGCTTGCCAAATTTGCGGCACGAGCATTTGCGGCGGCTCCCAAAAATCCGTAGCCCGTCATCAAAAACAGAAACAGCATGAACGAGCCGGTACCCGGTCCGAAAAATCCGTCGTAAAATCCGAGCACGAAAATTGCGACGAGCGCGAACAAATATTTTCCGTGGGACACGTGAACAACTTTTTTGTCCGTGCCCCAATTTTTTTTGAGCGTGCTGTAAATCGCAATGACAATCAGCATGACGACGACGAGCGGGCGCAAAAAATCCGGCGGAATTTGTCTGACGATTAACACGCCGATAATCGAGCCGACGAACGACAGCGGGAACATCACGCGCATGATTTTTTTGTCAATGGTGCCGGAACGCAGGTAAGTCAAAAATCCGGCAATCGCGCCCATTGTCGAGGCGATTTTGTTTGTGCCGAGGACGTTAAGCATCGGCAAGCCCGCCCACATGAGCGTTGGAACGGAAATTAATCCGCCGCCGCCGACAACCGAATCAATGAACGCCGCGACGAAACCCATGCCCGCCATTGCCGTCATTGTTGCGAAATCCAAAGTTTCCATTTAAACACCTCCCGTATGTTTCAATTGTACAGCCGCTGTAAAGTTATGCTTTTGACGAAAAATAATCGGCTATGTTCAATGAAGGAATATTTTTCGGCGCGTCGAAGTTAGCAAAAAATTTTTTTCGGAGAGGAACGACTGACATGGGGGCTAACGATGCGGCTATCAAGGAGGCGTTAAAAAAACTTCGCCTTAACAAGGAGCAACAGAAAGCCAAAGACGACGCGGCGATTAAAAAAGCCCTCGTCACGATTAAAGTTTTCGGCGTGGGCGGCGGCGGCAACAGCGTCTTGAAACGAATTGCCGAAAGTGATTTTTTGGATATTGACTTGGTCGCGGTGAATACGGATTCTCACGCGCTGAGTTTTTCAAACACAAACGCAATTCGTGCTGTGCAAATCGGCGAAATGATAACCAAAGGTCGCGGCACCGGCGGACGAGTCGAACTTGGCGAACAGGCTGCCAAAGCCGATTCCGAACGTTTGAAATCGATGATGGTCGGCGCGGACATGATTTTTATCACGGCGGCAATGGGCGGCGGAACCGGCACCGGTGCGGCTCCGATTGTTGCGCGGCTTGCCAAAGAACTCGGCATGTTGACCGTCGGCGTCGTTACACTCCCGTTCAGCTTTGAAGGTCGGCGCAAACAACGCATTGCCAACGAAGGTATCGTTAAAATGCAATCGTACATGGACGCGCTTATCGTCGTCAAAAATGATAACCTTATGAAGCTCCCCGAAAACAAAGATCTGTCAATGGTCGACGCGTTTCACGAGGCGGATTCGGTTTTGCGGCAGGCAATTCGTTGCGTCGCGGAACTCATCTTGACAATCGGCGTCATTAACGTTGACTTCGCGGACATGACGACAATTTTCCGTCAAAGCGAATCAGCGGACGCGTTACTTGGTATCGGTCGCAGTAAAATCAGCGCGGTCAAAGCCGTGCAAGAAGCGATTCAAAGCCCGCTTATCGACAAGTCGCTCAAAGGTGCACGCGGAATTATTTTGAACATCACCGGCGACGAAACTTTACCGATTCACGACGTGAACGCCGCCGCAAGTTACATTTTCAGCCAAACCGAAGACGACGTAAATATTATTTTGGGCACGGTCATTGATAAATCGATGAACGGCATGATTCAAGCGACGATTATCGCGACGGACTTCGCCGACAGCCTCGCGCTCAAGTCACCGACAATCGACGTGCCGAAGTCAACCGTCACCGTGTCGAAAGGATTTAATTTCGACGCGCCGAAACCTCAGCAACCTCAACAAAATCAATCGAATACTTTGCAACTGCCGAATTTCACTTTCAGACGCGACGGGAACAAATGACGAAAATTTTTTTGCGAACAAAACTTGCGACGGAGAAATTTTTATGGACGACAGATTTCAGCGGCTGAAACTTTTAATCGGCGACGAAAATTTTTCAAAACTCAACGCGGCAACCGTGGCGATTTTCGGTATCGGCGGCGTCGGTTCGTTCGTTGCGGAAGCTCTGGCGCGTTCGGGCGTCGGACATTTGGTTTTGGTCGACAAAGATAACGTTGACGCGACGAACATCAATCGCCAACTGCACGCGCTCACGTCGACAATCGGGCGGTCGAAAGTCGAAGTCATGCGCGAAAGAATTCTTGACATAAATCCTGCGGCAAAAGTCGAAGCGATTCAAAAATTTTTCTTGCCGAATGTTCCCGTCGAAGATTTTTTTATCTGCCACTTCGATTACGTCGTCGACGCGATTGACAACCTCACCGCGAAAATTTTTCTTGTCGAAGAATGCAACCGTCGCGGCGTGAAAATTATTTCGAGCATGGGCGCGGGCAACAAACTTGACCCGACACGTTTCAAAGTCGGCGATATTTTTCAAACGAGCGTTGACCCCGTCGCGAAAATTTTACGCAAAAAATTTCGTGAACGCGGCATCAACGGTTTGAAAGTCGTTTGGTCGGACGAAATTCCGCGTCCCGTGGAAAATTTTATCGGCAGTACGGCTTTTGTTCCCAGTGTCGCGGGCTTGATTCTTGCAAGTGAAGTCGTCAAAGATTTGCTCAACGAATAATTTGCAATAATTAATGCGCAATGAACTTGTCCCTTGTCCCTTACAACTTGTCCCTTTAGCGAATGAATTGTTCGATTGCTTTGTTGAGCCGGTCGAGCGCGTCGGTGTCGTTTTCTTTAACCGCGTCAACAATGCAATGTTCCAGATGATCTTTCAGGATGATTCGTTGCACGGCTTTAATCGCGGCGTCGACGGCGGACAGCTGAATCAAAACTTCACTGCAGTCGCGCCCGTCCTCAATCATGCGTTTCGTCGATTGCAAATGCCCGATAAGCCGCGCCATGCGATTCAAAACCGCTTTCGTCTGTGTGTGCGAATGTTTGTGTTCGTGTTCGTGGCGAATAATCGTGCCGTCTTCAAGTGTGTGTTCGTGCATTGTTCTCCTCCGAAAGTTTTTGTGGAATTTTATTTTATGCGATTGACGGCGTCAAGGAAATTTGTTAAATTCTGCGCGAGGTGATTTGCAATGGGTAAAGCTGACTTGGCAAGCAAATTGAAAAACATGGTTCGCGAAAATCAAAACAACAATTCCGGCGGCGTGAAAAAACTTGGTGACGCGAAACGCGAAACCGTCAAGAAAACCAACACGTCGGGCGAAAAAGAATCGGGTCGCAAGTAAAATTTTTTCTGTAATCAAAAACTCCCGTGACAAAAACGTCGCGGGAATTTTTTGTCAATCAAATATTAAACTTCAACAAAATTTTTTACGGAGGTTTGTCGAGCATGAAAAAAATTGTTACACAAGAAATTGTAACGACGGAGCCGCAACGCACGTTTCAAGAAAAACTTATGAAAGTTGCGAGCTTGGGCAAAAAAATTCGTCAAGGTTTAAACAAAAAAAATTGCAGTACGGGTAAACCTATCGACGAGCTTCACGGCATGGCAAAAACCAACGCGATTCTCAAGAACATTGGTGACGGTTCCGCTGTCGAAGGTTTGAAACGAACGCACGAATATCGAGGTTTAAAAGATTATTTTGCCGCGAAAGCAGAAGACGGTATACTTACGGTTTGGATTGAGCAATAAAATTTTTTACACGCTAATATACTTTTTGCAATCAAAAACTCCCGTGACAAAAACGTCGCGGGAATTTTTGTGCACGAAAAATTTTCACACGTTGAAACGGAAATAGGTAACGTCGCCATCCTGCATGATGTAATCTTTGCCTTCGAGGCGAACAAGCCCTTTGTCGCGGGCGGCGGTGATTGAGCCGAGCTTGATTAAATCGTCGTAGTTGACAATTTCGGCGCGAATAAAACCGCGTTCAATGTCGCTGTGAATTTTGCCGGCCGCTTTAACCGCAGGCGTACCTTTGGCAATCGTCCATGCGCGACATTCGTCAGATCCCGCCGTCAAAAAAGTCATCAAGCCGAGCAAGTCAAATGCCGCGTGAATCAATCTGTCGAGACCGGAATTTTCCAAACCCAAATCGGCAAGAAATTCTTTGGCTTCGTCCGCGTCAAGTTCGGCAATTTCGGATTCGACTTTCGCACAAACAATGACAACTTGCGCACCTTCGTTTTCGGCGAGCTTGCGAACTTTCTGCACGTTGGGATTTTTATCCGCGTCGGAAATTTCGTCTTCCGCAACGTTTGCAACGTACAGCGTCGGTTTGAGCGTCAACAAATTTGTATCGCGAATCAAAGCAAGTTCGTCGTCGGTGAGTTCCAAACTCCGCGCAGGTTTCGCCGCGTCCAAAGAATTTTTTACGCGCTCCAAAATTTCTGATTCGGCTTTGGCTTCCTTGCTGCCGGATTTCAAAAGTTTTGCAACCTTCGCCAAACGTTTTTCGACAACGTCCAAATCCGCAAGACAAAGTTCCGTTTGAATCGTGTCGATGTCGCGCAACGGATCAATCGTGTCGGCGACGTGTGTAATGTTTTCGTCGACGAAACAGCGCACGACGTGAGCAATGGCGTCAACTTGACGGATGTGCTCCAGAAATTTGTTGCCGAGACCTTCGCCCTTCGACGCACCTTTGACAAGCCCGGCAATGTCGACGAAACGCACAAGCGCGGGCGTTGTTTTCTTCGAGCTGTAAAGTTTCGTCAAGACGTTCAATCGTTCGTCAGGCACGGCAACGACGCCGACATTCGGCTCAATCGTGCAGAACGGATAATTTGCCGCCTCCGCGCCGGCTTTGGTTATGGCGTTGAAAAGCGTCGACTTGCCGACATTCGGCAAACCGACGATACCGACTTCAAGATTGCTCATGAAATTTTTACCTCCGAAAATTTTTTATGTTCGAGCGCGGCGACAACGTTTGAGTTGCGATAACGTCGCGGCGCGTCAGCTGTTTGGTTACTTTTTAAAAGTAACCGTCGACTTGCCGACATTTGGCAGCCCGACGATACCGACTTCAAGATTACTCATGAAATTATTCCCTCCGAAATTTTTTTTGTTCGAGTGCAACGAACAGTTGATGTTGTCGAAACGTCCGAACAAATTTGATGCAACGGAACGTTGCTTTTTCGTGAAGTCTAAGGCAGGAAAATTTTTTCGTCAAGCGAAGATTTTTTACGAGGTGATTGACGTGGGCAAAATTTTTCAATCGACGCCCGCTTATCGAAAAGGTTTAATCGGCGAAGAAATTATTCAAAAGTTTTTGGAATTCCGCGGTTGCACAGTCAGCCGCCCGAAAGATACCGCCCCGACAGGTTCAAGCACGATTGATTTCGTTTTGAACGCGCCGAAAAAATTTTCGCTGTGGAAAGGCACCGAGCTTGCCGAAGTCAAAGTCCGAACGACGGGCGATTACAGTTACGGCAGATTTCCCGTGTACATTTTTCCGACAAGCCAATTTGAAAATTATCGACGTTATGCCGCCGAAAAAAATTTGCACCTGAATATTTTTGTCGTCGACCCCGAACGCGAACAAATTTTTTGGCGCGACCTTGACGAGTTGGAAACGCCGTTGCGCGTGGAAGAAAAAACTTTTCCCGTCGACGTGGAGCAATCGAACGGCTTGCACCGCTATTATCACGTCAAGCAATTTGTGCCCGTGGGCAGACCGAATTTCACCGACTTGGAGCGGTTGCGTTCGATAAATCTTTCGCACGCCGAGCCAAAAATTTTACGCCCGCTGACCGACGTTGACGAAGAATTTTCCGACGAAGAAATTCTTTCCGAGAGCCGCGCCGCCGTAAAAAATTTTTTGGATGTAACGTTGCCCGACGATTTGCCGGCTTCCGACGAAAAAATTGACGCGTTCACCGCTGCTTTACGTTCAAGCTTGCGACGAATCCCGACGTATCGTTTCCGCGAAATTTATCACGCCGTCCGAAATTTGAACGCCGTCGACGAAATGCCCGCCTTTGCCAAAAAATTTTATTTGTTGCTTGACGACATTAAGCGCGAACGTCAACGGGCATCGTATCTGACGCCGTACATTTTCAAGCCGAAAACTTCCGCAAAAAAATTCGCAGAACTTCATGCGCCTGGCGACACGATTGTTGAAATTTTCGCTTTGGAAAAGGAGCCAAAACTTTTTGCCGAAATGTTTCACGTGGCAACGGCTTTCGGTTGCGACACACGCGGACTGATTCATTCGGATTTCGGCAACGCAGTCAAAGCGACTTCGCGATTTTACACGCTGAATTTCGGTTCAACGGACAAAAAAATTTCCGCCGTCCCGGTTAAAGACGTGCCCGCGATTTTGAGAGATTACGCTTTCAATCGCACGGATGACGCCGAAAAATTTTTGAACGCTAAAAATTTTCTGTCGTGGTGGAAA
>JAFUYE010000110.1 GCA_017470715.1 Selenomonadaceae bacterium
CCCGATAAATTTAACGTTACCACCGCGAATAAATCAAAAGAAAGTTTGGTGACTGCCGATGAAAAATCCGATAACGGCGTTGATTGCTGACGAACGCGGAAATATTTTTGACGTGCCGGTCACTTTTAAAAAGTGGACAAACAGTTGACGCGCCGCGAGTCCCGATAAATTTAACGTTACCACCGCGAATAAATCAAAAGAAAGTTTGGTGACTGCCGATGAAAAATCCGATAACGGCGTTGATTGCTGACGAACGCGGAAATATTTTTGACGTGCCGGAATTCGAGGCTGTCGGACGCGTCGGCGAAAAATTTTTCAAACTCAAGCCCGAAGATTTAATCAAGTTGCCCGAATCGGCGGATTTAATGTTTCTGCCGCAACGTCGCGCAATCGGCTTCAAACGCGGTGAATTTGTGCCGCTCAAAGGTCGTGCGGTGTCTGCGATTTTGCCGCAAGGTTACACGCGAACTTTTTTGCCGGCGTTCCAAAAGTCCAAACACGCGAAAATTTTGCCGCTGTACGGTTACACGGCTGTCGTGCTGTATCGTGACGAACTTTATGCCGCCGCGCTTTACACCGACGAAAATCACAAATGGAATCCCGAAAATTACAACACGCCCGACTTGCCGAAATTGATTCGTCGCGTCAAAAAAAATCTGCCCGAAAATCGAATCGTCGCGCAGGTTGCAAATTGTTCGTTGGAGTGGCATTGTTTGACCGCGCAGAATTTATTTTATCGTCGTTGGGAATGCGGCGTTCCGACTTCGCCCGTGTGCAACGCGAATTGTTTGGGCTGTATTTCGTTGCAACAATCCGAATGTTGTCCCAGCCCGCAGAGCCGAATCAAATTTGTGCCGACCGTCGACGAAATTGCCGACATGGGAATTTTTCACCTGTTGCACGCTGAAGACGCGATTATCAGTTTCGGGCAAGGTTGCGAAGGCGAACCGAGTTTGCAGGCGGAAAATATTTCTGCGGCGATAAAAAAAATTCGCGAAAAAACTTCACGCGGGCAGATAAACATTAACACGAACGCGGGCTTTACGGCGGGCATAAAAAAAATCGTCGACGCGGGCTTAAATTCCATGCGAGTTTCGATTATCAGCGCACGCGACGAAAGTTATCAAAAATATTACCGCGCAGGTTACGAACTTGCCACCGTGAAAAATTCCGTTCGTTACGCGCTCGACAACGGCGTTCATGTTTCGTTGAATTTGCTGTACATGCCGGGCTTTAATGACCGTAACGAAGAATTTGCCGCGTGGAAAAATTTTCTGACTGAATTGCCCGTGCAGATGATTCAAGTACGCAATTTGAATTATGACCCCGACGAATTTTTTGCCGTGATGCCGCATGACGAAAATTTTCTGGGCACAAAAAAATTTCTCCGCGAACTGCAGAAAAACTTCCCTGCGCTGAAAATCGGCAACTTCAGCCATTACGTTCGATAAAATCTGCGCGGAAAATCTTTGAGCCGCGATATTGAAAATGTAAAAAACTGCTTGTATAATGTGCTGTAAAGCTCCGAGATGAGCAACGAAATTTTTTTAAGGAGGTTCGCCATGAAGAAGTTACTTGGAATTTTTTTGGCAGTTATCCTTTTGGTTACGGTTACAGGTTGCGGCAGTGACAACAAACCTGCCGAACAGCCCAAACAGGAAGCCGCACAAGAAACGAGCGACAAAGTCGGTGCACTTATTCCAATCGGTTTGGACGAAGAAGGTTACCAGCGTTGGACGAAAGACATTGCTCAAGCTGAGGGACAACCCACCACTTACAACGCGCCGCGCACGGTCGTTTTCTTCAACGATCTCAATTCAATGTTGTCGGCACTCAAAGCCAAACAGATTGACCGTTTCGGAACGAGCAAAAATGTTGCCGAATACATCGTTGCGCGAAATGACGACGTCAAGATTATCGACTACAATTTGAAGCCGATTCTTGGCTATTCCATGGGAATGTTGGAAAAAAATGCCGCGACGATTGACGAGATTAACAAAGCAATCACCGCCATGAAAGACGACGGCACGCTTAAAAAACTTGTCGAGGACAACATCACCAAATTGAAGGGCGATCCCGTTGCAACCGACATTCCGAAAATCGACGGCGCGGACACAATTAAAGTTGCCGTGACGGGTGATATGCCCGGTATGGACTGTATCCTTGCCGACGGAAAACCTGCAGGTTTCAACATCGCGTTTTTGAGTGAACTGAGCAAACGAATCAACAAAAACATTGAACTCGTTTCAATCAGCTCCGACGCTCGCAGTGCCGCGTTGTCTTCCGGTCAAGTTGACGCGTTGTTCTGGGTTGTCGGCACATACGACCAAGAAGGCAAAGCGTTGCCGTATCCGCTCGACGCCGTGAAAGGTGTTGCGATTTCCGTGCCTTACATGATGGACAGCCGCGTTGGTTTGGCATTGAAATAAGAAAACTGCTTACATGAAAAAATTTTTCCCGACTTCGGTTGGGATTTTTTGTATACGTATCTTGAAAGAAACATATAAAGCTGTTATAATTTTTAAACAAAGGAGATGATGTAAATGTTCAAAAAAATTTTTGCGACGATATTGCTGGCGGCTGTGCTGATTGTCGTCGGCGGGCAAACCAACCGTGCCGAAGCTTATTGGGGCGTCGTCATCAACTGCAGGGAATGGATTTCGTTGCGTTCCTATCGTTCAACCGAAGCACCGCGACTTGCAACAATTCCGCTCGGCGAATGGGTTTGGATTTACAACAACACATACCGTGACGGTTTCTTGGAAGCGGAATACAACGGAATACACGGTTATGTTTTGGAAGCTTATATCAGATACGTCAAAGAATGAACTGTTTTGGAGATGATTTGAATTGCACAGATTGAAATTTGCCTTTGCCGTGGTTTTGACGGCGATTTTTTTTTGTATGGGGTGCGCGTCCGAAAATGAGACGAAAGCCGAAACGATTCCGCAAGAAAATTATCGTTCCGAAACGCCGCAACTCCCGCGTCAAGAATTAATCGTGTATTCGAGTCCCGAAAAATATTCTTACGAAGATTTGTTGCACGACATAAAAATTTTGCGCGAAACTTACCCGACACAAATTCAAGTCGTCAAGTTATGCGACACAATCGACGGGCGCGGCGTGTATGATATTGTTTTGGGCGACCCGAACAGCGAAAACCAAATTTTGATTTTCGGAGCAATGCACGCCCGCGAATACATCACAACGCAAATCGTCATGCGCCAGCTGTGCGAAAGTATCGACGCGGTCAACGGTGGCGGCACATATCGCGGAATTTCCGTGGCGGAACTTTTTCAAGGCTTGACGATTCATTTTGTCCCGAATAGCAATCCCGACGGTGTCGCGATCAGTCAATTCGGTTTGTCCGCAGTGAAAAACGATTCGATTCGCAGTCGCGTTTCGGCAATGAATACCGGCGATTTGGAGCAGTGGAAAGCAAATGCAAACGGCGTTGACTTGAACAGAAATTTCGACGCGGATTGGAATGAATTTGTCGGCAGTCCCGCGCCCGCGCCCGATAGATACAAAGGCACTTATCCGGGTAGCGAACCCGAAGCGGCGGCGTTGATTAGCCTAACGCAGAATTCTCACATCAAGCGGGCAATAAGTTATCACACTTGCGGTGCGCTGATTTATTGGTATTTCAAGCAGAGCGGACAAATTCTTGACGAATCAAAAAAATTCGCCGAGGACATTTCTGCCGTGACGAATTATTATCTTGACGACGATTATACTGCTGTTGACGCGGCGGGCTACAAAGATTGGGCGGTTTACAAATTGGGCATTCCGAGTATCACAATCGAAACAGGCGGTGAAAACGGCGACATCGTCAATCCCGTCCCGCAAAGTCGTTTCAACGGAATTTGGGAACGAAATAAAAATGTCGTTTACGCCACGGCATACAATTTGAAATATTGAAATTCAAACGTTGTGCCCGATAAAATTTTTCTCGACTTCGGTCGGGATTTTTTTTGCCGTCAACTGCTTGCAAATTGTTCGCCGAAATCCG
>JAFUYE010000111.1 GCA_017470715.1 Selenomonadaceae bacterium
GAAATCCGCGACGACTTCAACTAAGCCCGCGACAAAATCGTCAACGAAATCCGCGACAACTTCAAGCAAACGTAAATAAAAAAATTTCCCCCGAATTCGTGTCGAGGGATTTTTTTGTTCAATTAAAATTGCCCGGAAGCGGCTTTAAATGCATGTTGTCAAGCAGTTCATTAATTTTCTCAATGCCGTAATGATTTCAATCCCGAAAAAAATTCCGACACGGAACTTTTCGGGACGATGGGCTACGCGTCGCCCGAACAATACGGCGGCGGGCACAAACCGACGAACGCAGCGATATTTATTCGCTCGGCGTGACGATAAAAAATTTGTTCGGCAACGATTACAACGGGCGATTGAAAAAAATTTTGGATGTGTGTACCGAATTCGATCCGAAAAATCGCTTCCAAAATGTCGACGAATTGCGGCGCGGAATTCTGTTGCAAAAGTTTTCCGACAAGCTCAAGTTCGCGGGAATTTTTATTTCGTTTATCGCGGCGATTTTTTTTTGCCCGTGCCGATTGACGACGGAATTCAGCCGCTGCCCGTCGACGAAAAATTTTTGGCGCACAATGACGAATTTAATTTATCACTCAGAGAACTCAAGCCGGGCGACTCGATAGAAATTATGCGCAAAATTTACGGTCGTGAAGAAAACGTCACGCCTGCGGAAACGCCCAATCATCACCACTGCAAATACAAAAATATTCGCGTGACGTTTGCGGGCAATTCGGTTGTCGGGCTCGTGTCTTACGCTGACGAAATTCAAACGGAACGCGGATTGCATCAAGATTCGTCGCTTGACGAAGTGATTGCCGCTTACGGTCGACGCGCCGCCGTTTACGAATATGACGGGTTGACGCTGTACGAATACGCTTTTGTTTCGGCTCAGGAAAATTTGGCTGGCATGCGTTTTGCCGTCAAAAATAATGCCGTCGACTACATAAGTTTGCGTCTCGCCGACGAAGAGCGTGAACACAGTTTGGCGGACGTGACAGATTTTTAAATCGGTTCGTCGAGGGATTTTTTGTTGCGCTTACACGGCAGATAATTTTTTTGAAAACTCATTTGTCGCAATCGTCGTCGTCGGGCTTGGATTTCTTCGACGATTTTTTTTCGCGTTCGTAAATCGCGTTTAGCATTATGTCAACAATTTCTTTGCCGCCGTTGCTCAGGCTCAAATATTTTTTAACCTGCCTATGGTCGTGGGGATTTGTGATATCTTCCGTGTCAAGTGTTTCGTTTCGACCGAGAATGTAATCTGCGGTGACGCCGAAGAGCGCGGCCAGTTCGTTCAACTTTCGGACGGGCTTAATCACACCGCTTTCGTACTTGTTGTAGGCGGTTCGCGTAATCCCCAAAAAATCGGCGACGGCTTGTTGAGACATTTTGCTTTCTTCGCGAAGAGCGCGCAGTCGGCAAGCTGTAATGTCCATTTCAATCACTCCTTAATATATTCGGCATGCATTGCATAAAAATTTTTCATCAACGCTTGTAAAAAGTTTCTTCCGCAAGCTGAACAGAGTAAAAGTTTCGGCGTCGGCAATTCAATCGGCATAGAATAAAAATAATTTTTCAACGGTGGCGACTGCGTGTCCTGTGAAACGCGAGCATATAACTTGCCGGCGTGTTTGTCAGGCTCTTTGTGCTCATGATGACTTGACGATAAAAAATTGCCCCTGCGCAGATTGTACGCGGGGGATTTTTTTGTTACCGTTGCGTTGTCGCTTCGATTCGGCGCGTTCGTTGAATTGCGTTTTTGAATCTACTTTCTTTCAGCGATGAAAGAAAGTAGCAAAGAAAATCGCCACTGCGCGTGGAGCGTTATGTTATCGCTGTTCAGATGTTGTCGGCAACGCGTGCTCGTCGTGCCCGCAGGTGAAACGTCCTGTTTCAACTGCGGGCGGAGCCGTCATCCGTGACGGCTCCAAAAAACGTCGTTGAAATTTATACAGCGTCGTAACCGATCTGCAAGGCAGTCATGTTTTGTTCGACGGTGTGCGGCGGAACTCTGGTTGCCACGGATTTTTTTATCGTCTCGAAGTCGACGAGCTTTGTGACTTTGACAATCACGCCGAGCGCAACGATATTCGCGAACAAACTTTTGCCGAGCTTTTCAACGGCAAGTTTCGTTATCGGGACGCGAATAATATTTTTGAACGCGGGCGAAGTCGGAACCAAGTCGTCGTCCAAAATCAAAGTGCCTTCGGGATTCAAGTCGTGAAAATATTTATCCGCAGCTTTTTGCGTCATTGCCAAAACGAAATCGGGATTCTTAACGTGCGGATGATAAATTTTTTCGTCGTCGATAATGACTTCGGATTTCGACGCACCGCCGCGAGCTTCGGGACCGTAGCTTTGCGATTGAACAGCGTTTTTGCCTTCGGAAACGGCAGCTTCCGCAAGAATAATCGCCGCAGTAATGACGCCTTGACCGCCGCTGCCGGAAAGTCGAAGTTGCTTCCTCATTTCGCCGCACCTCCCGCAAGTTCTTTGACGTGTTGATATGCCGCGTCGTAAGTTTCCGCTTCCGCCTTGTAAAACAAACCGATTGGGAATTTGTCGCCGATTTTTTTATCGTCGGGTTGTTTGTCCCAAACGTTTTTCATAACGGCATTGTCGCGCATCCACGCCATCATTTTCGCGGGGTCGCCCAATTTATTTCGCCGCCCGTAAGCAGTCGGGCATTGCACGAGAGCTTCAATGAATGAAAAGCCGCGATTGTTCAAACCGTCCTCAATCATCTTGACGAGATGTTGAACGTGAAACGCCGTTGAACGAGCCACGTAAGTCGCGCCCGCCGCTTCAGCCAATTTGCACGCGTCAAACGGTCTGTCAACACTGCCGTAAGGAGCCGTCGTAGCTTTTTTGCCGAGCGGTGTCATCGGGGACGCCTGCCCGCCAGTCATGCCGTAAATATTATTGTTGAACAGCACGACGGTTAAATCGACGTTGCGACGACAACCGTGAATGAAATGGTTGCCGCCAATCGCCGTGCAATCGCCGTCGCCCGTGATAACAATTACGTTCAATTCGGGACGCGCCAACTTGATACCCGTCGCGAAAGGAATTGCCCGCCCGTGCGCCGTGTGCAACGTGTCAAAATCCATGTAGCCGCTTGCACGACTTGAGCAACCGATACCCGAAACGATAATCGTGTTGTCCTGCGTGAAGTTCGGATTCTTTTCAATCGCCTGAACAATCGCTTTCATTGCGATACCGTTGCCGCAACCGGGGCACCACAAATGCGGAAGTCGATTTTGGCGGAAAAATTTTTCGTAAGTGCGCTCAACCATTTATCATTTCACCTCCGCCGAATCATCATTCCTAATTCCTAATTCCTCATTCCTAATTGAAGAAACCTCCGCAACAAGTTCGTCGATAGCCGCTGAAATTTCTTCCGGCTCAAAAATTGTCATGTCGTATTTCGCACAAAGTTTGACGGGACATTGTCCGCGAACGGCGCGTTCGACTTCGTTGACAAGTTGACCGTAATTCAATTCCGCAACAATCAGCCCGCGCAGATTTTTCGACAGCTCACGGATAATTTTGTCGGCGAACGGGAAAATCGTCACCAAACGAATGAAACCAATTTTGATTCCGCGTTTGCGTGCGTCAAGAACCGATTCGTAAACCGTGCGCGCCGTTCCGCCGAACGAAACAACTGCAAACTTCGCGTCGTCCATAAATTCGGTGTGGACTTCGACAATTTCATCTTCAGCGCGGGAAATTTTTTCGTGCATACGTTTAATCGCTTCGCGGGTGATTTTCGGACTGCCGACGGGAAAACCCGTTTCGTCGTGAATCAAGCCGGTAACGTGAATGTGATAACCTTCGCCGAAGTTCGCGACGTTCGGCACCAAATCTTCATCGGGCGTATAAGGTTCGTAACCTTCAGCGCGGGAAATTTTCGGTTTGCGACGCGGATAAACTTCAACCTCTGCGGGCAGTTCGACATTTTCGCGCAGGTGACCGACAATTTCGTCCGTTAACAAAATCACGGGCGTTCTGAAACGTTCGGCGTAGTTGACTGCCTTAACCGCAATGTCGAAAGCTTCACGAACACTCCACGGGCTTAAAACGATAATCGAATGATCGCCGTGCGTGCCCCAACGTGCCTGCATAACGTCACCTTGACTTGGCGCGGTAGGTTGCCCTGTTGAAGGACCGACACGCTGAACGTTGACGATAACGACGGGAATTTCAGCCGCCGCCGCGTAACCGATTAATTCTTGCTTCAAGCTGATACCGGGACCGCTAGACGCAGTCAAAACTTTTTTGCCCGCAAGTGACGCGCCGAGGACAACGCCCATACTTGCAATTTCGTCTTCCATCTGAACAAAAGTTCCGCCGACTTGCGGAAGAAGTTTCGCCATACCTTCGGCAATTTCGGTTGACGGCGTAATCGGGTAGCCGCCGAAAAATCTCACGCCCGCTTTAAGTGCTCCTTCGGCAATGGCTTCGTTGCCTTGCATCAATCGTGCGCTCATTTCGTCGCCTCCTTTGCCGGTTTAAGTTTGTCCATGAAAATCGCGTAATCGGGACAGCGCAGCTCACACTGCCCGCAAGCTATGCAATTTTCGGGGTGTGCCACGTAAACTTTGCCGAGTGTGTCCAATGCCAAAACTTTTTTCGGACAAAACGACACGCAAATTCCGCAGCCTTTGCACCGCTCAAGTTTGAGGGTGAATTCAGACTTCATTTAAGCTCTACTCCTTTGCAGACTCTTTATCCAAGTAATATTTAACGCCGTCGATTTTAACGTAACTTCTGTCGTCGGGATGTTGCTTTGCAAACTCTGCCAAACCGGCAAGCCATTCTTCGTCGGACATGTTTTCGTATTCGCCCTTCCATTGCTCGTATTTGGCATGTTCTTTCCAAACCAACGAAATAAATCTTTCGGCTTCGACGATGCCGAGTGTGTCCATCAAGCAATCCATGCCCTGTTCAAGTATTTCTTTGTCGGTCATAATAAACAAGCCTCCAAAAAATTTTTACCTGTACGGGTAATGTTTGAGAAATTCTTTGGCGAAATCTTCTTCGGAGGTGCCGCGTTTGACTTCGACAGATCGTTCCAAAAACTTCACGGCGGTAGCGTCGTCGAAATATCGGAACAAGCCCGTGCTCCACTGAATTCGTTGCGGTGCACGCGGATTTCTGTAAACGTCCCAGAACTTCATCTTGTGAACTTCACTCGGATGAAACTCCAATCGCCAATAATCGTCGGCTCTGACAAAGCCGGATTCTTCGTCGTTGCCCGAAAAAATTTCATGCATTATGAACATCGCGAAAACAATTCGGTCGGACTCCGGCATATTCGGGCGCACAGTTGTCAAAACGCACAAATGATTTTCTTCGCCACCGCGAATTGGTCGAGGTTTGCCGTCGTCCAAATCGGTTCCCGCTTCAACAAACCAATCGCGGAGCAAGGCACTTTCGTAACAGGTGTAACAATCCGTATCGTCGGGCGACCAAAAAGTTTCAAGTTCTTCAGGAGAAATTTTCCCGTCGAAATATTTTTTGCACGCACAGTCGTCATATGAGCACCAAGCACGTTTCTTCGTTTCAATGTTGTATTTTATGATAGCGTCACTACAAATGCCGTAAAATCCAAAGTGGTCTTCGTCTTGACCGCCGTCGCAGTAATTCAGCTTGAACGCGATACACGAATTTTTCATCTCGTTCACCTCGCTAAAAAATTTGCCGTAAAAGTTTCGCGGGAAAAGTCTTCAATCCTGCGCGGGCGGCAAAATTATACTGTATTCTTGACGGCTCAATCGTCGACGGCAATTAAAAATTTTTCCAAATCTTCGCGTTCGGTGACGTAAAGCGTGCGTTGATTCGTGAAGATGACAAAGCCGGGTTTCGCGCCCGAAGGGCAACGTGACGTTGCATCCAATTTGTAAAACCGCTCACTTCGATAAGGCTTCAATCGTCGACGGCAATCAAAAGTTTTTGCAAGTCTTCGCGTTCGGTGACGTAAAGCGTGCGTTGATTCGTGAAGATGACAAAGCCGGGTTTCGCGCCCGAAGGGCAACGTGACGTTGCATCCAATTTGTAAAACCGCTCACTTCGATAAGGCGTCAATCGTCGACGGCAATCAAAAGTTTTTGCAAGTCTTCGCGTTCGGTGACGTAAAGCGTGCGTTGATTCGTGAAGATGACAAAGCCCGGTTTCGCGCCCGAAGGTTTCTTGACAAAACGGCATTGAACGTAATCGACGGGAACTTTCGACGAACCTTGAGCCTTTGAAAAATGCGCGGCGACTTCGGCGGCAAATTGCAAAGTTTCTTCGCTGACGTTGTTTGAACGAACAATCACATGCGAACCGGTGATGTCTTTGGTGTGCAACCATAAATCGTCGGGCGCGGCAATTTTGAACGTCAATCGATCGTTCTGCGAATTATTTTTGCCGACAAGAATTTCCGTGCCGTCGGGCGCGAAAAATTTCAATGGCTGAGGTTTCTTGCTCAACGCGCTGCGTTTTTTGGCTTCCTTGAGGTAACCGCCCGCGATTAACTCCGTGCGAATTTCGTCAATGTCCGCGATTGTCGTCGAGGCAGTCAACGCGTGCGAAACGCTTTCGAGATAAAAAATTTCTTCGCGACAAAGTTCAATCTGCTCCGTGATAAATTTCGTCGAACGCTTGAGCTTGTCGTATTTTTTATAACACGCCTGAACATTTGCGGCAATCGTCAAGCGGCGGTCGAGCGGAATTGAAATTTCTTCGCCCGATTCGCTGTAGATGTTCGGCACGGAAATTTCGTCGTCTGCGTGGTCGCGGAATTTGTAACGGTACGTCGACAGATTATCTGCGCGAATTCGCCAATCGTCGGCATTTTCGGCGGCGGCAAGTTCGGTTTCGAGCACGGAAATTTTATTTGTGGCGCGACGCAATTCGTTGTTGACGAGTTTGGAAAATTTTTCCTTGTCGGGCAGAACGTAACTGCCGGAAATTTCGTCGGCGGTCTCCAAAAGTTCGGATAAAGTTTCAAACGTGCGAATTTCCCCGCGCAGATAATTCAGTTTGACGGCGGATATTGCAAGAATTTTTCCGCTGTCGATAATCATGCACGGATTTGGATTTTTTGCCGCGTCGCGAATTTCAATCAATGAATTTTTCAAACTGTCGAAGTCGGCGGCGTCCAATTCGGAAATTTTCATGTCGACGGGCAATCCCGCAAGAAAAATTGTTTCGCGAACGCTTTGCGGTCCGAAACCCTGACACGAATTCATAATCGCTTTGTCGAGCCGTGAATTTTCGTCGAGCTTGACGCGCTCCAAAATTTTTTCAACGTCCGTCGCGAAAATGTCAAACTTGTCCTGCGCGGGCGGCAGTTGATAATCCTGATTCGGCAAAACTGTACGGACACGGCTTGAGTTCGTGCCGATTTTTTTCAGCGAGTCGACAATTCGCCCGTCCGAAATCAAAATCAAGTTGCTGTACTTGCCGATAAGTTCCGCCGCAAGCGTGAAAGTTTGAATTCGTCCGCCCGCGCCAATCGAATCAACGTCGATAAAAATTATTCGGTCGAGTTCGTGTTGTCGAATTGCCGCGATTCGTCCGCCTTCAAGATTTTTGCGCAACACCATGCAAAACGTCGGCGGTTCGGGAAGATTTTCGGGAACTTTTTTCAGCACGTGCAACGACGGATTTTGCGGCGCGGTTGAAATTCGCAGTAAAAAAGTTTTGCCCGGCTGTCGGATTGTCAATGTTAAATTTGCTTTGTTTTGTTGCGTGATTTTGTCGACGCGTCCGCCAACCAAAAATTTTTCAAGTTCGATTGTCAACGGTCGCATCGAAAAGCCGTCCAAGTTCAAAATGTATCACCTCACCAGCGTTTCAAAACAGAATGACGCGCCTTGAAAATATTTTCGTCAAGTTCGGCGGGCGACGAAGATTTTAACGTCGGAGTCATGCCGAAATTTTTTTCGCCGCAATCAACTTTCACCCAACCGAAGCCCGAAGACTCGACGATAAACAAAAATGCCCGTTCAATCGCGTGAGCAATCGTCCCGTCAAGTTGTCCGCTTTCTTCGGGGAAATCGTCGAACGTCAACCCGCAATCAATCAGCGGCGCAAGGGCTTTCGGCTTGAACCAAAACATTGAGCCGGCGGGAAATTCAATGAGATGTCGGCTGTCAATTTCAATGCCGAGTTTGTGCAGAAAATCCCGCGTCACAAAAAAATTTTCGCCCCAGTTAATCGAAACGCGAATCGGGTCAAAATATTGCGGGAAAACCGCTCCGACATTTTCACGCGCCAAAATGTTCAAAATCCCGCCGACAATTTCGGGACTGCCCAGCAAGTTGTGATAAAGATGTTCGCGCCAACCCGACAATCGCTTTTCGGCGTGCGGTGACTTTTTGCTGTGCAGATGAACACAGGCGTCATAATTTTTATACACGTCGCGGAAACCGATAATCGTCGGGGCAATGTCGCGCCCGCGATTAGGAAAAATTTTCACGGTGACAGTTCCCTTGTTGAAGTCGGCAAAAGTTTTTTCGATGTCGGATTTTTTGTCGGCTGAAGTCGTCGAAATGTAAACGTCCAAATTCGCCGGCACGTTGAGCAAAAGATTTTTCAACTCGTCGGCAAGTTCGGGATAAAAAATGTGGACAATCGCCGCAAGTTTCAAATTGACGGGCTCCGTTGCGAAATCGAGCGGAACTTTCAGCGCAAAATCTTTTTCACGCTTGAGCTGAACAAAATCTTCGTAGCCGTTCATCTGCAGAAAAACCGCGTCGCCCAAATCTTCGCGGTGCGTCGTGTGTCGCAGATTGTAAAAAATGAATTCGTAAATGTCGGGACGATTGACCGCGCAATAATCTTCAAACGGGCGCACGAAATTTCTGCCGATAAAACTTCGGACAGTGCGATATAAACTCATGAAATTTTTCCTTCGTAAAGTTTGATATATTCTTCGGCGACATGTTCAATCGAAAATTTTTCTGCGGCAACGTCGACGCGGCTTGAAATTTTTTCGTAAGCAGTCCGGTCGTCGGCAAGTTCGCGCAGAATTTTCGCCAACGTGTCGACGGGAACTTTTCCGTCAACTAAATCGAAGACAATTCCCGCGCCGTCAATCATATTCGGAACTTCGCCCAAATTCGAGCTGACGACGGGACGCCCCGCAAAAAAGCTGTCGATAATCAACAACGGAAAACTTTCGCCCGCGTATTCGCTGGGAAGTAAACCGACATCCGCCGCCGCAAGATAATCGCGAACGTTGCTTTTGAAGCCCGTCAAGTGCACGAAATCCGGAACGTTGCCAATCAGTTCGTCATAAACTTCGCCCGCGCCGACAAGAATTAAATCAATTCGTCGCCCGCCGCGCTCATTGGCAAGTTTAACGGCATCAATCGCCGCAAGCCAACCTTTTTGCGGAATTGCACGGCTCACGACACACGCGACAAAAGATTTTTCGGGAATGTTCAAATCTGCGCGGCTGACGGGATTAATCGGACATTTCGCCAAACCGTTGCCGATTTTTTTTAGGGAAAAGGGACAAGGGACAAGGGACAAGATGTCTTGAAGCGGAACCAAATTTTTGTCGGCAATGTAAGCGAACACGGCGACAGATTTTTTCACGCGCTCCAGAATTTTTCGCAGATAACTTTCGTCCGCCGCCTCGTACATGCCGTGCAAAGTGACGACGTGGCGAAGTTTCGGATTCTGTTCGACGACGTAACTGACCGCCGAATCAACCGCGCCGTGGTGCGTGTGAATCACGTCGATTTTAAATTGTTCGACGACATCCGCAAGCGAATTCGTTTCATTAAGGCGAATCAACGGCACGTCGGAATTTAATTTTTTCCGCACGTCGGAAAGTTCGTCCGCCATCTGAAAATCGACAACCGTCACGGGAAAATTTTTGCGACTTAATTCGTTGGCAAGAATCAGCGGAAAAGTTTCGCCGCCGCCGATACTCATCGCGAAAACGCCGATTAAAATATTCGGCTTGCGGGCGACGGACAAAATTTTTTCGCGGTCGAAAGTATTTTTCATGTCGTGAGTGCGCGCATGTTCTTCAAGTTGCTTGAAATGATTTTCGTGGACTTCGGCAGGCACGCAATAATTTTTCGCGACAAACTCGGCAATGCGTTCGTGCTCCGAAAAATAACGCGATTCGTCCTGAACTTTCAGCGACGTACTTTTTTGGTGCACGCGATAAAAATTCGTCGTCGACGGCGTGTAATAAATGCAACCGCCCTTAATCGTGTCGAGATAAAATGCCCAATCGCCGCAAAGTTTCAGTTCGTCCCAAAGCTCCAAAATTTCCGCATGAAAATTTTTCGGGCGACGGAAGACAACACCGCTGACGTTCGGGATAATGTTTTTGACGGCAAAACCCTGCGCGACGAATTCGGCGGCAGTCACGGCAAAATTTTTCCTCCAATCGAACGCGGGCACGTCCAGCAGATAATCTTCCGTCGTGAAAATTTTTTGACCGTCCTGAATAAAATCCGTGCGACAAAATGCAAGCTCAATCGCGTCGTCGGCGAAGGCGGGCACCAGTTCCGACAGAAAATTTTCCGAGCTGAAATCGTCCGATTCGGCAATCCAAATCAATTCGCCCGTCGCAAGTTCGATACCGCGTTGCCACTGTTTGAAGACGCCGCCGGAATTTTTTTCGTTGACGACAAGCCGCGTGTTGTCCGCGTGAAGACTTTGGAATTCGCGCAGAATTTTTAAGCTGTCGTCGGTCGAAGCGTCGTCTAGCAAGATGACTTCAAAATTTTTGTAAGTCTGCTTGTAAATCGTTTCCAAACGTTCGCGAAGATACGGCGCGTGATTGAAATTCGGCACGACGATTGACACGAGCGGCGAAAAATTTTCCCGCGTCGCCGGCGTCCAAAATTTTTCCGGTCGCGCAGATTTTTTTCGCATGGAAACTTTCAACAACGCAGATTTTGCGGCAGCTTTCGTCGGCAAAAAAATTTTTTTATGGACAGTCGGCAAATTCTTCGCACAAAATTTTTCTACGCGCTTAACGAAATTGCGAACGGTCGCGCCCGTCAACGCACGATAAATTTTCATCGGTAAGCCCAAAACATTTCACCTCGGTTCAGTGTTCAAGAATATAAACATTATGTGGCCGTCATGGATGACGGCCTCGCCCGCGTATTTCGCGTGATGCGAAATTTGCGGGCAACACCAAGTACGGGTTATCGATTACTCCGAACAATGAACGAGCAGCCGCCCCTGCGAGGTGCCTTTTCTTTTGCAACTTTTCTTTGGGCAAGCAAAGAAAAGTTGATTCAACAAATTAAAATTAACGAATCAGCTGAAAGCTAAAAGCTTAAACTCGGCGAAGGATAATCAAAAACGTCTGCAAAGTCAACAATGTTTCAATCGCGGCTTGTTAAACTGAAGTTTTTCTGATAATATCGTCGACAGCGAAAGGAGGCAGAACTTTGGACACGCAAACGGAATTCGACGCTCAAGAAAATTCTTCGGCGTCGGAGCAAAATCAAATCGCGGCGACGTTGGAAAAAATCCTCGACCTGCAAAACAAAAATTCGCGGCAACTGGTGCAGTCACTGCGCGAAAACGTCAACTTTCAAAATCAAGTGCGCCAAGGAATGCAACGCGAACTTGACGCGCTCAAAGAGCAACAACGCGGCGAACAGCTCACGCCGATTTTAAAAGCAATCGCGACGGTGTACGTTGAATATAAAAAAATTTTGTCGGACGAAGCCGTCCCAAGACGATCGCGGCGCACGTTGTCGCTGATGTTTGACGAACTCGAAGATATTTTGGCGGAATATGACGCGGAAATTTTCACGTCGGCTGTCGGCGAAACTCGTCGACCGTTGCTTACGAAAATCGTCAACACGGTAATGACGGACGACAAAAATTTACACAACACGATAGCCAAAAGTCGACGACCGGGCGTCATTCGCAACGGACGACCGCTTTATCGCGAATTCGTCGACGTTTATGTTTTTGACGCGAACGCCGGCACGCCCGTCAGAAAATCCGAAGCCGTTCGTAGCGAGTAACCGCTTCGTCCCCCTAAAAGCTAAAAGCTCACAGCTTAAAGCTCAAACGAATAACCTGAACGAAGGAGAAAAAATTACATGAGCACATACGGTATCGACCTCGGTACAACATATTCTTGCATTGCGCGGCTGGATTCCAACGGCAACCCCGAAGTCATTCGCAACAACGAAGACGACTCGAACACCGTGGCGAGCGTCGTTTTTTTTGAAAACGAAAATAATGTCGTTGTCGGTCAGGCGGCGAAAGAAAACGTCGAAACGGACGGCGACCGCGTCGTTCAATTCGTCAAACGCGAAATCGGCAAACGTGATTCACGCGTCTACGAATTCGACGGCAAAACTTACACACCCGTTGAAATTAGCGCGTTGATTTTGACGCGTCTGAAAAATCTCGTTGAAGCGCAGGGCGGCACGATTGAAGATGTCGTTATCACCGTGCCCGCTTATTTCGGTTTGGAAGAACGTTCCGCGACGAAACAGGCAGGCGAACTTGCCGGCTTGAACGTTTTGAGTTTGATTAACGAACCGACTGCTGCGGCGTTAAGTTATTGCGCCCGTCAATTCCAAGAAGACCGCACGATTTTGGTTTACGACCTCGGCGGCGGCACATTCGACGTGACTGTTGTAAAAATGTCCATGGCGCAAAACGCGTCGGGCAATGACGTTCAAAAAATCACCGTGCTTGCAACCGGCGGCGACGACAGACTCGGCGGCAAAGATTGGGATGACAGACTTTACAACCACATTTTGCACGCCTGTTGCGACGACAACGGCTTGACGCCCGAAGAAATTGAGGCGGAAACTCGGCAAGACATTCGCTCCAAAGTCGAAGAGGCGAAACGCAAACTCAGCAAGAAACAATCCGCGAAAGTTCGTATTGACGTCAACGGTTCGCGCACGGAAATTACCGTCACCCGCAAAGATTTCGAGAACATGACCAGCGACATTGTTGCCAAAGCGATGAATTTCGTCGATGCGACGCTTGAAAAAGTTCCCGCAGAAGCGATTGACACGGTTTTACTTGTCGGCGGCTCAACTTACATGCCGATGATTAAAAATGCCGTCGAAGCGAAATTCCCCGGCAAAGTTCAGCAACACGACCCCGACCAGGCAGTTGCGAAAGGTGCGGCGATTTATGCCAGCATGTTGGTTGAGGAAGTCGGCGGCGTATCTTCCGAAGGCGGCGAAACTTCCGGCGACGAAACTGCTCATGCCGAACAACTAACAAGCAAATTCACGGTTGAAGATCAAACTCCGCGTTCGTTCGGGCCCGGCGTCGTCGATACAACCGGTGCCAAACACAAATACGTTTTGGAAAACTTTATCAAAATCGGCGAAAAGATGCCCGCAGTCTTCACGAAAACTTATTATCCGCTTGAAGACAATCAGGAACGAGTTTTGCTCCGCGCATTTGAAAATCGTTCGACGGACGACACGTTGATTCCCTGCGTTGACGAAGACGGCAACCCGCAGGCGACCGACCCCGCGCATTACGTCAAACTTTTGGGCGAACTGGTTGTAAATCTTCCGCCGAACACGAGCCGCGACACGCCGATTAAAGTCACGTTCAAAGTCGACGCGTCGGGCGTTCATGTCGAAGCTGTCAACACGAAGACAAATGAAACTTTTGAAACTTTCCTGCGCACGGAATCCGATATTGACGTTGAGCGCAGTGCCGTTCATCAGCTCCGCATTTCGTCCGACTGAAAAATTTCGGCCGGCGACGCTTGACAGTTGAGCGGTAAGACCAAAAATTTTCGGAGTCGTAAACATGAGTTTTTATTATTGGAAACGCAAGGGCGACCGCGAATATTATTCGGGAAATTACAAAAGTGCTCTCCGGTTTTATAAAGAAGCGTTGGACAGAACCAAAGCTCCTTCAAAGGAATTACTTTTTAACGCGGCTTTTTGTGCGACAAAACGTGAAGCGAAAGATTCGGAACTTGCGATAAATCTTTATCGGTCACTTGTCGAAATTGACCCGCATTATCCCTATGCGCTCAACAATCTCGGTTATGAACTTTTCGTCACTAAAAATTATGATGCGGCGGAGCACTGTTTAAAGCTTGCGATTGAACTTGACGAGGATACACGATTTCCCTGCCGAAATTTGTTTGCTGTCTTGAAAAAATGCGGTAAGATTAACGAACTGAAAATTCTTGTCGAAAAATATCCCAACCATTTCACGACAAAATATTATCGAGAGGAGTTGAAAAATTTGTTCGATTCGGATGCCATTGCCAATTCACTGAACAAACCTGCGGACAATAAGCATTCCGGTTTCGTATCCGTCGTTCAGGAAGCCTGCAATATAAATCTTTATCCTCATCAAAAAGACGCGTTGAAAAAGCTGACCGAGTGGAGCAAAAAATTTTCTTCAAGCGCGGGACTCCTCGTCCTTCCGACCGGCGGCGGCAAAACTTTGACGGCAACTTGGTGGCTTATGCAAAATGTTCTCAGCAAAGGTTACAAAGTCATTTGGCTTGCGCACCGTCATGCACTTCTTGAGCAGGCGAAAGATGCATTTAAGCGCGTCTGCTATAAGGACATTTCTCACGGCAAATCGTCTTACAAATACCGAATCATTTCCGGACAACACGACAGAACCGTCAACATTAAATCCGACGATGATATTTTAATCGCAAGCAAGAGCAGTTTGGCACGTTCGGGCGAATTTCTCCGCCCGTGGATACAGGAAAACGCCGACAAAATTTATCTCGTCATTGACGAAGCGCATCATGCCCCCGCCAAAGAATATCGCGACTTGATTGCAATGCTAAAGAATTTCGGCGGTAAATTTCACATACTCGGTTTGACGGCGACACCTTTTCGCACGGCGGAAAATGAACGGGGCTTGTTGAAAAAATTATTTCCCGACGACATTATTTACAAAATTGATTTGCACACGTTGATTGAACGCGGAATTCTTGCCGACCCGATTTTTCATTCAATCGATACCGCAGTCAATATGGCAGAGTTGTTTCGTCGTAAAGATTCGGATGACGTGTTGCGACGTATTGTCAATGAAAGTGCTTTCGACCTCAACAACATGGAAGCTCAAACTGCCAAACTTATTGCCGAGCACAGCGAACGAAATCACATTATTGTTGATACCTACGTTAAAAATCGCGAACTTTACGGGAAAACTTTGGTCTTCGCGTTGAACAGAGATATGGCGATTGCGTTGAATAAAATTTTCTGCGACAGCGGCGTTCGTTCGGATTTTGTAATTTCCGGCACTCAAGATTCCGTCACCAAAGTTTCACTTTCGTCAAAAGACAACGTTGAAAAAATTCAAAAATTCAAAGACGGTAAACTGGATGTTTTGGTCAACGTGAATATTTTGACGGAAGGCACCGACTTGCCCGAAATTCAAACGGTTTTTTTGACGCGACCGACCAAATCAACAATTTTAATGACGCAAATGATCGGGCGTGCTTTGCGCGGAAAAAAAGCCGGCGGAACCGATAAAGCATATATCGTGAACTTCATCGATAATTGGCAGGAACAAATTGCATGGGTAAATCCCGAAAAACTTTTCATTGACGAAAACGCGGAATTTAAAGATTCGGTTGCCGACAAGAAATATATTCTGCGACTTATTTCCATTGCCAAGTTGGAAGAATTTGCGAAGTTGGCGAACGATACACTTGACCCGCAGTTGGCGGAAGAATTTTCGTTTCTCGAACGAATTCCCCTCGGATTTTATCAATTCTCTTACGTGCCTGAGGATTCGGAAGACGAAATCAAAAATTGCACCGTCCTTGTTTACGACTGCATGAAAAATTCTTACGAAGATTTGATGGATTGGTTGCGGCGACGTGATGAACAGGAAATTTCGGATGTTGATTCGACGGCACAACATGTAGACGAAGATTTATTCGGCGAACGCGACAAGCGTCTCGGCTACAGTATTCGTGACATTTACGACATTTTGAAATTCTACAATCAAACAAGAACGTTGCCGCAGTGGGTTTCGCTTGAGGAACGCAAGGAATATGATCCGTCGATTTTGGCACAGAATATACTCAATCAAAATTATACTCGACGTGAAGAAGATGAATATATTCAGTCTGAATGGGAACGGGCGGACGGCAAATGGACAGCCTTTTTCGGTTATCAAAATATAAATGCGTTCACCGCCGCAATCGATTCGGAAACAAGACGGCTTATGCATCCCGACCGTTATAAAAAGCCCGAAGCGGAGCCCGTAACCGAATTTGAAAAAGTTCAGATGAAAAATTTATCGCTGAACGAAATTCGCGAAGAAAATCCTGTCCTTTACGAAAAAATTCGCGAGTACGTCTACAAAAAATTTCAAGACGACGACGGATTTTATTTCAGCGCGCAAAGCAATTACCGCAGTAAAAATCGTCTCGACTTTGAAATCGACCACATAAAACCGATGGCACGCGGCGGTTTGACGGAGCTTGATAACTTACAACTCCTGACCGTGCAGGAAAACCGAACCAAAGGTGCCGACTAAATGAAAATTTTTTGTGATGCTTCGGCGCACAAAATTTATTATCTGATTTCTGTCCTGAAGGAGGATTAAGTTTGGCGAAACGAAATATCTTTGAAATGCTCGGTTTGGAATTTGATCCTCCCGACAACGTGAAAAAAATTCGCGCCGCCTACGAAAACTGGAAAAAACGTTTGACGACGGAACAAAACACGACCGTTGACCCTGCGCGGCTTGCGGAAATTCGCGCCGAATTGCAAATGGATTCGTACATTTCGTTGACGATTGAAAATCCGCGTTTCCGTCAACAGGAAGCCGAATCGCTGAAACGACAACGCGTCGAAGAATTGCGACTTTATATCGACATTCAGCGCGGCGACACGTCCGGCACGTTGCAGGTTAATCAATCGCAAATTCGACAGGTGCGCGACAAATTACGGCTGAGCTTACCGACAATCGAGGCGACTTATCGCGAACAAGGTTTCGAGATAAAACCCGTCAAAACCACACAGACAATTCTGTCGAAGCTGAACAGTTTCTTTTTGGCGGATTCGGTTATGGAAGAACTGCGCAAAAATTTCGCGGCGTTCAACAAAATTCCCGACGCAAAAAATTTCCCGTGGTCGGCGGACGTGCACGACCTTTACGAATTGGCGTTTTATATCGAGGGACAAATTGAGCCGTCACCCGATTTTTATCGTCGACGTTCGACGGATGATTTGCGTGATATTTTCCGTGACGAAGCGAAAAAAGTTTCCGCGCCGATACCGCAATGGCAGGCGATTAAAGCTCTGTTGAATTTGGCACAAGCGCAAGTTTTCTGCACGGACGACAATCGATTTAAGTACGACCATTCGCTGAAAATTGAAACGCTGTCGGATTTCTTCGCGAAGATAAAAGCGGCTCCGGAACTTTTCAAGCGCGATAATTATTTTGCGGACAACTGCATCAATCGAATTCGGCGCACGTTCCCGAATTTTTTGACTTACGAGCTGAGTGCCGCGCTTTACAATAAAGTTGCCGGCTTGCTGAAAAATCCTTACGAATCGACGGGCGATATTGCCGAAAGTTTTTTCTGCGTGACGTGCGCGAACTGCGGGACGTTTGAAAATTTCCGTACACGCGAAGAGTCCGAACGTGCTCACTGCAAAGTTTGCGGCGAAAGTTTTTTCATCGAGTGCCCGAAATGCGGCAAGAAAATTCCCGCGACTGCCGAACATTGCACCGCGTGCGAATTTTCTTTCGTCGAGCTGAAAAATTTTTCCAAGTACATTGCCGAAATGAATTCCATGCTTGACCTTGTCGAACAGGCGCGCTCCGCCGACGAAGACGTTCATTTGGTGACGGCGAAAATCATCGAGATTTTGGCTCAAGCGCGAATTCTCAAGCCCGAATCACACGAGCTGAAAAAAATCGAATGGCGAATCAACAAAACTTCCGCCGAGCTGAAGAAACGCGAACTTTACAGTTGGGCGGAAAAAAAGTTGCCGAGTTTGTCGATTGCGCCCGCCAAGGCCGTCAGCGATTGCATTGAAATTTTGCGCAAGATTAAAGATTACAAGCCCGCGCAGGACAGATTGCGTTTAATCACGCCGAAAAATCCGCCCGTGCTCATTGCCACGTTGCGCGAAAATTATTCGTCCGTGCAAAGTACGCCGCCGACAATCGGGAAAATTTCCGTCAAAGCAAAATCGACGGGAGCATCCGCCAACGACGGAAATTTAATCTGCAATATTTCATGGCAGGCACCCAACGATTTGGGGATAACTTACACGCTGATTCGCAAAATTGACGGCGTCCCGCAAACTTTCCGCGACGGTGAACTTTTAATCGAGGACACCGACAAACTGGAATTCGTCGACACGGAAGTTAAACCCGGCGTGCTGTACGGTTACGCGGTTTTTTCGACGCGGCTGGGAACTTTTTCTTCACCGACGACAACGACCGCCGTGCATTACAGCGACCTTGACGAGAAAAAATTAATCGCCAAAACCGAAGACGGCGTTTGTAAATTTGTTTGGCGACTCCCGTCCGAAAATTGTTTGGGCGTGCGAATTTTGCGTATCGACAGCGCGGGCAAGTCCGTCATCGTTGCCGAATGCGAACAAAATTCTTTCGTCGACAAGCTTGTCAAAAATCGCAAGCAGTATCAGTATCGCCTGCAATGCGTTTACTATTCCGCCGAGGACAACGCCGCCAACAACGAAAAATATTTCATGCGGCAGAACGCCGAGATTGATACAAAAGTTTGGAAGATTGACCGAACGTACAAGTACAGTCACGGCTTGACGGTGAACTTGACGCCCGAACAGCCGCCGAAAATTGTCGAGAATTTAACTTGCGACGTGCGCGAAGGTCGCGTAAAATTCGAGTGGAAGTCCACAGGCGATTTCGTGCTTTGGTTCAAAGAAATTCCCGACAAAAAAGATCTTGCACAGATTGAAACCGGCAAAACTTTCGCGGCGGATAAAGTCGACGAAATTTTGGGCAGCGGCGTTGTCTACAAAAAAGCCGAGAGCGTCGACGAAGCTTGCGAATTTGCGTTGAGCGGCGAAAGCGTGAAAATTGCCGTTGTCAGCGCGACACGCGAATTTTGTATCGTCAACGAAATTTTCAACTGCGCGAACGTGGAGCCGTGCGAAATTGACGCGACGAAAACAAAAATCGACGCGGGCGGCTTGAAACTCGTTTTAAAATCCGTGCCGGAAAATCTGTACTTGATTCATTACAAAATCAACACCCGCGACGCCGACGAACTTTACGCGACGATTGAAACTGCGAAGGCACGACAGATGAATCGCATTCCCGCCGCAAAATACGTGCGGGATACTTTTATTTCGCAAGCGCGTCTGCCGCAAAAAGAAATTTTCATCACGGTTATCGGCGAATACAAATTTGCCGACGGAACTGCCGCTTACTGCACGCCGAGCACGCTGACGATAAACAATCGCCCGAAAGAAACTATTTCGTATCATCTTGAGTGGGGCACGAGCGGAATTTTCAAAAAGGAAGCGCACGCCAAAGACTGCAAGCTGATTATCGAGAGCAACGCGCACCCGACGCCGAAAATGTTTTTGGTTTGTCGACGCGACGGGCATTTGAATATCGAACTGGGCGATTCGGCGACAAAAATTCTCGGCACGATTCGCGAATATCCCAAAGGTTACAGCGGCGGGCGACTGGAAATTGATTTGCCGAACGACACGTGGAAAGATATTTCGTCGGGCACGGTCGTCAAGTTGCTCACGTCTAAAGATGACGAAGGTCATTTCGATTTGAAAGCGTCGCTCCCCGACAGCTTGACCGTCCCGAAAAAGTGATCAGCTTTAAGCTTTAAGCTTTAAGGAAAAATATCACCGTTCCCCTTTAAAGCTTAAAGCTCAAAGCTCAAAGCTCATAAGCTCATCACGGAGGCTTTTAAATGTTTAAGTTCAGTAACTCGACTGCAATTTGTCCGCACTGTATGCGAAAACTCAAATTGAATAACCTGCGATTTTTTTGCGTACCCGACGAAGATCACCGCCACGAAGTAAGTTTGTCTTTCGTCGACAGATTTAAAAATCGTCTGCCCGTTTGCAGAAAACCTTTTTGCACCGACAACGGCTTGACAATTCGCGAGGCGGCGTGTCGTTATTGCGGAGAAATGCTCCCGCCGCAATTTGTATTCCACGACAAATTTTTGAGTTTTTGTGCGGTCGGTGTGGCGGGCGCGGGCAAATCGAGTTACCTGACGACACTTCTGCACGAGCTGAAATATTCCGGCTTGCCGTGGGTTTTGCAGGCAATGAATGTTGAAACGACACAACGGGCGCAGGCGAACGAACAAAACGTTTACGAAGAACGACATTGCTTGAAGGGCACACAAGCCGGCGTGTCACCGAAGCCGCAACTTTGGACGATACTGGACAACTCCGTCAAGAGCGACAAAATTCCGACGTATGCAATGACGATTTACGACGGAGCGGGGGAAGATTGCGAACACATCGATTACACACCGCTTGATTCAAAAATCAGCCGATACATTTCCGGCGCACGAATGCTGTTGATTATGTTCGACCCGTTGCTTTTGGCAAGTGTGCGCGGCGAAATTCCGTTTGAAACTCTCAACGCGTCAATGGCGACGGAACGACAAACCAGCGCGCCCGCGAACATGGTCAGTATGGTGAATTCGTTGGCAAATTATATTCGACGAAATTCAAACATTCCGCCCGGCAAAAGGATTGACAGCCGCGCCGCAGTCGTCATCACGAAACTTGACGCGTTGCACGAAATGATTAACGGGTTCAGTTCCGGTTCAACGATTTTGAAGGAAAGCCCGCACGTTTCAAACCGCGCCTTTGTCGAATCCGATAGCAAAATGGTTGACCTTGAAATTCGCGATTGGCTCACCCGTCAAGGCGAAACGGCTTTTCTCGGTGCCATTGACGCAAATTTTCAAAGCGTGCGCGTGTTCGGCGTGTCAAGTTTCGGCAGACCGCCCGACTTGCACAAACGCCTTGCGAAAATTCACCCGCACCGCGTGCTTGATCCGTTAATGTGGATGCTTGCCGGCGAAGGCGTTATCCCGACAATTTGACGAACTTGGAAGGAGGTTACGATTATGCTCGAAAAAGACATGAAAGACTTGCTCAAACCGATTTACAACACCGTTGAACGACTTGTGCCCACAAATCGTTCGCTGATGAATTTCGTCAACGAAAAAGCACTCGGCAAAGGCATGAAACGTTCGCTCTACAAAGTCAAATTCATCGACAAGGCCGAACGCAGCAGTTACCAGTTGGCGAGTGTCACGCTTGCCGAATTTGAAAAACATTTGTCGACGTTGAAAATCAGCGAAGAAGATGCGAAGTTACTCCTTCAGCAGGCGCAAATGTTAATCGAGGACGCCAAAACGCAAATCGGCAAAGTTTATGGCGACGTTCGCCGTTACGTCGTGACCAGCGAATTGCGCGAAGGTTGCCTGAAAGAACATTTCCACAAAATCCCGAATATGAGCGAGGCGCAAAACGAAGCCTTGTCGAAGGAAATTTTTTCTATGGCGATTGCCGAAGTCAACAAGGGCGAAGGTCGTAACCTTGACAACGTCGAAGCGGAATTCGAGAAAATTAATTACATTGCCATTGCACTTTTCAACATCGCTGCCGCAATTTCCACGCCCGACGCAAAAGCCAAAAAGCCTGAAGCTAAACAACCCGCGCAGAAAAAATCTTTCCTCGACAGATTTTTCTGAGGAGGTGCCCGCCTTGAAAAAATTTTTGTTCGCACTTATAGCGTTACTTTTCGTGACGGCTCAAGTTTCGGCGGCCGAAGCTCCCGTGCGAATTGCAGTCTTGCCGATAATTTTTAACAGCGCACAACCCGACGCGGAAACCTGCGCGGAACTTGAAATTAAAATTGCACGGGCAACGCACATCCCGTTAAATGACACGCTCAAAGTTGCAGAATATATTCCGCCGGCTCAGTCAACAAAAGTTCTTACGGAAATTTGGCGATTGATGCGTTCCGCCGACAAGAAAGCCAAAATTCAAAACGCAATGCGCCCGCTTGCCGAAGATCTCGACGCGGATATAGTCGTCTGCCCGATTTTGCTAAGCTACAACCAAAATTACAGCGGGGCTTTCACGTCCGACGAAACTTATTTGAGCAGTCACGTTCGCGCAGAGCTGATTATTTACGACAGACGAACGGATACTTTGACCGACAAAAAATTTTCCCGCATGTATAACGACATGGCAAGCAATTTCGGCACGGCGTCTTTCCTTGCGAAAGAATGTTTCGACAGGCTGATTGACGATACGAAATTGCGGCAAACGTTTTTCGCAATCGGCAAATAAAAAAAATCCCCAACGCGTCGAACGTCGGGGATTTTTTGTTGCGCGAAAAATTTTATCGCCGCGTGCAATTTTCAAGCGGTGAACAGCTCCGTCAAAAAATTTTCCACTTCGTCGTTGAGCACGGCGGGCACCACGTTTGCAAACTTGAGATTGTGTCGATTGATTTCAATTTCAAAGCCCAGCAAATATTTTTCGGCAATGCGGTAAATTATTTCCGTCGGCGCAAGCCCGTAAACTTGTTGCCCGAAAATGTGTCGCAACCGTTC
>JAFUYE010000112.1 GCA_017470715.1 Selenomonadaceae bacterium
TCTATCAATCTATCGATCTATCAATCTATCGATCTATCAATCTCAATTTCGCATTGCCTTGAGCAAAGTTTCTTCAGCCTGCTCCATGTGACGTTCTGCGGCGTCGCGTGCTGCCTCGACGTCTCCTGCGGCGATTGCTTCGACCATTGCGCGATGTTCTTCAAGCGTCTGTTGCAGGCGACCGGGATAAGACATTGACAGCGTGCGGAAACGTGCGAGTTGTTCTTTCAAGTTGCTGATTATCGTCACGAGCCGTTCATTGCGGCTGACTTGATACAACAGACCGTGAAATTCAATATCCGTTTCGACGATTTTGTCAATGTCTCTGCGTTCGATGTGACCTTCGATTTCGGTAAGCAGGGCGCGCAATTTTTCCAATTCGTCCGGCTCAATTCGTCGTGCCGCCAAACCCGTCGAAAGTGATTCGAGTGCCGAGCGAATCTCAAAAATTTCTTTAATGTCGTTGACGGACACGCTTGACACGTAAGTTCCGCGTCGCGGCATCATGATAACGTAGCCTTCCTGTTCAAGTTTGCGAATTGCTTCGCGAACGGGCGTGCGACTTATGCCGAGTTCTTCCGCCAGCTGAACTTCCATTAAACGTTCGCCGGGCTCCAAAATTCCGTTGCGAATTGCATGGCGCAGAGCTTCACAAACAGTTTCGCGCAACGGCTGATAGTTGTCGATTTTTATGGGTTCGAGTCTGCCCATAGTACTTCATTCCTTACCCAAAGAGTTTCGTGATAAAAATCTGCGCGGCGGAGTCGTCGATACTTGCCGAAATTTTATCGACGTTGGCTTCGTCCGCCAAAGCAAAAACCGTCGCACCCGAACCGCTCATCAAAGCAACACGGGCACCGGCGGCAAGCATTTTGTTTTTGTATTCGGCAATGGCGGGAATTTTCTTGAGCGCGACGCTTTCCAAAACGTTGGCAAAACATTTGAACGCCGCAGAATATTGCCCGTGCTTAAGAAGTTCGATAATCATTTCGTTCGGCGGATGACTTTCCGCAGGTTCCGCGTCGTAAGTTTTATACGACCACGCAGTTGAAATTTCGCCTTGCGGTTTCGCCAAGACGACACTGAAATTTTTCATGGGAGCCAAACGCGTCAAAATTTCGCCGCGACCTTCGGCAAGACAAGTTCCGCCGACAATGCAAAACGGAACGTCGGAGCCGACACGTGCCCCGATTTCGCAAAGTTGTGCTTCGGTGAAATTCGTTTCGTAAAGCCGATTCATGCCGCGAATTACCGCCGCCGCATCGGTTGAGCCGCCCGCAAGTCCCGCAGCCATCGGAATTTTTTTCAGCAGTTCAATCGCGACGCCGAAATTTTTCCCGCAGAATTCGCAGAAGGCCATTGCTGCTCGCCACGCCAAATTTTTTTCGTCGACAGGAATTTTTTCGCCGCCGTCAATTCGGCTTGCGTCCATAGACAGAGTTATCCCGTGCGGAATTTTTTTCAGGATCAATTCGTCGGCAAGTTCAATCGACTGCATAATCATCGAGACTTCGTGATAGCCGTCAGCTCGCACGCCCGAAATGTCCAGCGTCAAGTTGATTTTTGCTCGTGCAAGTTCTCTAAGCATTGCTTCACCACGCCTTTAAATTTTCGGCGAAATTGTATCATGCTTTATTTTCTTTGGCAAGACGGCGGGAATTTCAATTAGGAATTAGGAATTAGGAATTAGGAATTAGGAATTAGGAATTAGGAATTAGGAATTAGGAATTCATCTCGACGCAAAAAATATTTTCGTGTAAAATTCTCGTCGGAGGTGTTTGAATGAGTTCCGATAAAAAGACGCCGCGCAAAAGATTTATTTCCGAATTGAGCGAAGACGAACTTTATGCCGATTCGCCGCCCGGTGATGACGACGCAAAAATTCACGATGACGAACCTGTTCACGAAGAAACGCGCAGAAAAACTTTCCACAGCAAACATCCGCCCGTTGAAAATTTCGACGAAGAAAAATCTTCCGCGCCCGAAGTCAAACAAAAAATTTCTCACGCCGAAGCAAGCGGCATTTTACTTTCCGTCGTCATGTCGGGTTACAGTCTCGTCACCGAAGACAAGCCGTTATTTTTTCTGGCGACCGCGCTGTTGATTTTTTTGTTGCGACCGTTAATCGGCGGGCTTTTCGGCAAGCACAATCAAGCTGTCCAAAATGCATTGCACGCGTTCAGTTTGGCATTATTTTTCGGCGCGCTGATATTTTTATTTATGTGACGGCGCAGATTTTAAACATGACGAGAAAAATTTTTTCGCTATAATCGTTCGCGGAGGTGTTTTCATGCGCAAAACCAAAAATCTTTACGATTTTATCGCCGAAACCGAAACCGAAGAGGATTTGAAGTTCGCGTTCGCCAAATTCATGAAACTCAAGCCGTCGAGCAAAAATTTTATCGACTTGTACACCGAACGAATTCTTTTCGAGTTCAAATTCAATGCAAACCTCAAAAATCATCACGAACTTGCCAAATGTGTCGCTCAGGCTCTCTATTACGTCCGAAAATTGAAATTCGGCACCGATAATCGCCCGGTAAGTCAAAATATTTGCGTCGTGTGCAAAAAATTCGGCGTGCTGTTCCCGACTGAAACTTTCGCCGCGTTTTACGAAAATGATTCTTACGATTGGGATTTGCAGGCAAGTTCACCATGCAAAAAACTCGTTGCAGACCTTGAAACGTCCGAAATTATCACGCGGGCGCACGTTTATGACTTGACCGACCGCGAAGGCGATTGTTTGTTGTTCGTCAATCTGATTGAGCGCACGGGCAAGAAAAATTACGACTCGACCGTCAAAAAACAGATTAACCAGAACAATTTTTATCAGGTTTTCAAGTATTGGGAAAGTCTTTTCGGCGAGGCTGTCGAAAACGGGCGCAAGGCTTCCGAATACTTCATCACCGACATTGAACGCGGCAAAACTAAATTCATTGACTATTCAACCGTTAAATTTTTCATGACGAGCGGCGATTTGGTTGAAAAATTTCTCAATCCAGATGAGTACCGGCATTTTTGGAGCGTGTACGACAAAATTTCCGACGCACGCGAAATTATTGCCATCCGTCAAAAAATGGACAGGCTCACCGAAATTCAACTGCGCCGATACACGGGCGAATTCTTCACGCCGCTCAAATTTGCCGATAAAGCTATCGAATATCTCAAGCGAACTGTCGGCGAGTGGTGGAAGACCGAAAATTTTCGTCTTTGGGACATGGCTGCGGGCACCGGCAATCTCGAATACGATTTGCCTGCAGACGCGCTCAAATTTTGCTACATTTCGACGTTGCTTGAAGACGACGCCGATTATTGCAGAAAAATTTTCCGCGACGCCACGGTTTTTCAATACGACTATCTCAACGACGACGAACAAAAATTGCCGAAAAATCTGCGCGAAGACCTTGCAAATCCGAATCTGCGCTGGATTATTTTTATCAATCCGCCTTACGCGACTGCAAGCAATTTTGAACGCGATAAAAACCGTCAAAATAAAGATAACGTGTCGATGACTGCAATTCGTGAGCAAATGAACGCTGAAAATCTCGGTGAAGTCAGCCGCGAACTTACAACGCAATTTTTATATCGAATCAGTCACGATTTCAAAAACAGTCAAGCGTGGCTCGGCATGTTTTCAAAAATCAAATATATCAACTCGAACAACGACCAAAATTTTCGCGACAAAATTTTTTCGTATGTATTTGAACGCGGATTTATTTTCAACTCAAAAAGTTTCGACGGTTGCAAAGGCGAATTTCCTGTTGGATTTTTAATTTGGAACCTCGGCAAAAAAATTTCGCTTGACGTTCAAAATATTTCGCTTGATGTTTTCGATTCAAACGTTGAAAAATATGCCGAAAAAATTTTTAAACCCGTTCGACGCGCAGATTTTTTGAACAAATGGATTGACCGTCCGCCTTGCACAAAAAAATTTCCGCCGTTTTCGGGCGCGTTAAATCTTGCAGACAAAAATAAAGACCGTCGCGACAGAATTGCCGAAAATTTCCTTGCTTCGTTCATGTTGAGTGGAAATGACTTTTCAAACCAAAATTATACGGCGTTTTTGTCTGGAGCGGTCACGATACACGGAAATGTTTCAGTTACACCAGAGAATTTTGAACAATGCATGATAGTTCACATGGTGCGGCGACTTCCGAAAGCTGATTGGCTCAACGACCGAGATCAATTCATGCAACCGACAAAAAAATTAACGCCCGAATTCGTTTCGGACGCGGTGATATGGAGTTTGTTTTCGCCGTCGAATCAAACGGTTTCATTGCGCGACGTGGCTTACGAAGGCGAAATCTACCGGATACGCAACAATTTTTTCCCGTTCACGCTTGCGGAGCTGAAAACTTGGGCTTGTTCGTCAATGGAAATGGTGCGACAGATTGATTCGGCACGCGAAGACCGATTCGCGGCTTTGTGGATAAAAAATCACCGCGCCGAGTTGTCGATTGAAGCTTTGGAAGTTTTGAACGCGGGACGAACGCTGTACAAAAAATTTTTCGCTGAAATTTCGGGCTTGGACTTGCACAAATGGAAAATTTCGGACTGGGACGCGGGCTTTTATCAAATTCGGATGGCATTGGACGCGAAAGTTGACTTGTCTGCGTTGTCGAAGAAATTGGAGCCGCAGATTTACGAATTGGGCTTTCTGCGCGACGAACTGCGATATTTTTAGAAATGACAGCTGATTCAAAGCGAGCGGCGTTGACAAAATAACGGGCGTGTGATAAATTGGCGTTGCTGAATAAGCGACAACTGCATTGTGTGAGACTCGCAGTTCTAACATGATTTCACCAAACGAAAACCCCCGCCGGAGTGATGAACCGTGCGGGGGCTTCGTTTTGCCTAATCGGTTGATGAATCCTATTGTCCGGGGCAATAAGTCAGTTGTTTCTGCCGCTCAGCGACGTTTGTTGATAATGTAATCGAGGATTAACCCGCCGATAACAATAGCAACTACGTCTATGCCGAACATATCAGAAAAATTTTAATCGCTCAAACAAAAAAGCCCTCGACCGATTGTCGGGGGAATTTTTTATTCGTAATGACCTTTGCAAGCAATGATATAAAGGTAGCCGTTCGCGTCAATGTCGTAGATTAAACGATTTGTTTCGTCAATGCGGCGGCTGTAACCGTCACTGTGCAAAAGTTTTTCGGGTTTGCCGATTCCGACCAATGCGCCGTTGCGTTCAATGTCTTGAATCAGTTTGTTGATGCGATTGAGCGTCTTTTTGTCTTGATTTTGCCAGTAAAGGTAATGTTCCCAGCCGGCGTCAGACCACAGTTTATTCATCGTCATCAACCTCGATTAATTCATGAGCTTGGCAGCGACCTTCGCGCATTTGTTTGAAGCCGCGTTCAAGCATTGCAAGATAATGGGCGTTGCGAATTGCCCGCAAAATGTCGATTCCGTTGCCTTCTGCGAGCTGTTTGTCGAGTTCGTCCTTGAAAAGTTTCAGTTCGGCGGGCGCGAAGTTTATAATTTTGTTCGCGTCAATGTTCTCTTGCGCTAAAGTTTGCATTTCAGACATTTTAATCACTCCTTGACGCGATTTTACAGCGTGAAGGCGATTTATTCAATCAGGCGAAACATAATTCATTCAAAGCGAGCGGCGTTGACAAAATAACGGGCGTGTGATAAATTGGCTTTGCTGAATAAGCAACAACTGCACTGCGTGAGGCTCGCAGTTCTAACATGATTTCACCAAAACGAATAACCCCCGTGCGGGATGGTGACCTGCGCGGGGGCTTCGTTTTGCCTAATCGGTTGGTGAATCCGATTGTCCGGGGCAATAAGCCGGTTGTTTCTGCCGCTTAGCGACGTTTGTTGATGATGTAGTCGAGGATAAGACCGCCGACCACGATCGCCAGAACGTCAAAGCCGAACTGAGTGAGGCTCTCTAACACGATAATCACCTCCCTCCTCAAGCGTTACCGCCGTTGAGAGGCGCGGCATTGACGGGATTATATCAGAAAAATTTCAATCGCTCAAACAAAAAAAACCCTCGACCGATTGTCGGGGGAATTTTTTATTGCGCGAAACGTTTCAGAAACGATAATTTATGCCGCATTGCTTTAAAATCTCGTTTGCCATGTGTCTTGACTTGATTTTTCCGTCGACGGTAACATTTTTGTCGGTTATCGGGCTGTACCAAATGTCATGGTCGCCTTTGCCGTGACGAATGAACTTACAGCCGTTTTCGGTTAAAACAACGCGAACTTTTTTCTCATACTCAGCCATTTATGCCAACGCCACTCTTTCGTGTCTGTCGCAATGGAAATAAAAATTTTGACGCTTTTCAACTCCGTTCAGTTTGATAATTTCGGGTGCAGCGAGCATTATACGCTGAATCAATTTATCTGCGGATTCGTCCTCAAGAATCAAGCCGGCAATATCGTCGCTTGTCGCAATCCAAACTTTTGCTTCGTCGTCCCAATCAAGCTGAATATTGTAACCTGTCATAACAATCACTCCTCGGCAAAATTTTACAGCGTGACGGCGATTTATTCAATCGGGCGAAACATAATTCATTCAAAGAGAGCGGCGTTGACAAAATAACGGGCGTGTGATAAATTGGCGTTGCTGAATAAGCGACAACTGCATTGCGTGAGAATAGCAGTTCCATCATGTTTCACCAAACGAAAACCCCCGTCGGCGTGACTAACCGTGCGGGGGCTTCGTTTTGCCTAATCGGTTGACTAATCCGATTGTCCGGGGCAATAAGTCAGTTGTTTCTGCCGCTCAGCGACGTTTGTTGATAATGTAATCGAGGATTAACCCGCCGATAACAATAGCAACTACGTCTATGCCGATCTGCGTGAGGATATCCACCATGTTGTCACCTCCCTCCTCAAGCGTTACCGCCGTTGAGAGGCGCGGCATTGACGGGATTATATCAGAAAAATTTCAATCGCTCAAACAAAAAAGCCCTCGACCGATTGTCGGGGGAATTTTTTATTGCGCGAAACGTTTCAGATGATATTTTTTTCGTAAGCGTCGTAAAGAGTCTTCAGCTCCTCAATTTTCTCGTAAATCTCAACTTGCAGAGCCGACGCGGTTTCAAATTCGCCCGCGTGAAGTGCATTAACCAGTTGCGTGAACAAAGATTTTTCGTCGATAGAATCTTTGGCGAGTTCGGCACGCAACTTGAAAATTTTATTCCAGTTGTACGCGTCCAAGTCCGTGACGAAATCCGAATCAATTTTTTTCGCCTTACGAACAATCCCGCGCAATTCGGGCAAAATCCGCGAAATCAATTCGGTTTTCCAACGCAACAGGGCACCTTCGCGAAAACCGTTGATAATTCGTTCGTGCAACGCGCCGCCGCAAGAAATAACTTTGACTTTGTCGGGGAATTTGTTCAGAGCTTCCATATTTTCCCAAACGGTTGCGGGCGGCTTGCCGAAAAGTCGATTGCGTTCCTCTTGCGTGAAGTCGACAAAAACATCTTTCTCGGAGCGATAAGCGCGATTTTTTTCGAGATAAAAACCGTCGTCGCCCGCGTCTTTTGAAAGTTCGGCAAGAAGTTCGCTTGTCTTGTGATTGACCGCCATTTTTACGCCGTCGAGAATCGCCGAATAACTTGCCGCAAGCACCAGATAAATATTCGTGTAGGGATTGCAACCGCGCAGTTCAAAACGCGTCGCCATCGGATTTTCAAGGTCGCGAATCAAACTAACCAAAATTGTTCTGTTGCGAGCCGGGATTTTCGGCGAATTGCCCAAACTCGTGACGATACACACGGGAGCTTCAAAACCGGGCTTCAAACGGTTAAGCGAATCATTTGTTGCGCTGACGAACGGATTTATGACCTCGTAATATTTGAGCAAGCCCATCAACGCGCCGTAACCGACGGCACTCATGTAGTCTTCGGCAGGATTTTTCGCGGCGAACAAATTTTTAACAGAACCGTCGGCGGTTATCGCGGCAAGCCCAATGTGCGTGTGTTCACCGTTGCCGGCAAGTCCAATCATCGGTTTTGCTTTAAAAGTGACTTCGAGACCGTTTGCGCGGAAAATTTCTTTGACGACGGTGCGAACGACAATTTCGTTATCGGCGGCTTGAACGGCGTCTGCAAATTTCCAATCGATTTCGAGCTGTTCGCAAACGTGCGTTAAATGTCCCGACTCGTCGATTTGAGCTTTCAAACCGCCAACTTCTTTGTGACCCATTTCAACTTTGAGACCGTATTTATCGAGTTCCAAAATCGCCTGTTCAAGCGCGCAACGAACGGCACCATGCGTGCGTTCCCAATATTGTTCCTGCATAATTTCCGCCGCGCTCATTTCTTCGACGGAGGCTTCTTCGAGCGGAGTTTTTACCCAAAATTCAAGTTCCGTCGCCGAAGTGAATGCAATATCGATAACTTCTTTGCCGCTGACCGCAAGTCCGTCAATATCGGGGTGACGGTGAAACAAATTTACCAATTCGCGCTTGACATTAACCAGCGTATCCGTCAAAACTGCGCGGGAGTCGACGCGTTTGCCTTCGTGAATCAAAAATCCCGGAATTCGCAACGTGCCGACGGGACGATTTGTTTCGTTGTCGTAGTGTTCAAAATTGTAATCGACAAACCAATTAACATTCGGGTCGACGGGCATATCAACTTTCGCGTTGTTCAACGTGGCGATACCGGGCAAAACGACACTTGAGCCGTCGGTTTGGACAGCACGTCCCGCGTAAAATTCGTCGATGTCTTTCATGAAAATGCGCACGGGAATTTTTTCGTCGGTATCGTTGCCGGCAAGGTCAATTCCGATAAGCGACACGAATTTAATTTCGGGGTGTTCGCGCAGTTGCTTGATGATTTCTTCTTTGGGAGTGTTCGCTTTGATTGTGTAAAGTAAATCCGCCATAAAATTCGCTCCTTCGTGTGAGTATTCGGTTTGAGCTTTCAGCTTATAGCTTTTAGCTTTCAGGAAAAATCGTTACCCTAAAAGCTGACAGCTGACAGCTGACAGCTAACAGCTCAACTGCGATTTTCCTGTTCGACGAGCCTGTCTGCGCCGTAACGTTTGCGAAGTGCGGGCTTTTCGATTTTACCCGTGGCGTTGCGCGGCACTTCGGCGAAAATAATTTTCTTCGGACGTTTGTAACGCGGCAATTCGAGACAGAAATTATTGATTTCTTCCTCGGTGCAGGTGACATTCGGTTGAAGTTCGATAATCGCGGCAGAAATTTCGCCAAGTCGTCTGTCGGGCAAACCGATAACCGCAACGTCTTTGATTTTGTTGAACTTGTGCAGGAAGTCTTCGATTTGCACGGGATAAATATTTTCGCCGCCGCTGACGATAACATCTTTCTTGCGGTCGACGAGGAAATAAAATCCGTCTTCGTCCTGTCGAGCCATGTCGCCCGTCAAAAGCCAGCCGTCCTTCGTCAAAACTTCCGCCGTAGCTTTCGGGTCGTTGTAATAACACGTCATGACGCCGGGACCTCTCACGCACAGTTCGCCGACTGCACCGCGAAAAACTTTTTGACCGTCTTCGTCGATGATTTTGCATTCCCAACGATAACCGGGCACGCCGATTGCTCCGACTTTGGAAATATTTTCCAGACCGAGATGCACACAGCCCGGGCCGGTCGATTCGCTCAAGCCGTAGTTCGTGTCGTATTCATGATGCGGGAAATATTTTTTCCAACGACGAATCAAGCTTGGCGGAACGGGTTGCGCGCCGATATGCATCAATCGCCACTGGTCAAGCTTGTAATTTTCGAGTTTCAAGTCGCCGCGGTCGAGAGCGTCAACAATGTCCTGCGCCCACGGCACGAGTAACCAGACGATTGTACATTGTTCCTTTGACACGGCGTCGAGAATAATTTCGGGCTTCGTGCCTTTGAGCAAAACCGCTTTGGAACCGGCGACGAGTGAGCCCATCCAATGAAACTTCGCGCCCGTGTGATACAGCGGCGGTATGCACAGGAAGTTGTCTTGCCGAGCCGTGCGGTGGTGTTTCTGCTCCATTTGCGCCGCCTGCGTCAAAGATTTGTGTTTGTGCAAAATTGCCTTCGGAAAGCCCGTCGTGCCCGAAGAAAAATAAATCGCGCCGAAATCGTCTTCGCTTATGCCGCCGACCATCGGTTTGACGCTTGAACAATCGTCAACCATGATGTGATAACTTTCCGCGAAACTTGGGCAGTTGTCGCCGACGTAAATCAATAAGCGTCCTTTGCTCAAACGTTCGGCATTGGTTTCGATACGCCCGATAAATTCCGAGCCGAAAATAATCACGTCGACTTCGGCAAGTTCCGCGCAGTAAAGAATTTCCGCCGCGTCGTAACGGAAATTGAACGGCACGGCAATGGCACCGGCTTTGAGCACGCCGAAATAAATCGGCAACCATTCAAGGCAGTTGTACATTAAAATCGCAACTTTTTCGCCGCGACGCACGCCGCGTTCAATCAGCAGATTCGCGCAACGATTCGCCTTTTCGTCGAAAACGCGCCAAGTTATTTCGCGACGATACGGCGCAAAAGAATTCGACTCAATCAAGCTGAATTCTTTCCAGCTCATGCGTCGACCGTCGGCAACCGTCGGATTCAATTCGACCAGCGCAACTTCGTCGCCGTAAAGTGCGGCATTGCGCTCCAAATATTCCATAACGGGCATTAAAATTCGCTCCTTCGCCCAAAATTTTCAAACGCGCCTATTCTACACCGTCACGGCGAAATTTCCAAACAAAAAATCCCCGACGCGTTGTCGAGGAAATTATTTCTTAGGGGTTATTGGTAAAGTGTCAAAGTTTGTTACTTCGATTCGGCGTGTTCGTGACTTTGAGTTTTTGAAATCTACTTTCTTCCAGCGAAGGAAGAAAGTAGCAAAGAAGTTCGCGCCTGCGCGGCGTGCGGCTACCGTCTCGCAAATCGGAGTAATAGGCAACGCGTGCCGCTCGTGCCCGTGCATTTCGCATCACGCGAAATACCACGGGCGCAAATGCTTGCCAGCGCGCATTTGCCACGTCCTGTGCGGCCTCAAGTTCGGCGTTAATTAATTTACCAACAGCCTCTAAGGCAATTTGAACGGTGATATATTTCCGTCGTTAAATAGAAACATTGCGGTTGCCAAAATCGAAATTGAATCAATCGAAACGAACACATAAAAAATTACCCCGCCGTAATCGACGGGGTTTTTTGTAGACGAAAAAATTTTTCAGCACGTGTGACAAACTTCGTAAAGACCTGCGCGCGTGAGCGTGTCGACGACGGTATCGCCGATGTGAGTAACTGTGTCGGCAACTTGAATTCCGACAGCGTTCAACGCTTTGATTTTGTCCGCCGCAGTGCCTTTGCCGCCGCTGATAATCGCGCCCGCGTGCCCCATGCGTTTGCCTTCGGGAGCCTGCCTGCCCGCGATAAATGCCGCAACGGGTTTGTCGGGCATGTTTTCGGAAATCCATTGCGCCGCAGTTTCTTCAGCGTTGCCGCCAATTTCGCCAATCATCAAGACGGCTTTCGTGTCGGGGTCGTCTTTGAACAGTTGCAACACGTCGATAAAATCCATGCCCTTGACGGGGTCGCCGCCGATACCGACTGAAGTTGTGATGCCGATACCCGCGTTTTGCAGTTGAAATGCCGCTTCGTAAGTCAAAGTTCCGGAACGTGAAACCAATCCGACGTGTCCGCGTTTTTGCACGTTGGCGGGGATAATGCCGAGTTTTGCTTCGCCCGTCGTCATGATGCCGGGGCAATTCGGACCAATAAGTCGAGTCTTTTTGCCTTCCATGAAACGGCGAACTCTGACCATGTCCAAAACGGGAATGTGTTCGGTAATGCAGACAACCAATTCCAAACCCGCGTCGACGGCCTCAAGGATCGAATCTGCGGCGAACGGTGCCGGCACGTAAATAACCGATGCGGTGGCTCCCGTGGCGTTGACGGCGTCGACAACGGTGTTGAACACGGGAATTCCTTCGACGAGTTGTCCCGCTTTGCCGGGCGTCACACCGCCGACGATTTTCGTGCCGTAAGCAAGCATTTGTTTGGTGTGGAAAGTCGCCGCCTTGCCCGTGATGCCCTGAACGATAACTTTGGTGTTTTTGTCAATCAGAATCACTGTATCAGCTCCCTAAAAAAATTCTTTATGCGATAACGTAATGTCGTATTGAATTTTCGCGCCGCAACGTTGAAATTTTTCAAGCGTCATTGCCGCGAATCATAGGGTTCAGAAAAAATCTTTGTCGATAATTTTGTCGTAGATATAACCTTCGCGCACGCCCGAATCGCTGTAAATTATGCTCAAACTGCCGAAACGTTTCGCAAGCACGTCCGCAATAACCAAACCGGGCATAAACGTATGCATTCGTTCGGGGACGGTTTTCATCAATAAAATTTTGTCGGGAACAATCAGCTCGTGGTCGCGACGGAAACGGTGCAATATGTCTTGAATTCGCCGAACTTCCATGCGCATATTTTGTCGGGACATTCCGTACATTGAATTATACAGAGCCATTGCGCCTTTGAACGTGCCGCCGATACCGCAAATTTGTGCGTGACTTACGGCTTGGAATTCTTTGACCGCGCTGACGGTCGCTTCGGCTTCGGCATACATTTCGGCAATTTCGACGGCACTGGGCAAAATGTGAACGCCCGTATAACGCGTGTGAAAACTCAACGAACCGATTGGCAGGCTTGCTTTGACGCGAATTTGTTGATCTTCGAAATAAACAATTTCCGTGGAGCCGCCGCCTATGTCGATAAGCAAACCTTTTTCGTCGGTGATGTTGTGCGTCGCGCCGATAAAATCGAAAGTCGCTTCGTCGTCGCCGCTCATCAAAATAATATTTATCCCCGTGCGCAAAGAAATTTCGTCGACTGCTTGGGAACCGTTGACCGAATTTCGCAAGGCGGCAGTGGTAAATGCAGTGACGTGCATTATCCCGAAATCGTCCAAAAAGTGACGGTACTCGCCGATAATCTCAACGACTTTGTCAATGCCCTGCCGTTGCATCACGCCATCGCGCACGTAAGAGGCAAGTCCGACTGTGTGTTTTTTCTTCATGAGCATTTCGACGCGGTCGCCGTCAATGTCGTAAATTGCCATACGAATCGTGTTGGAGCCAACGTCAATCATCGCGTAAAGCATCTTGCGCACCTCCTTGCGAAAAAGTTATTCTGTCAACGTTACGATTTTCCTGCAAGATTTAATGTTACTTTCTTCGCTTGTGACGCCGGCGGTTACAGTAGACGGTTGTGGTGCGTCAACTTCGATTTGGCGCGTTCGTTGATTTGCGTTTTTGTAATCTACTTTCTTTGTGCAGACAAAGAAAGTAGCAAAGAAAACGCGAACGCTCACCAGTTCGCCTTCGCCTACGCGGCGGGCGAACGGTGCGTTATCACGATGAAAAGCCGTTTCGTCAGCAATTTGGCCGACGGTATTTGCATCACGCAAATGCGTCGGCAGAGGCCGTCATCCGTGACGGCCTCTTTTGTTTGGATGTTTAATCGTGAATTTCGTTCGGAGCTTTGACGACAATTTTTCCGTCGCGGTCAAGGTAAACGACTTTGGCAAGGCGGGCATTGACAATCATGCGTCGACAAAGTTTACACGGTTCGCCCGACGCCGTGGAGCCGTCCGCACAATTCACGCCGACAATGTAAATCGTCGCGCCGTTCATTTTTTCGGGGTCGGCATTGATAATCGCGTTTTGTTCGGCGTGCACGGCAACACAAAGCTCGTAGCGTTCGCCTTTGGGCACATGGAGCCGCTCGCGTTCGCAAATGCCGCTGTCAATGCAATTCGTTTCGCCGCGTGGTGCGCCGTTGTAGCCGGAACTGATGATGATTTTGTCCTTGACGATAATCGCGCCGTAACGTCGACGAAGACAGGTTGCGCGTCTGCCGACTTCGCGGGCAATGTTCAAAAAATATTCGTCCCATTCGGGGCGTTGAGTTTGATTGTTCATGTTCGTATCTCCAAAAATCTTTTAACCAAAATTTCCGCGACAATGGCGTCGACGGGTTCCGGCGGAACTTGCATTGATGTCGGCAAAAATTTTCGCCAGCCGCTCGGAGGATTTTTTTTCCAATACAATCGTCGCGCTTCTTCGGTCGTGTGTTTTTCGTCGACAAGTTGAAAATTTAAGCCCGCCGCAGAAATTTTTTGAGCCGCAGATTTATGCGTTGTCCCGTCGCCCAAAATCACGGTTTGTATATCGAATTGCGCCGCCAAATTTTTCAGCACGTCGGCAAGTTCGTCCGTCACAACGACGCGTTGAAATTTTATTTCGCCGTCGGAATTTAAAATTGCAACACCGCATTTGTCGCGTCCGGGGTCAATGCCCATGACGTTCATTGAGTGCCACCTCTTTGCGTGACTTTTATTTTCAAACGGAGCGGCCCTTGTGACGTGGTATCTTCGAGTGCGTAGGCAGTCAACGAAATTTTTCCGCGTGCCGACGTTATCGCGCCGAAAATTTCATAAAGTTGTTCGCCGTCCAATCGCCCGACGCTGCCCGTGAGCGGATCTGCCAAAATTCCTTTGTCGACAGCCGCCCGATTAACCGACATAAGAAAATCACGCACGACGACTTCAAGCGCGGTTTCGGAATTGACTTCGTAACTTTTTGAAAGAACCAATTCGCCCTTGCTGAAAATTTGTTCGTTGGGATAAAGTTGCAACGTAGCGCGCACGGGTTCGCCGCGAACGATATTGCCCGCCGCCGTGATTCGCAAAACCATATCGCGCCCGCTGTTTTCAAGTTCGCCGATGACGCGTTGCAATTCCGGCTGATAAATCCAAACGGAATTATTGTCGCCTTCGCTTTCGCCGAAACGCTGAATAAGATTTTGCGTGGCGACTTCGGCAAGCTCGTTGATTTCGTCGGCAATTTCGTCGGCAGTCATACCGGCTTTGAAAATTCCGCTCGCCAAAAGTTCGCCAGCACGCAAAGTTATATCGCCTTCGCGAATTGCAATTAAACCGTCGCGCAGATGTTTGTTGCGTTCTTCAAGTTCGGAATTGTCTGCGGTAAGTTTTTCGTTGTCGCCCGAAAGTTTCGCATTGTCTGCGGAAAGTTTTTCGTTGTCCGCGCTTAACGTTATGTTGAATTCGCCGAGTTTTTTATTGTCCTGCTCAAGTGCGGCGTTCGTGCCGGAAAGATTTTCGTTGAGCGCGGCAAGTTCGGAGTTCGTCGATTCAAGTCGTGCGCCTTCCTCTTTAAGTCGATCGGATTCGGCGCGAAGTGTTTCCTGTTCGTCTTTGAGCGACAAAATTTCTTCTTTTGATTCGCGTAAATTTTCGTTAGCCCGCTCGAATTCGGTTTGCGCTTTGAAAAGTTCTTCGGTTGCCGCATCCAATTCCGAGAGCGTCGAAGTCATTGTGGCGCGCAGTTCGTCCATGCCGAAAAGAGCCGTGCGCACGTTTTGCGAGATGAGTGCCATAAATCCGATTGACAGCGCGGTTATCAGGGAGCCCGTCAAAACGGTTACTATCATTGATGTATGACGCGGTCGCAGTCCGAAAATCGACAGACGTTTTTTGCCGATTTTGGTACCGAGTTTGTCGCCGATAAAAGCGATTGCGCCGCCCGTGACAATCATGACCAATATCAAATAAATTCCGTCCAACCGAACACCTCCAAAAGGCAATTAGGAATGTGGAATTAGGAATTAGGAATTGTTTCGGGGATTTTTAATTCCTCATTCCTCATTCCTAATTCCTAATTGATTTTTCATCGGTCGCGTGACGCTGAAAACATTTTCGACGCGCCGCAATTTATTCATTAGCGAATTAACCTGCGCGGCGTTGTTGACTTCGACGCCAAGCAAAACCGTCGACGTTTTGTTGTTGCGATTGGGCACCGCGTGAATCGAATGCATGTTGAGTTTCATTTCGGTCGGCACGGCGATTAATTCGGCAAGCACGCCCGATTTATCCGTACAAACAATTTCCAGCTCGACAACGTAAACTTTATCGCCCGTGCCGTCCCAGCTGACTTCAATCATGCGATTGACATCTGTGACGCCGTTTAAAATATTCGGGCAGTCGGCTCTGTGCACGGAAACGCCGCGCCCGCGAGTGACGTAACCGGAAATTTCGTCGCCGGGTATCGGGTTGCAACATTTCGCCAGCCGCACGACAAAACCGCTTTCGCCTTCGACCAAAACGCCTTGTTCGGAATTTTTGATTTTGCGTTCGGGAATAACTTTTATTTCGGCAAGCAACGCGGAAACTTCGGGCGGCATGTGTTCAGCCAAATCTTTTTTATGAAGTTCGACAAGCTTTGTTATCACCGAATGAATCGAAGTCCCGCCGTAACCGACGCCCGCGAGTAAATCTTCTTCGTTCGGAATTTTCATCATTTTGGCAACTTCCGCAAGCCGATTTTCCTTGAGCAATTCTTTCGGCGTGTAACCGAGTTTTTTAAGTTCCGAATCAATCTGTTCGCGTCCGTTGGCAATGTTTTCGTCGCGGTTTTCGCGTTTGAACCACGCCCGAATTTTTGTGCGCGTGTCACTTGACGCAACGATATTGAGCCAATCGCGACTTGGGCCGTTGTTTGATTTGTTCGTGACGACTTCGACGAAATCGCCGTTTTGAAGTTTGTATTCAAGCGGAACGATACGCCCGTTGACTTTCGCGCCAACGCAGTGGTGACCAACTTCCGTGTGAATTCTGTAAGCGAAATCAATCGGGTTTGAACCGCGTGGCAGGACAACCAGATCTTTGCCGGGCGTGAATACAAAAACTTCGTCGCTGAAGAAATCCAACTTCAACGCTTCGAGATATTCTTTCGGGTCGCGAATTTCTTTTTGCAACTTCGCCATCTGCCGCAGCCACGAAATTTTTTGGTCGCGGTCACTTGTGGCGGGTTTGCTGGAGCCGCTCTCTTTGTACTTCCAATGTGCCGCAACGCCGTATTCGGAAATTTTGTGCATGGCGAACGTGCGAATTTGAATTTCAAGCGGATAACCGAGAGCCATAACCGTCGTGTGCAACGAGCGATAACCGTTGCTTTTCGGCACGGCGATATAATCTTTGAATCTGCCGGGAATCGGTCGCCACTTCGAGTGAATCACGCCCAAAACGTTGTAGCAGTCCTTCACGTCGTCAACCAAAATTCGCACGGCGGACAAGTCGTAAATTTCGCCGATACCTTTGTGGTCGCGCATCATTTTTTTGTAGATGCTGTAGAAATGTTTTGCACGCCCGCTGATTGACGCGTGAATTTCCAGTTCGTCGAATTCTTCTTCGATTAGCCGCACGGCTTCGCTGATATAAATTTGACGTTCCTGCCGTTTCTGCTTGACGTGTTCGACCAAATCATAATAAATGTCGGGTTCCAGATAGCGCAAAGATAAATCTTCGAGTTCCCATTTGATGTTCGAGATGCCGAGTCGGTTTGCTAACGGCGCGTAAAGTTCGAGCGTTTCTTTTGCAATGCGTTGCTGTTTGTCTTTGTTGACGAATTTCAGCGTGCGCATGTTGTGAAGTCTGTCGGCAAGTTTTATCAAGATGACGCGCAGATCTTTTGCCGTCGCGATGATTAATTTTCGGTACGCTTCGATTTGCTGTTGCTCTTTGGTTTGGAAATAAATTTTGCCGATTTTCGTCACGCCGTCGACGAGCAGGGCAATTTCACTGCCGAACATATCTTCCACTTCGTCAAACGTAAAAATTGTGTCTTCAACCACGTCATGCAAAAGCGCGGCGGCTATCGTCTTGTCGTCGAGTTGCATTTCCGCCAAAATCGCCGCGACGTTGAGCGGGTGATTTATGTACGGTTCGCCCGACGAACGTTTTTGATCCGCGTGTGCTTCCTTCGCCACAAGCCAAGCGCGTTCAATCATGCCCGTATCAGCTTCCGGCATGTAACCTTTGACCGTTTTAATGAGTGATTCTATAGTGACGGGCGGCTTGCCCTTGTCGTTCATAATATCGCCCCCAATGCGCCGCGTAATAAATTTATTGCTGATTGATTGTACAATTCTTTACGGAAACTGTCCACAGAAAAAAGATTGTTAGATCGTTAGATCGTTAGATCGTTAGATCGATAGATCGATAGTTTGAACTAAAAAACCGCGCAGATTGTCTGCACGGGTTGAATCGTCAATTTTTTGCGACGGGCAATCTTTACTTCAAAAATTTGCGTGTCGACTCTCCAACGTAAAGAAACCGTTGCCGCGTTCCCAGTTGCTCCAATTTTCTTTGATGTGCGGAGCGGTGTAAGTTGCCTCCCGCACGACGAAACCGTTAGTCGAAAATTTTTCGCGCCACCAATTCAAATCTTCGCGGATAATGTGCGTAACGTCCAATTCGTAGGCGGGAACAACATACTGCCCGTTTTCGCCCAAAGGAATTATGCAAAACATTTTCCGCGTTGAATGCGAAAGTTTTTTCAAGAGGTCGTCAATCTCCTCGTAAGGCACGTGTTCGAAAACGTCTTTGGAAATAACCCAATCGTAATCGCCCTCGTAACTTTCGACGAAAAATTTTTTCACTTCATAAGGCGCGCTCTGTTTGGCATAATCGGAAATGTCGTAGCCGAAAGCTTGTCGGTGCAACAGCCTGAACGCTTTGACCAGATAACCTTTGGCGCAACCGAAATCCAAAATTTTTTCGTCAGGCAAAATGTTGAGATATTCAATCATGCTGAACGCCAACGGAATTGTCAGCTCAGGAATCCAGCGGTAATTCGTGTAGCAACTTTTTTTGTTTTCGATACCGCGTTCAAAATAATTTTCGTCATACAAATTCTTCATGCGTCAGCGGCTCCTTGTATTCGTCAAAATGATTCGTGCCGTTATGAAACCAATCGTCAAGCAAATTTACGTTTCCGGCGAAAACGCAACCGCGACAAGCTTGCTCGGGGTCAAACTTCATTTGAATTTCCCGACGCAAAAATTTTTCAACGTCTGCCGCAGGGCAAATCGCATAGCGTTCGTTGAAATGTGCCTGCGCCTCGTTCAAAACCAAACTGTCACAAGGAAAAACCGTCCCGCCGTTGACTTCGCTCAGGTACGGACGGAAATACGCTTGATGACAAATTTTCGCACGGGGAACTTCGTGAACTTTGAACTGCTGAAAAAATCTTTTGTCATTAACCTCGCGCAAAACTTTTTCTATGCGTTCGTGTTCAGCAAGCAATTTTTCTTGCTCATGAAGGCAATTCGGCAGGACGCGAATATATTTCACGCGGTCGGGAATGAATTCGGCAAGATCTTTGATTTCGTCGACGCTTTGCCCGATATAAACCATCGACGCGCCGAGTACGCCGCTTATTTCGGGAAATTTGATTACGTCTTTGAAGTTCGGGAAAAAATTCAAACTCACGCGCACCCACGAAAAAATTTTCCAAAGTTCCGTGTCGACGCGTGGAATATTTGTGCCGTTGGTTATCAGCGCGACGGATAAATTTTGTTCCGCCAGCCAACGAACAAGCTCGTTGAATTTCGGGTAAAGAGTCGGCTCACCGCCGCCCGTCAAGATGACAGCTTTCAGTCCGAATTTTTTCAACATCAAGACGTAATTTTTTATCGTCGAAAGTTCAATGCGCTCGTTGACTTTACGTTTTGAAACGCTGCAATACGGGCAAGACAAATTGCAATGACCTTCGGGCGAAACGTGCGTTGAAATTATCGAAAACGGTTCGCCGCGCCTGTAAGTTTCCATTGCGCCACGATGCCGCCAAAACTTTATGCCCGTCGACGTGTACTTGTTTTCCTCGGCGGACTTTTCACGAAAATTTTTCATGACAACCGGTCACCGTCCAATTTAAGTTCAATGAAAATATTTCATTCGACAAGTCTGAATCCAATCTGCCGCAAAAGTTTCGTCTGTTCAAGGAGGGCATTGACGATTTTGTCAACGTCAGTCTCGCCGTAATCAAAGAATCTGTCGCGAAAATATTTTCCGCCGCGAAATTCAAACAGCGTACAATGTTTCAACATGTTGGCAAAAATGTCTGCCGACTGCAGGTAAAAAAGTACACACAAATTAAGAGCATGAGCCGCATTTTTGTCCTTACCGAAATTTTTTTTGTAGAACTCAAACATTTGCCAATGCTCCTGCATTATATTCAAAGCCTTTTCAAGGTCGGTTAAGGTGCCGTATGCTCCGATATTTGACCGCCATGCTGCATCAAGAGAATTTTCAAAATAAGCTTTGCCGAAGTGGAACGCCAAAAAATTTCTGAACGGATCGGTTTCACAAACGTGAACTTTTCTGCCTCTTGAAACTCGCTCCATTTCGGTTAAGAGTTCGGGCGTAAAAAAATTCCTGAAAACAGTTGCAATCGTTTGAAAATGATAAGGCGCCATTTCGTCCGCGCTGACGAAAGTTTGATTCGGTAAGTCCATAGGAAATCCGATTCTACTTTTTTCGCCGATATTTTCCTTCAAGTAATTTGATGCGTAAATAGTATAATCTTCGTGCGCTTCCAGAAACGTGACGGCTTTTTCGAGTTTTCGCTCCGAGAGCCAATAATCGTCCGCGTCGAGCACCGTGAAATATTTCGTGTCGAGCAAATGATAAGCATCCAAAATCGTGCGCAACAGCCCGCAATTTTTTTCGTGAACAAAAATTTCGACGGGGATTCCGTATTTGGCGGCGTATTTTTGAATCAGTGCAACGCTGTCGTCGGTTGAGCCGTCATCAATCACGATTATGCGCGCTTTACTCAGATAAGTTTGGCTTGCAACGGAAACTGCCCACGTTTCCAAATATTGCGCCTTGTTGTAAACGGTGGTTATGACGGTTATCAATTTTTCGTCGGACAAAATAAAACCTCCCTGCAAAAATCGAATCGTTGACATTGTATATTGCCGGATTGTTTTGTCAAGCGTGCAAAAATTTTTGGGTTGTCGGTCGCCTTTGTCGCAACAAAAAAACCGCGCAGGTTGTCTGCACGGCTTAAACTTTATGCATTATTTTGCGAGCCGTAATTTCGTCGCCGAATTCAGCTGAATTATTTTCGCTCCGACGGCGGGCGGTGACATTTCGTTTTGTTCGCTGCCCAGTCGAAATGTTCGCGAGTTCCGCAAGTCCAATTTGTTTTTCGGGCGAATCATGCGGAAAATTTTTTTGTCGCGGTCAATCGTCATCAAGCCCAATTCCTCGAAAACGTTAATCGCGCAGTCAAAAGCATACGTCGAAAAATTTTTGCCCGTGTCGTTGTTGAAAGCCCGAACCAACGCGCACAGATTGAAGGGACACGGAACAAGAGTGTTGTCGCCGTCAATTTTGTTAAATAAATTTTCTCGTTCTTTGACCGTGCGACGCAAAAAATTGTACACGTCCAAAAGTTGTTCGCGGTCGGGAAAAAGTTCGCCCTCCGCAACAGTCGGCTCCAAACTCGACACGTTGCATTGAATTCGCAATTCGCCCTGCCACTCGTTTACTTCAGGCTCATACGCCAAATCAAGCGATTCACTTTCGACAAGCGGCGCAAGACTTCCGCAATTCCACGCAACTGCACGAATGTTTTCGTCAATGTCAAAGCTCAAGTGAACGTTGTCGCGTCCCATGGTTTTTGCCGACGAACCGCGAACATTTTTGCAGGCAAGCACGGGATGCGGATTTCCCAAACCGTATGGCTCGAAACGGTCAAATTCCTTCGCCACGTCGAAACTGATCTGCGCGGGGTGAATAATTTCGTCGACGTTGAGTATCGGCAAAAAATCTTCGTCGCTTAAGTTTCGGCTGACATATTCGTCAAAGCGTGCCGCAAGTTCGGGAATGTCTTTAACCGCGATAGTCAAGCCCGCCGCCTGCGAATGTCCGCCGTATTGCTCAAAAAGATCGTTCATCGAATCAAGCGCGTTTTTCATGTGCAACGCGGGAATTGAGCGACACGAGCCGCGTGCCGTGATTCCGTCCCGCGTCGTCAAAATAATTGTCGGCAAGTTGTAACGTTCGACGATTTTTGACGCGGTCAACCCGATAACGCCTTCAAGCCAATTCATGCCCGAAACAACCAGCGAATTTAAATTGCCGCCGCGTTGTTCGCGCATAAGTTTAACTTGTTCGACGGCCGCAGTTAAAATATCAGTTTCAATGTCCTTGCGCTGTTGATTGAGTTTGTTGAATTGTCGTGCCAAAGTTTTCGCCTCGTCCGCGTCTTCGGTCAACAAAAGTTTCAAACCTTCGCGAGCTGTTTTGAGTCTGCCGACGGAATTCAAGCGCGGAGCAATTTGGAACGCAACTTGTCCCGCAGAAATTTTTTTGCCGATGAGACCCGACGCCCAAATCAACGCGTGAAGTCCGATACATTTCGTCCGTCCCATTTCGCGAAGACCCATGCGAACAATTTTGCGATTTTCGCCGACGAGCGGAACAATATCCGCCACGGTCGCCATTGCCGCAATTTCAATGTCCTTGGTGTAGTTTTGCACGTCGACGCCGCGCAGTTCCAAATTCAACGCTTGACTGAGTTTGAAAGCGACACCGGCACCGCACAAATTTTTCGCGGGATAAGGACAGCCGTGTTGATTCGGATTGACGACGGCAACGGCAGATTGAACTTCGTCGAGCGCGGGTAAGTGGTGGTCGGTAACAATCACGTCGAGCAAATCTTTCACCGCAGAAATTTCGTTTTCGTTGGTGATACCGCAATCGACGCTTATCAGCAAATTGCAACCTTGAGCCGCAATTTTTTTCAACGCGGGAATATTCAAGCCGTAACCTTCGCTGCGGTCGGGAATGTACGAATCAACGCGTGCGCCGAGTCGTGTAAGCGTGCGAACCAAAATTGCCGACGCGCTCATCCCGTCAACGTCGTAGTCGCCGTAAATGAAAATTTTTTCGTCGTCGGACAAAGCCCGTTTGATTCTGTCGACGGCAACTCTCATGCCTTTCATTATGAACGGATCATTGAACGGAGCAGCTTCCGGCTCCAAAAAATTTTTCGCGGCTTGAGCGTCTTTGATTCCGCGATGAACCAAAATTTTCGCCGTCAATTCGCTGACGCCCAACTCCGACGAAATTTTTTGAACAACTTCCGTGTCAGATTCTTTGACAATCCATCTTTTGCGCATTTCAAAATCTCCGTGTAATGTTGATGTGGAATGATTCTACAATTCTTTGCTGAAACTGTCCACAAAAAAATCCCCAACGCTTTGAACGTCGGGGAAAATTTTTTTATTCAAAGTTCAATCGTTTTTGAGCGTAACGGTCGCAAGTGCCGCAACTTTATCGGTCGCTTTAAAAGCGACGGAACAATTTATTTAAAAATCGTCTGTTCGATTACGGAAACGGTCAACTGCGCCGCCATTGTGTCCGAAAAATTTTTCGTTCAAGTTTAATCGTTTTTGAGCGTGACGGTCGCAAGTGCCGCAACTTTGTCGTCGTCTTTGGTTTTCATGACGATAACGCCTTGCGTGTTTCGTCCGCGCAAACCGATATCGTCAACGCTTGTGCGAATTACAATGCCTTCAGTCGTTATCAACATAAGTTCCTGGTCGGGGCTGACAACTTTGATGCCGACAACTTCGCCGGTTTTTTCGTTGACTTTCATGTTGATAAGACCTTTGCCGCCGCGAGATTGCGGGCGATATTCTTCGGTGGGCGTGCGTTTGCCGATACCTTCTTCGCTGACGGTCAAAACTTCCGCACCTTTACGCAACTTGTCCATGCCGATAACGCGGTCGCCTTTTTTCAAACGAATTCCGCGAACACCTTTGGTGGCACGTCCCGTTGAGCGAATTTCTTCTTCGGCGAAAGAAATTGCCATACCCTGCGCGGTGCCGAGAATAACGTAACGTTCGCCCTCCGTGAACTTGACGCCGATAAGTTCGTCGTCTTTGCCGAGTTTGAGCGCAACAAGTCCGCGTTTCGCCATTGAGCTGAATTCCGACAGCTGAGTTTTTTTGACGATACCTTTTTTCGTCGCCATAAAAAGATAGCGTGACGGATCGAATTCGCGAACTTTAATCAGGGCGGTAATTTTTTCGTCCGGCTCCAGTTGCAACAAATTGCTGATGTGAACACCTTTGGCGGCGCGTCCGGATTCGGCAATTTGATACGCTTTCAGATGGAAAACTTTGCCGCGATTCGTGAAAAATAAAATCGTGTGATGCGTCGTCGTAATCAAAATTTGTTCGACGAAATCTTCTTCCTTGGTGCCCATGCCGGTGACGCCGACGCCGCCGCGTTTTTGCTTGCGATAGGCGGTAAGGTCGATTCGTTTGACGTAGCCGCCGTGCGTGAGCGTGACAACAATATCGTCGTCGTTAATCAAATCTTCGGCTTCAAAGGCGGTCAATTCTTCGCGAACAATTTCCGTGCGGCGTTCGTCGTTGAATTTTTCTTTGACGGCAATCAGTTCGTCTTTGATAATCTGCAGAATCAAATTTTCGTCGCCGAGAATTTCTTCAAAACGTTTGACGGCTTTCAAAACGTCGCGATATTCCGCGTCAAGTTTTTCGCGTTCAAGTCCCGTCAATTTTTGCAAACGTAAATCCAAAATCGCCTGAGCCTGCGCGTCGCTGAATTTGAAAGTTTCCATGAGCAGAGATTTTGCATCGGCGGCGGCGGAACTTTCACGAACGATTTTAATCACCGCGTCGAGATTTTTGACGGCGGTCGTCAAACCTTCCAAAATGTGAGCGCGAGCCTTCGCCTTGGCTAAATCAAATTTCGTGCGGCGCGTTACAACTTCTTCGCGGTGACGAATGTAGTATTGCAGAATTTCTTTCAAGTTCAAAACACGCGGGCTACCGTCAACAAGCGCAATCATTATTACGCCGAAAGAATCTTGCAGTTGCGTATGTTTGAAAAGTTGATTCAAAATAATTTGCGGCGTCACGTCGCGGCGCAAATCAATGGCAATTCTCATACCTTCGCGGTCGGATTCGTCGCGCAGGTCGGTTATGCCTTCGATTGTCTTTTCGCGAACAAGATCGGCAATTTTTTCAATCAAACGCGCCTTGTTGACTTGATACGGCAATTCCGTGACGACAATTCGACTTTTGCCGTTCGGAAGACTTTCAATCTCCGTGCGTGCCCGCATTTTGATTGAGCCGCGTCCCGTGCGATAAGCGTCGCGAATTCCGCCCGTGCCGATAATCAAGCCCGCAGTCGGGAAGTCGGGACCGTGAACAATATCAATCAATTCGTCCGTCGAGGCGTTCGGTTCGTCAATCAGATACAACGTCGCGTCAATGACTTCGCCGATATTGTGCGGCGGAATATTCGTCGCCATTGCAACCGCAATTCCGCTTGCGCCGTTGACAAGAAGCTGAGGAAACTTCGCGGGCAAAACCGACGGCTCTTTAAGTGATTCGTCGTAGTTTGGCACGAAATCGACGGTATCTCTGTCAATGTCTTCCAACATCAGCTCGGAAATTTTTGACATGCGAACTTCCGTGTAACGCATTGCCGCAGCAGGGTCGCCGTCAACCGAACCAAAGTTGCCGTGCCCGTCCGCAAGTTGATAGCGCAACGAAAAATCCTGTGCCATGCGAACAATCGCGTCGTAAACTGAAGTGTCGCCGTGCGGGTGATACTTACCCAAAACTTCACCGACAATGCGCGCAGATTTTTTATACGGCTTGGAACTTGTCATGCCGGCTTCCTGCATTGCGTAAAGAATTCTGCGGTGAACGGGCTTTAATCCGTCACGAACGTCGGGCAGTGCGCGGGCAACGATAACCGACATTGCGTAATCTATATAAGAAAATTTCATCTCGTGTTCGAGATTGACGGGCACAATCTTGCCGTGACCAAAGTTGAGTTCTTCCACTGTCTTACCTCCGAAAATGTTTTTACGTGAAAAGTATATCACCCGCGCCGTTAAACTGCAATTAGGAATTAGGAGTTAGGAATTAGGAGTTAATTTCGCGTCGACTTTTCGGCGGATATTCAATCTTTCAGGTAAAAAACTCCACGTCAATATATGCCTCGCCTGTGGCGATTGACTTGCCGTCGGGAAAAATTTTCGCGTTGACAAGTTCGTCGACAAAATTTTCGCCGTCAACAATCGTGACGCAATAGACGCATTCGGGCTTGTCGCCGCCATGCCAAACGGAAATTTTGATTCGCGAATCGTCGGCGTGCTCTTTTTGGAAGTCGTACATTTCGCCGCGATATGAAAATTCTATCTCGTCGAAAGTCGTCATCGTTCGCTTAAATTGATTTAAAGTCATGCCGTTTACATGTCGACGAAATTTTTCAGGACGCGCAAACCGACATCACCGGATTTTTCGGGATGAAACTGCGTCGCGAAAATATTTTCCCGTTCGACGGCAGCGGTGACCGTTTCGCCGTAAGTTGTCGTCGCGGAAATAATTTTTTTGTCGTCGGGCGCGGCGTGATAGCTGTGGACGAAATAAAAATACGGATTTTCGCCCAAGCCCGCAAAAAGTTTCGAGTCGCCGAATTTTATCGAGTTCCAACCCATGTGCGGAATTTTCAAACCGCCGGCGTGAATTTTTTTGACTTGCCCGCCGAAAATTTTCAAACCGTCGACGCAAGGACTTTCTTCACTGCCCGCGAACAAAATCTGCAGACCGACACAGATACCCAAAATTTTTTTTCCGTCAGAAATTTCGCGTTTGAGTTCGGGAATTAAATTTGTCGCGGAAAGATTTTTCATGCAGTCGCCGAACGCGCCGACACCGGGCAAAATAATTTTTTCGGCACGTTTAAGGTCGTCGACATCGCCCGAAATTTTCACGTCACCGCCGACGGATGCAACTGCTTTCGCGACGCTGTACAGGTTGCCGACGCCGTAGTCAATCAAAATAATCAAGTAAGCACCTCCGCTTGAGGAAAAAATTTTTGATAACGAATATCCGGCCGTCATGGATGACGGCCGCGCCCGCGTATTTCGCGTGATGCGAAATTTGCGGGCAACTCTCGGCACGCATAGCCGAAACATTTTTACTGCGACAACGTATCCGCCCCACGCGCAGTGGCGAGTTTCTTTGCTACTTTCTTTCCTCGCTGAAAGAAAGTAGATTTGATAAACCAATTTGGAATGAGCACGATATTTACCGATACCCACCGGCTTTCAGTTGTCGGGAAAAATTTTTTTAGGAGCTGAACGAATGATACAAACTTCGCCGCTTTTGGGCAACAAAAATTTTCTCTACGCCACGGAATTTTTTTCGGGCATGTCGATAATGGCAGTCGAATTGGGAGCCGCACGCCTGCTCGCGCCGTATTTCAGTTCGTCGCAAATCGTCTGGACAATCATAATCGGCACAATCATGATTTCGCTTGCACTGGGCAACGTTTGGGGCGGTCGACGCGCAGATTCGGACAAAAATCCCGCAAAACTTTATCGCCGATTGATTTTCGCCGCGCTGTGGATTGGAGCAATTCCCGTGCTCGGAAAATATTTGATTCTTGCGATTGCGGGCGCGTTAATTGTCGCTGTCGACACAAATTTATTGATTTGGTCGGCGTTCCTGTCGTGCATGATAATTTTTGTGCCGCCGCTGTTCATTTTGGGCACCGTGACGCCATCGCTGGTAAAATTTGCTACTGATAATTTGGAACACAACGGACGAATTGTCGGCAACCTGAACGCGTTCAACACAATCGGCAGCATAATCGGGACATTTCTGCCGACGTTCGTAACAATTCCCGCAGTCGGCACCGCGATAACGTTTTTGATTTTTTCGGGCGTGTTGCTTTTAATCGGGATAATTTATTTCGTGAGTATCGGCGCGAAGAAAATTTTTTGCTCAATCGCCGTGATAATCTTCGTGACGTGCGCGATTTTCGGCAACGCAAGCAATTTCGCGTTTTGGGAAAAAAATCTGCTCTGCGAAGACGAATCGATTTACAATTATTTGCAGGTCAGAGAAAATCCGTGCCAAATTATTTTTTCGACGAACGTTTTATTCGGCGTGCAGTCAATCAAAGTCAAAGACGGCGGCTTGACGGGCTTTTATTACGATTACGCGTTGGCGGCACCGATTTTGACGGGCGGCAAAAAAATTTTGATTCTCGGCATGGGCACGGGCACTTTCGCCGAACAATGCCGAAAATATTTTCCCGAATCGAAAATCACGGGCGTCGAGATTGACGAAAAAATCACTGCGCTTGCCCGAAAATATTTTTCACTGCCCGAAGACGTGGAAGTTGTGACTTACGACGGGCGGGCGTTTCTGCAAGCCGACAAAAATATTTACGACGTGATTTTGGTCGACGCGTTTCAAGACATTTCGCCGCCGTTTCAGATGAGTTCGACGGAATTTTTTTCGCTGGTGAAAAATCACTTGACGGAACGCGGAATTATGGTCGTCAACATGAACATGCGGGCTTCGGGCGCGGGCAACATCAACGAATACTTGACGGACACAATCGGACAAATTTTCCCCGCCGTGAAAATTATCGACGCGTCGAACGTGACGAATCGGGTTTTGTTCGCGGCAAGTGACGAAAAAATTTTTGAGCCGTTGAAAAGTCGTGCCGAAAAAATTCCCGACAAAAAACTTTCCGAATTGATGATTTACACGGCTGAAAATTGGTCGAAACCTGCGCTCGGCGAAAATATTTTGACGGACGATCGCGCTCCGGTCGAAATGCTGAGTATGCGGGCGTTGGACAACATAATTCAACGGCATTTGAGCTATTACAAAGAAATTTATCGCCGCGAAGGTCTTGACGGTGTCTTGAAAAATTTTTGACAAAAAAATTTCCCGCCGTGATTCGACGGGATTTTTATTGCACGATTTCGCGCAGATTTTTTATTGATTCGTCAATGTCGAACAGGTCGACGGAAAATTTTCGGACGCTGAAATTTTCTTCGGTCGAACGGCAAATAAAATCTTCGTCGTCGGTCAGCGGGCACAGCAGAAAAATTTTTTGCGCGGCGTACCGCTTCGAGTAGACGAACATTTGATACATGTCGGCTTCAGTCACGGAAAATTTCCATTTCGTATCCATGATGATTGTTTCGTCGCCCGTCAACAAAATGTCGGGCTTGAGCGCAAAACTTTTCGGCACGTCGAACAAAAATTTTTCGCGAACCTGCGCGGTGACGGTGAAATTGTCGGAGAAAATTTTTTTGACGTAGTGAGCGACGTAAGCTTCAAAAAGTTTTTCCATCGGGAACAAAATCGCTTGAGCTTCGGACTTGCCCGCAAACGACGTGAAAGTTTTATCCGCAAGAAAAATTTTCGTCCACGCCATGACATTTTCGTAAGCGCGATTTTGTCGGTCGATTTTCACTGCCGAAAAATCTTTCGCGAAATTGCTTGACGCGTCAACCGAATCAAAATCCGCCAGCAATCGATTCGCCGATTTTAAATTTTCGCGGTCATTTGTCGTGCGTCGAAGTTTGTCGAGTGCCGCCTTAATCAAGCGGTGTTCGGGGCGATTTAAGCTGTATTCGTCGAACGCAACGAAAAATTTTTCGCGGTGCACGAAATTTTTCCGCACATGTTGCCCGACAAGCAACTTGCCCTTGAAGACACGCAAATTTTCTTCGCGCAAAATGTATGACGACTTCAGCCCGCGTTTGACGAGTTGCGAAACCATGTCGAGATAATTGCGGATAAAAATTTCGTACAGGTTCAGTCGCGACGTTTGTAAATCGGCGTCGAGAAAATTTTTGCCCGAAAAATTTTTCAGCGTGCGCAACATTTTCACGACAAGCCCGCGCAGGTCGTTTTCGTTCGTGCGGTTATAAATTTTCGGCAGAATTTCAATCTGAAAACCGCTCGGCAAGCGAATCACGCCGACATAATTTTTTGTCTGAACATAATGCCAGCCCAAACTTAAAAAATCGCTCGCCTCGGCAAATCGGGCAAGCTCGTCGAATTTCGGGCAGTCTTCGCGGAAAATTTTTTGGTATTCGCAGACGGTCAAAAGATTATTCATAGCTGATAACTCGCGGCGTCGTCGAAGGCGGCATTGTCGATTGTGTAGCGATATTTTTCGTCAACGTCGCCCAAAGCCGGCAATTTTTCTTTGCGGATAAATTTTTCGCCCAGCACAAGCCGAATTTGTTCGTAGTCGTCGTAAAAATATTCCTGCAGGAGCGGAATGACTTTGTTGCGGAAAACTTCGGCAATGTCGGCGATTGTTTTGCATTTGATGAAATACGCGTGCCCGATTGTGTGTTCGCGGTCGAGTAAAGTTTCAATTCGCGTGTTGAGCGTTTCAAGCAATTTTTGCAGGTTCACGCCGTCGACGTTTTCGCTCAGCAGTTCGGGGCGCGGCATCATTTCGACGAAATTAAATCTGCGGCGCAACGCGGTATCCATCAGCGCGATTGAGCGGTCGGCGGTGTTCATTGTGCCGAGTATGTAAACATTTTTCGGGACGGTGAAAGTTTCCTGCGAATACGGCAGTGTCACGGAAATTTCGCCGCGTTTGTCGTCTTCAATCAGCGTGATAAGTTCGCCGAAAATTTTTGAGATGTTGCCGCGATTTATTTCGTCGATTATGAAAACATAATTTTGCGCGGGATTTTCCGCCGCCATCTCGCAAAACTGTTTGAAAACGCCGCTCGCCACGCTGTAAGAAACATTTCCGCGCTCGTCTATATTCGGCTTGATTCCTTCGATAAAATCTTCGTAGCCGTATGACTGGTGGAACGTCACGAAATTGATTCTGTCGTTCTTTTTGAGTTCGTCGTAGCGATTTTTTATCGAGTCGTAAATCTCTGAAATAAACTCTGAATCATACGGTAAAAGAGCTTCGGCAACAGCCATATCGCCACAAATCGCTACAGCGTAAGCAACAGTCGAAAAAGTTTTGCTGGTGCCAGGAACGCCGTAAAGAATTTGATTCAACGGAAAAATTTTCAGAGGAAATTTGATAGACGGAGATTTGACAGACGGAGATTGGTTTGCATACGAATCCCACAAACCTTTCAGGTCTTTTATTTCAAGTCCGAATAGATAATCTAAGATATACTCTTCAAAACCTTTGGCTTCATCTTTAGAAACTTCGTAGATTATTTCATCTGCCTCATTTAGAGAAAAATTCGGTGTGTAAGGTCTCGCTTCTTCATTATAGAAGATTTTGTCCAATGGTATGCCGTCAGTCGGATAAATCATTTCGTAATGACGTTGAATCCAACAGTTTTTGCCAGAGTAACGACGAATTTCAGGTACATCGTCAATAATTCTACCGATTAATTTTGTCCCGCTTTGGGCTCTTTTTGGTTCGTCTCCATGACAAAGATAAAAATAATCATCGCGTTTCATGAAAATAAATCTGTCTACACATTGATCGCTGTTGCTTTTGAGTATAATGACTCTTTGTTCGATAAAAGTTCGCCATTCATAATCGGAAAAATCTTTTGGATGATGATTTATCTTCCAAATTGTTCTAAGATTGCCTGCTTTGCGTTGATAAGCCATTCATTCGCCTCCTTTGCGTGTCGAGGGAAGTTTTCGGGACGCTTGAAATTTTGTCAGCCGTGTTTCCGTGGTGAATTGCGTCGCGAAAAAGTCTTCCGCTCGTTCGCATAAAGAAATTAGACGCGGGAAAAATTTTTCCTTCACGCAAAATATTTTGAGCGAAAATTTATTGGCGGCTTGTGTTTTCAGTTAAAGTTCAGTTATAATTGTCAACAAACGGAGGGAGGCGGAATTTTGATTAAAAAATTGAGCGAACTGGCGTTGTTGATACCCGAAGCGCAGATTTTGGGCGACGACGTTGAAATTTCCGGCATTGAGCACGATTCGCGCAAAGTTACGGCGAAAAATCTTTTCGTGTGCATGGAAGGCGCGCACGTTGACGGACACAAATTTATTCCGCAGGCGACGGAACGCGGTGCGGTTGCGATTTTGACGACGCGCAAGGACTTCACGCCCGAAAATATTTCCGCGCTGGTCGTCCCCGACATGCTCAAAGCTCTTGCGGTTATCGTTCCGTATTTTTACGATTATCCTGCGCGGGCGATGCGCGTTGTCGGCGTCACCGGCACGAACGGCAAAACCACCACGACTTACATGTTGCGGGAAATTTTTTCTGCGGCGGGCTTTAAAGTCGGATTGATTGGCACGATTCAAATTTTGATTGGCGACGAAAGTTTTCCGAATCCGAACACGACGCCGAACGTTATCGACTTGCAAAAAATTTTCGCGGACATGCGGGCGAAAAATGTTCAAATAGCCGTCATGGAAGTTTCAAGCCACGCGCTGGCGGAAAATCGAGTTGCAGGCATTGAATTTGACACGGCGATTTTCACGAACTTGACGCAAGATCATTTGGATTTTCATGGCACGATGGAAAATTATTTGCGTGCGAAGACAAAACTTTTCGACATGGTTTCGCGCAACGGTCGCAAGCCGAATAAATCTGCGGTTGTCAACGTCGACGACGCGGCGGGCGAAGAAATTCTGCGTCACTGCCACTGCAACAAAATCACTTATGCCGTCGAAAATCCTGCCGATTTGCAAGCCAAAGATATGAACGTTAAATCGGACGGCATGAAACTGCAATTAGGAATTAGGAATGAGGAATTAGGAATTAAAAACTTTTCCCTTGTCCCTTCTCCCTTGTCCCTTAATCTGCATGTAACGGGATTGTTTAACGTGTACAACGTTCTTGCGGCGGTCGGTGCGGCTCTCGCGGAAAATATTTCGCCCGAAATTATCAAGCGTTCACCGGAAAATTTCCGCAGTGTTCCCGGTCGTTTCGAGAGAATTTTTTCAGCGGCACCTTTTGAAGTTATCGTCGACTACGCGCACACGCCCGACGGTGTCAAAAATGTTTTGGAAACTGCGCGGCAAATCGTCACGGGCAAAATCATTACGGTTTTCGGTTGCGGCGGCGACAGAGACAATCGCAAACGCCCGATTATGGGACGGCTCGCGGCTGAACTTTCGGACGTTGTGATTGCCACTTCCGATAATCCGCGCAGTGAAAATCCCGAAAAAATTCTTGACGACGTTGAAGTCGGCGTGCGTGAAGTTATCGGCGAAAAATTTTACGAACGAATTGCCGACAGACGTACCGCGATTTTCCGCGCCGTCGAACTTGCAAATTCGGGCGACGTGGTTTTGATTCTCGGCAAAGGTCACGAAAATTATCAGATTTTGAACACGGGCACGATTCATTTCGACGACAGAGAAGTTGCCCGCGAAGCGATTGATAAGCTTTAAGGTGTAAGCTTTAAGCTTTAAGGAAAATCGACAACCGCAACCCTTAAAGCTCAAAGCTCAAAAGCTTAAAGCTCAAACAGGAGGTTGTTTCCAATGGATAAATTAAGTTTGTCGGAAGTCGCGCAAGTCACGAACGCCGAAAAAAATTCTGACGTGGAAATTTTCTTCGACGACGTTTCAACCGACAGCCGAAAAATCAAAGGCGGCGAACTTTTCGTTGCGATTAAAGGCGAAAACATGAACGGCGAATCTTTTGCGGGTGACGCCATCAAAAAAGGCGCGTCGGCTGTCATGGTGAGCAAGACCGCCAAAAGAATTCCCGAAGGCGTCGTGCTCAAGGTCGACGACACATTAATTGCTTATCGTCAAATTGCGGGCGTGTGGCGAAATCGTTTCGACATTCCGATTGTTTCAGTCACCGGCTCGAACGGCAAGACGACGACGAAAGATTTAACTGCCGCTGCGTTGACGGGATTGGGTAACGTGCTGAAAACTGCCGCGAACTTCAACAACGAAATCGGCGTGCCGTTGACTTTGCTTGAACTCGACGAAAATCACAAAGCTGCAGTCGTCGAAATCGGTATGCGCGGGCTCGGACAAATTGCCGAACTTGCGAAATTCGTCAAGCCGACAATCGGTATCGTCACGAACGTCAACGAAACGCACATTGAACTTTTGGGCTCGATTGAAAACATTGCCAAAGCGAAAGGCGAACTCGTCGAAGCAATTCCGGCGGGCGGCACCGTGATTTTGAACGCGGACGATATTCACGTTGCGGCGATGAAAAATCTTGCGGCGGACGGCGTGCGCGTATTGAATTATTCGCTGGAAAATTCTTCGGCGGACTTTTTTGCGAAAAATATTTTAATCGGCAACGTGTCAACTGAATTCATCATGGTTTTTGACGGCAAGGAATACGATTTTGAAATTCCGATGCTCGGTCGCCACAACGTTTCAAATGCACTTGCGGCTATTGCGGCGGGCGTTGCACTCGGTTTGAGTCTCGACGATATTCAGCGCGGCATTTCCACGTTGACGACGACGAAAATGCGTTTTGAAGTTATCAGACGCGACGGCTTGACGATTGTCAACGACGCTTACAACGCAAGTCCCGCGTCAATGCGTGTTGCAATTCGCACGGCGGCGGAAATTTACAGCGGCAAAAAATTCGCGGTACTCGGTGACATGTTGGAACTCGGAAGTCTTTCGGAAAAAGTTCACCGTGAAATTGGCGCGGAACTGGTCGAAAACAAATTCGACACGTTAATTGCGATTGGCAATCTCGGAAAATTTATTGCTGACGGGGCACGTGACGCCGGCTTGAAAAATGTTTACGTTGTCGACAGCCACGAAGATGCCGCGAAAAAAATTTTGGAGCTTGTCCGCGACGGCGATACGATTTTGTTCAAAGCCTCGCACGCAATGCACATGGAAAAAATTATCGAACTCATCTGAGGGAAAATTTTTATGACGAACATTTTAATCGCGGGAGCAATCGCGGCAGGTGTTGTGATTTTACTTGCGCCGATTTGCATTCCGATTTTGCACCGATTGAAATTCGGGCAGAGCATTCGCGAAGAAGGTCCCAAAAGTCACCAAAAAAAGAGCGGCACACCGACAATGGGCGGAATTTTTTTAATCGCGGGCATTGTCGCCGCCACGCTGATTCAAGCGCAGTGGAACGCCGAAATTTTTCTTGCGCTGTTCATTTTGCTCGGACATTTTATTTTGGGATTCGTCGACGATTATTTGAAAGTCGTCCGCAAACACAATCAAGGACTTTTGGCGCGCTACAAACTCGCGGGACAAGTTTTAATCGCGGTCGTGACAACTTTTGTTGCAGGCGAACTGTTGATTGATTTTGACCCGACGATTTGGATTCCCGTTGCCGATATAAAATTTGACGCGGGGATATTTTACTTGCCGTTTTTGTTTTTCGTGATTGTCGGCGCATCCAACGCGGTGAATTTGACGGACGGGCTTGACGGATTGGCTTCGGGTTGCGTTGCGATTGCGGCAAGTTGTTACGCGGTGATTTGCCTGTTGACGGGTCACAACGAACTTGCGATTTTCTGCGCGGCGACGGTCGGGGCGTGTATCGGATTTTTGAAATTCAATTTTCATCCCGCAAAAGTTTTCATGGGCGACACGGGTTCACTTGCACTCGGCGGCGCGTTCGCGGCTGTCGGCATTTTGACGCGCACAGAATTTTTGCTTGCGATTATCGGCTTCGTGTTCGTGTGTGAAGCGTTGTCGGTGATTTTGCAAGTCATTTCGTTTCAGACGACGGGCAAAAGAATTTTCCGCATGAGCCCGATACATCATCATTTTGAATTGGGCGGCTGGTCGGAAGTCAAAGTCGTGTTCGTGTTTTGGACTGTCGGATTGATTGCTGGCATAATCGGTTTGGCGTTGTTAAGCGGCAATTCCGGAGCCATACAACTCGTTCAAGGCTTATAAAAATTTTTTGGAGTGACTCAAATGGATTTGGCAAACAAAAATGTTTTGGTTATCGGCGCGGCACGAAGCGGCATTGCGGCGGCAAAAACAATTAGGAATTTGCAATTAGGAATTAGGAATGAAACGGCGACGACAATTCCAAATTCCAAATTCCAAATTCCACATTGCATTTTGAGCGACGCCAAAGCCGAACAAGATATTAATTTCGATTTTGACGAACTGCGCGGGCTCGGAATTGAATTGCGTTTCGGCAAGCAGACCGACGAACTTTTGAGCGGCATTGACTTGATAATCGTGTCGCCCGCTGTCCCGATAAAAATTCCGTTGCTGAAATCTGCTGCGGCGAAAAATATTCCGATTATCAGCGAAGTCGAATTGGCGTACACTTTGGCGAAGTCGCCGATTTGCGCGGTGACCGGCACCAACGGCAAAACCACGACGGTTACTTTGCTCGGCTTGTTGCTGAAGGAAAAATTTTCCAAAGTCGGCGTCGGCGGAAATATCGGCGTCCCGTTGAGCGAAGTTGCTTTGGAAGTCGGCGCGGGCGGTTGCATTGCGGCGGAAATTTCCAGTTACCAAATGGAGGCGACGAAAAATTTTAAACCGCACGTTTCGGCGATTTTGAACGTCACGCCCGACCATTTGAAACGTCACGGCTCGATGGAAGTTTATCAGGCAATGAAAGAAAAAATTTTCGCGCAGGAAACTGCCGAAGATTTTTTGGTGCTCAATTACGATGACGAAAAAGTTCGCGAAATGATTGACCGCGCAGGTTGCAAAGTCGTTTACTTCAGCCGAAAAATTTCGCTCAACGAAGGTGCTTTCGTGAAAAATAATCGGCTCGTCATAAAATTTAACGGCTCTCGTCACGAACTTTGCACGGTTGACGAACTCGGCATCAAAGGCGGGCACAACGTCGAAAATGCGTTGGCGGCGGCGTTGACGGCTTATCTTGTCGGTGTCGATTGCGAAAAAATTTCCGGCGTGCTGAAAACTTTTCAGGGCGTCGAACATCGAATTGAATTTGTGCGCGAAATTGACGGCGTGAAATTTTACAACGACTCGAAGGCGACAAACACCGATTCGGCGATTAAGGCTCTCGAAACTTTTGCGGGGCACATAATTTTGATTGCGGGCGGCGACGACAAGGGCACTGATTTGACGGATTTTCTTAAACTCGTCAATGAACGCGTCGATTATCTGATTTTGGTCGGTGACGCGGCTCAGCGTTTCAAAACCTGCGCGGTCGAAGAAAATTTCCCCGGCGAAAAAATTTTGGAAGCGGGCTACTCAATGGAACGTGCGGTTGAACTTGCAAACGAAATTGCCCGTGAGCCGCAAGTTGTGTTGCTCAGTCCCGCCTGTGCAAGTTTCGACATGTACAGCGATTTTGAGGAGCGCGGACGCGATTTCAAACGGATTGTTTGTGAGCTTTAAGCTTTGAGCTTTAAGCTTTAAGGGGGAATTTTATCGTGTTCGCAAAAGACCACAAAGATTTAATCGTTTGGCAAAAGTCGATGGACTTACTCGTCGAAGTTTATCGGCTCGTCAAGAAATTGCCGCGTGAAGAAACTTACGCTTTGTCCGACCAAATGCGTCGCGCAGTCGTTTCAATTCCGTCGAACATAGCGGAAGGGCGTGCTCGTTCTTCCGAAAAAGATTATGTTCGTTTTTTGTTTATTGCGCGTGGTTCGCGTGCCGAGGTCGAAACGCAACTCATGGCGTGTCTTCGGCTCAATTATCTCAGCGAATCTGATGTCGAACAGGCTTTAAGTTTATGCGACGAAGTTGGACGCATATTAAACTCAATGATTTACAAATTATCATCCTAAAAGCTAAAAGCTAAAAGCTGAAAGCTAAAAGCTCTCCACCGACAACGAACGAGGTACCAAATGAAAATCATCGTATCGGGCGGCGGCACGGGCGGTCACATTTATCCCGCGCTCACGCTCATTGACGCAATTAAATCGAAACGTCCTGACGCAGAATTTTTGTATGTCGGCACGCAAAAAGGTCTTGAAGCGGACATTGTCCCGAAAGCCGGAATAAATTTCACCGCGCTCAATCTCGAAGGCGGTCTCGAACGTCATTTCACGCTTGCGAACATTTCACGCGCCGCCAACGCAATTTGGAGTATCAAGCACGCGTCGGACATCGTTCACGAATTCAAGCCCGATGTTGTCGTCGGGACGGGCGGTTACGTCTGCGGACCGATTCTGCTTGCCGCAAGCTTGATGAAAGTTCCCACGCTGATTCAGGAACAAAATGCCGTCGCGGGCGTCACCAATAAAATTTTGTCGAAGTTCGTTACGAAAATCGCTGTCGGTACTCGTGACGCGCTGAAAAATTTCCCCGCAGATAAAACCGTTTACACCGGCAACCCGATTCGCTCGGCTGTCCTCGACGCGAAAAAATCTGACGGGCTTAAAGAATTCGGATTCACTTCCGACAAGCCGATTGTTTTGATTTCGGGTGGTTCACGCGGCGCACGAAGTATCAACAACGCAATGATTGACGTTTTGAAATCCGCCGCTCAAAAAAATTCCGCGCAGTTTCTTCACGTCACGGGCAAAGGCGAATATAATTCCGTCACAGAAAAATTAACCGACGTACTCGACGCGCCGAATATAAAAGTCGTGCCGTACCTGTACAACATGCCGACCGCAATGGCAATGGCTGATCTTGCGATTTTCCGGGCGGGCGCGACGGGCTTAGCTGAATTGACTGCACGCGGCGTACCTGCAATTTTAATTCCGTATCCGTTCGCGGCGGAAAATCATCAGGAATTCAACGCCCGTTCACTTGTCGACGCCGGCGCGGCAAAAATGATTTTAAATAAAGACTTGACGGCAGAAATTTTATCGGCGACAATCAACGAGTTATTGACTTCGCCCGACACGCTCAAAAAAATGTCCGAAGCAAGTTTGTCGCTGGGCAAACCGCAGGCCGCCGCCGAAATCGCCGACTTGATTCTTGAACTGATATAAAAATTTTTTTCACGGGGAGATAATGACATGTCCAAAGAAGTGACTGTCGAAATCAAAATCGACGCCGACTTGAAGGAGGCCGCCGAAAAAATTTTCAATCGGATGGATATGAGTTTCTCCGAAGCAATCAGCAATTTTGCGAAAGAAACAATCGTGCAAAACCGCGTGCCGTTTTACGTTAAGCCGAAAAGAAAATCCGCTTTCGGCTCGCTTGCAAAGTTCGCCAATCCCAGATGGGTCGGACTTGAAGATATTGCATGGGAAAGGTTCGTGATCGAAAAATATGGCAAAAATTCTAATTGACACAAACGTCGTGTTGCGTTACCTGCTACGCGACCACCCGAAACAATCCATGCAGGCGAAAAAAGCTGTTGAAATCGGCGCGGTGATTTTGCCCGAAGTTTTAGTGGAGACAGTTCACGCGTTGAAAAATATTTATCGTGTTGACAGGCAAACCATTGCGGCAAGTTTGATGACGCTGTTAAATGAGGTTGAAATTGAACGCAAGCAGGTAATGGTTCACGCCGTGGAGCTTTACGCCGACTCACAAGATATGGATTTCATGGACTGCATTATCATCGCATATTTCGACATTGAAAATATTCGCGTGTTCACCTTCGACCCGAAACTTAATCGCGTGCCGAAGTCTTGAGGAGGTATTTTTAATTTGAAACTTGACGGCTTGAAGAAATTTCACTTTATCGGTATCGGCGGCGTAGGTATGAGCGCGCTTGCCAAAATTTTAATTGAACTCGGTTGCTCGGTCAGCGGCTCGGACATGAAAAATTCGCCGACATTGGACATGCTTAAAAGTATCGGAGCAAAAATTTTCGTCGGACACGACGCGAAAAATATTTTGGACGACAACGGTAAGCCGTGGCCTGAAGTCGTCGTTTACTCCAGCGCAATTCCCGCCGACAATCCCGAAGTCATCGAGGCATTGAAATTAAAAATCCCGAAATTTCATCGCTCCGACATAAATTCGTATCTGCTCAATTCGCGCAAGGGCATTGCGGTTTCCGGTTCGCACGGCAAAACGACGACGACTTCAATGATTGGTTATGTCCTGCACAATTCCGGCGTCGACCCGACAATAATTATCGGCGGTGAATCAACCGACTTGGGCACGGGCGCGATTCTCGGCAGCAGTGATTGGCTCGTCACCGAAGCCGACGAAAGCGACGGAAGTTTTTTGACGCTCAAACCGAAAATTGCCGTCGTCACCAACGTCGAAGACGATCACCTCGATCATTACGGCACGATTGAACGAATTCGCGCCGCGTTCAAAATTTTTATCGAAAACCTTGACCGCGAGTCGGGCGTTGCCGTCGTTTGTTTCGACAATGACAACGTTCGCGAAATCGCCGCCGAAGTCGACAGAAAAATTATTTCCTACGCAATTCATCACGACGCGGATTTTATGGCGCGAAACATTCGCACGACAACCAAAGGCGTCGGCTTTGAAGTCGTTCAGCATATCGGCGACAACGAAAAAATTCTCGGCAAAGTCAAGTTGGCGATTCACGGGCGACACAACGTTTTGAACGCTTTGGCGACGATTGCAACGGGTTTGCAAGTCGGCGTAAGTTTCGCGAAGATTGCCGAAGGTTTACGGACTTTCCACGGCGCGAAAAGACGTTTTCAATCCAAAGGACGAATCAGAAATATTTTGGTCGTCGACGATTACGCGCACCATCCCACGGAAATTGCCGCGACGCTCAAAGCCGCACGCGAAATTAAGCCGAACAAAGTTGTTTGCATTTTTCAGCCGCACCGTTACAGCCGCACGCAACTTTTGCTGAAGGAATTCGGATCCGCTTTCCGTGACGCCGATGTTTTGATTTTGACGGACATTTATTCAGCCGGCGAAGAAAAAATTTCCGGTGTCAGCGGCGAATCAATTTTGCAGGAAGTTTTGCGCACGACCAATCAAGCCGTGTCGTATATCCCGAAACGCGAAGACATTGCCGCCGCGATTAAAGACCAACTTTCGGCGGGCGATTTGGTTATCACAATGGGCGCGGGCGACATTTTCAAGACCGGCGAAGAAATTTTGGAATTGCTCAAGGCTGAACGTCGCAAGAAAATTGTCGTCGTTGCGGGCGGCACCTCAACTGAGGCTGAAGTTTCACGGCGCACGGGTAAAGCTGTCGTTGACGCGCTAAAATCAAAAAATTACAACGTCGAAATGCTTGAACTTCAACCGGAAACTTTTGCCTCAACCATTCGCGAAAAAAATCCGCTGATTGTTTTCAACGCCATTCACGGCAAGTACGGCGAAGACGGCATGATTCAAGGCACGCTCGACATGCTGAAAATTCCTTACACCGGTTCGGGCGTTCTGTCCGCCGCGTTGACGATGGATAAAGTTGCCACGAAACATTTTTTGAACTCCGCCAATCTGTCGACGCCGAAATTTGCCGTTTACCGCGAAATTGACCGCACGGACGAACTTGCCGCCGAAGTCGAAAAAAAATTCGGTGTGCCCGTCGTCATCAAAGCCGCCGCGCAGGGTTCAAGTATCGGCGTGACGATTGTCGAACATGCGGACGACATTGACGAGGCGATTGACAACGCGTTTACTTTCGGCGACGAAATTTTGGTTGAAGAATTCATCAAAGGGCGCGAACTCACCGTTGCGGTTATGGGCAACGAGGACGAAGCCGAAGCCCTGCCGATTATCGAAATCACCACGACGACTGGACGTTACGATTACAAGTCGAAATACACCGTCGGAATGTCGAAGCACATTTGTCCCGCTGAACTTTCGGAAGAGTTGACCGCCGAAGTCAAAAAACTTGCCGTTGCCGCGTTCAAACTGTGCAAATGTGCCGGTGTCGCTCGCGTTGACATGATGCTTTCCGAAGAAAATATTCCTTACGTCATTGAAATAAATTCCGTGCCGGGCATGACGGAAACTTCACTTGTTCCGGACGCGGCTCGTGCAGCAGGTATCGAATTCCCCGAACTGTGCGAAAGAATTCTTGCGGCGGCGGGTTTCTGAAATGAAATATTTTTTCTCGGAGATTGACGAAGTAACTTTGACGTTCAGCGATATTCACGTCAACCGCGACGGCATGGAGTACATCCGAATTTATTTTGAGCATCCCAATTCCGGCGGCTTTGACTTTCTGGAATCAACTTTGCCGACGTTGCAGATAAAAAATTCTTCCGGCTTCGACGAAAACGAATCCGCCAAACTTTTGGATTATGCGCGGACGAATGCCTTTTTGATTTGGGAAATTGCCCGCGAAGGCGGTGACGAGCTTGCCGCAAGTTGCTAGACTGCTCGGCTATATAATTTTCTTTTGGTCGAACGAAAACAACGAACCGATTCATGCAATGGCTGGCGGCGAACAGAAATTTTGTCGTGGACAAGTGGAATAAACATTTCAACTGACGCGTTTCGGAGGTGAAGACATGGCAGTTATCAGACGACGACGCAGATTCGGCAGATTGTTTCGCGGAATAATTTTTTTGTTCGTCAGCGCAATGGTTTTGAGTTTCTTTGTTTATATGCCGTTCTTCACGCTCGACAACATTAAACTCGTCGGCGCAAAATATTTGACGGAAGATGACATAATGCGAATCGGCGAAATTTACATGGGCGAACCGCTTTTCAAACTCGAAACGGATCAAGTTCAAAGCCGCCTGTCAAAAGATTTACGAATCGAAGAAGTCACCGTGAAAAGAAATTTGCCGCACACGCTTGAAGTCACGATTAAGGAACGCCGCCCGATTGCAACTGTCGCTTGCAATTACGGCTATCTCGACATTGACCACGACGGCACGGTTTTGGACAGTTACAAAAGCTTGAAGACGATGAAAATCCCGATGATTAACGGCGTGACGGTGCGCGATTTGTATATCGGCGACAAAGTTGACGACGAGTTGATAAAAAAAATTCTCGACTTCCTTCAGCGGCTTGACGAAGACACGCTTAACGGCATTTCCGAAGTCGCTTTCGTCGAAGAAGATTACGTTGTCATGTACACCGCAACCGAACGCGCCGTGCAAATTCGTATCGGCAAACTTGAGCGGCTTGACGAAAAAGCACGCTTGACCGAAGATTTTATGCGTGACTTGGCAACCAATCCGCATCCCGTCGAATACGTCGACTTCAATTACACTGCGCCGTTTATCAAACTTGCTCAGTAAAAAATTATCGCAAACAAAAATCCCGCCGAGGTTGTCGACGGGAAATTTTTTTGTCCGTATGAAATTTTTCTATCGTGTGAAAATTATTCTTCGGCTCGCGGCGTCAAGTCGGAAGCTTTGAGTTTGCCTTCCTTTTTGCGTTCGGCAAATTCGGCAGTTGCGGTAAACAGCGCGTCACTCGACGAATTCAACGCGGTTTCACACGAATCTTGCAACACGCCGATAATAAATCCGACGCCGACAACTTGCATTGCAATATCGTTGTCGATACCGAAACTTGAGCACGCGACGGGAATCAGCAACAGTGAGCCGCCCGCAACGCCCGACGCTCCGCACGCGCCGACGGTTGAAATTATGCACAGCAACAACGCAGTCGGCATATCAACGGAAATGCCCAACGTGTGAGCCGCCGCCAAACTCAAAACCGCAATCGTTATCGCCGCGCCCGCCATGTTAATCGTTGCACCGAGCGGAATTGAAATCGAATACAAATCTTCGTTCAAGCCCAGACGTTTGCAAAGGCTCATGTTGACGGGGATATTCGCCGCACTCGACCGCGTGAAGAATGCGTAAATGCCGCTCTCTTTGAGGGTCGCCAAAACCAACGGGTACGGATTCATGCCGAGTTTCATAAAAACAATTATCGGATTCATGATTAACGCCACCGAGAAGAACGCGCCCAACAATACCGCCAAAAGTTTCGCGTAACCGAGCAGAGCATCGACGCCGCTGGTTGCAATCGCGTCCGCAACAAGTCCCATGATACCGAACGGAGCGAAACGAATTACCCACTGCACGACTTTTGTCATGGCTTTGGCAACGTCGCCCAAAACTTCGTGAAGTTCATTGCCCGCGTGACGGAAGGCAAGTCCGATAATCACGCTCCAAGCAAGAATTCCGATATAATTTGCATTTGTCAACGCGTGAATCGGATTGTCGACGATATTCATGATGACGTTTTGCAAAACTTCAACAATGCCGCTCGGCGGAGTGATTGTCGTGTCCGCGCCGATTTGCAATTTCAATGTCGTCGGAAACAAAAATGACGCCGTGACCGCAACCAGTGACGCCAGAAAAGTTCCGATAACGTAAAGTTGAATTATCGGCTTCATTGTCGAATTTGATTCGGAACGTTGGCTCATTGCGTTCATGACCAAAACGAAAACCAAAATCGGCGCGACGCTTTTTAACGCACTGACGAACAGTTTTCCGAAAACCGCAATGACGGGCACGACTGCCGGCACGAACAGAGCCAAAATAATTCCGACGACCAAACCCACGGCGATTAATTTTATCAGCGCGGTTTCGCCGTAGACTTTTGTAACTTTTGATAACAAAATGCACCCTCCTCAAAAGATAAAAATTTCCGTTGCATTATACAACCGAATCAATGAACGTGCAAAAATTTTTGTTGCTTATCCGCGCCACGCAAGTTGAATTCGCGCTGCCACGGTTGATGTAACGGCGGAAAATAAAATTCGACGCCCAATCGGTAACTTGAGGCCGTCACGGATGACGGCCTCGTCCGCAATTGAAACAGGATGTTTCACTTGCGGACACGACAACGCACGATTTCTCACACGCCCGAACAGCTATGAGCAACGCTCGCCGCGTAGGCGTGTCGTTTCTTTTTGCTACTTTTTCTTTGGACAAGCAAAGAAAAAGTAGATTCGAAAACTCAAATCACCGAATAAGTTTAATCGAAGCGAACAAGCAACGGCAAAAAAAATCCCCGCCACATTTGACGGGGAAATTTTTTTATCGTGACGAATTTATTTCGCGGCGAATTTTAAAACGCGTTCGGGCATTTCGTCTTTGTCGCAAACGTCTTCATGCAAAATTTTCGCTGTCGACAACGCGGCAAGATTTTTCGGAATCTTAACGTTCGTTAAGCGGTTGAGCAAATCTAGTTGCTTGAGATCGTCGACGCCGTCCGTTGATTCACCGATAGCCTGCAAAACCGCGTTCGTAAACTTGTACGGGCTTGCAGTCGAGGCACTCAGTACGGGCGTTAAATCTTTCGTCCTGCCGCGATATTTGCTCAAAGCCGCGACAGCAACCGCGCTGTGTGTGTCCATGACGTATCCGAACGAATCACGAATTCGGCGAATGAAGTCGAGCGTTTCTTCTTCCGTGACAACTTCCGCGTGAAAAATTTTGTCGAGCCGGTCTTTCAACTTGCGGTCAATTTTGTACTTGCCGAGCGTCGAAAGTTCGTTCATGTAACGTGCAACCTGTTTGTAATCGCCGTTCGTTTCGTGATACAAAAGCCGTTCCAAGTTGCTGGAAATCAAAATGTCCATTGACGGCGTGATTGTCTTGAAAAAATTTCTGTTGCGATTGTAAACGCCCGTCCTGAAAAATTCCGTGAGCACGTCATTTTTGTTCGACGCGCAGATTAATTTTTTGACGGGCAAGCCCATGCGCATTGCGTAATAAGCCGCCAAAATGTTTCCGAAATTGCCCGTCGGAACGCTGACGTTAATTTTGTCGCCGAGCTTGATTTGTTTCGATTTAATCAATTCGACGTAGCCCGAAAAGTAATAGACGATTTGCGGGACGAGCCGACCCCAGTTGATTGAATTCGCGCTGGAAAGTTTTACGCCAAGTTTGTCGAGTTCGTCGCGAATTTTTTCGTCGCCGAAAATTTTCTTGACGCCGTTTTGACAGTCGTCGAAATTTCCGCGAACAGCCGTGACGTTGACATTGTCGCCGGTCTGCGTAACCATCTGCAAGCGTTGAATTTTGCTGACACCGCCGTCGGGATAAAAAACCATGACTTTCGTTTGAGGCACGTCCGCGAAGCCCGCAAGTGCCGCTTTGCCCGTGTCGCCCGAAGTTGCAACCAGAATCAAAATTTCTTTCGTTTCGCCGACTTTTTTCAACGCCATACGCATCAAATGCGGCAACATTTGCAACGCCACATCTTTGAACGCGGAAGTCGGACCGTGCCACAATTCCATTTCGCCGACGGGAGCAATGGGATTTTTCGGATCTTGAATCAAAATTGCAACGGGCACCCGCGCAGATACGTCAAACCAGTTGTAAGCCAGTTCCGCGCATTCGCCGAGTTCATCCGCCGTGTAATCCGTCAAAAATTTTTCGAGTAACCATTCTGCGCGTTGTTCGTAATTTTTGCCTATGAGTTCGCCAATTTCTTCGATTGTAACTTTTGGAATTTTTTCCGGTACGAAAAGACCGCCGTCCGCCGCAAGCCCGCGAAGAATTGCCTCCGCCGAATTTATCGGCGTGATTTTGGAACGCGTGCTGATATATTTCAAATTAAAACCTCCTTGAACTTAAAGCTTACAGAATTCACACTTGAGCTTGTTAATGTCTGCAAAATTTTATCAAAAATCTCATCGGTAACTTTCCGGGATTTTTGTATGCCGTGTAATTTCGGCATTGCTTACTTGAAATTATAGCTTGACTTGTCATATTCGTAAATCCCAAAAGCTGAACATTTGACTGCCGAGGATTTTTGTTGCCGAAAATTTTTCTTACAAGACAATATGCGCCATGACGAAGCCGACGCAGCAACCGCTTATGACGCCGATTAAACCGGGAATCATGAATGAATGATTCAAAATGTATTTGCCGATTCGCGTTGTGCCCGAACGGTCGAAGCCGATACAAGCCAAGTCGGACGGATATGTCGGCAGGAAGAAGTAACAGTAGCACGCGCTGATAAACGACATGATGATAACCGGATGTCTGCGCCTTGTCTGCATTAACGAGTTACCTGCCAATTTTTAGCAAAAATCGCCGCCGTATCTTCCTGTAACTTGAACGTGTTGTGCGTGTACAGATTTTGGGTAATGATGGCATTTGTATGACCGAGCCGCCCCGCGACACCTTTGGGCGTTGCGCCGTCCTCTATCAGCCGGGTAGCGTGTGTGTGTCGGAACGAATGTGCGTTTAAGCCCTCGTTCCTCAAGGCGACTACAATGACATTGTGCAACATTAATCGCCCGTCGTTGCGAATACAAATCAACGAAACTTTTTCGCCGTCGGGCGCGGGTAAACTATTCGACCGTCTTTCGATATGTCCGTCACTTTCGCGATAAATGTAAATATAAGCGTCGCCGCAAGATTTTTCGTTTTCGGCTTGTTGAAGTTGCCAACGTTTGAGTTCGCCGAGTAAAAAATCGTCGATAAGCACATAACGGTTGCTTGATTCGGTTTTGAGCGTCGTGAAGAAATAGCCGCGTTTGTTGAGATATTGTATTTGTCGGCGCAAAGTAATTTTCTTCGCGTCAAAATCAACATCCTGCCACAGCAAGCCCAAAACTTCACCGAGGCGCATACCCGTATGATAAAACAGCAACAGCAGGATATAAAACGGTGTACCGAACGGATATTTTTCGAGTAACGCGGCAAATTGTTCAGGCGTGATAATATGACGCTTGACGATATTTTTAGGCGCGTTTTTCGGGATTTCGATATATGCGGCGGGATTCGATTGAATCAGTTGCGCGGGATAAACTGCGTATTTTAAGGCGTTGTGAATCAGTGCATATATAACTGACAGCGTGTTTCGTGCCAATCCTCCGCGCAAGAGGCTTTTCATCCACTCGTTGAGCATTGCCGGCGTCAGTTCCTGTACTTTCAATTCGCCCAAATGCGGCAGGATATGATTCATCAAATGCGATTGATAAGTTTGCATTGTTGTCGGCTTGACGTTAAGGGCGACTTCGTTATCAAGCCACGCGGTCATAAAATCTTTGAGCGTGATTTTTTCGCTCGTGATGCCGATATTGCCGTGAAGATAATCGTTGTACGCCGCGACGCCCGCTTTATACGCGTCCGATTTCGTAGCGAAACCGCCTTTTTCGACGACTTTGCGCTTGCCGTCGGCAGTTTTGCCCGCCTCGAAAATGTAGCTGAAAGTCTTGCCGCGTTTGCGTGTTCGGACTTGTGCCATCAAATTCACCGCCTAAAAAATTACCCTCCGCCGAGGAGGGCTTTTTTATTTTTCTACCGTGTTGGTACTTAGAAATTCATACAGCGCGAAAACTTTTGCCATTTCCGATATTTCAGCCGCCGTAAATTCGCGTTCGCCGAATGTCCTGCCTTCAAAGCGGAATTTTGCGCCGCCGCCGCGTCGAGAATCGCTTGCGCGAACAGGCTAAGTTGTTCGACCTTCGCCGCTGGTGCTTGCGGGAACAAGCTTTGAATTCCCGCCGAAAAGAATCACGCGGGCGAAGAATGGACGGCGAATCAGTTAGCGTCAGCGGGCGTTGTGATGGCGGACGGCTCGTCGGGACAAGCGGGCGAAGTGTTGTCGCGGGAAGAAAAGCGGTTGTTGGAAGAATTCCGCCGAATGCCCGCCGATTCTCAAAAGCACGTGCGCGGCTTGATTCGGGCGATTGTCGGCGCGAAAGTCGAGAGCGATTGACGGGCGATAAGTTGTTGGTGCTCGTTGAACGCGTCGTCGTCGGTTATTGGTACCGATAAGGTTTGAATGGAGAAGACTTGAAGATAATTACCGTTTATTCTTTTGAGTACTCGGAATGAAGAACGAATTGGATTTTGAGAAAAGACCCCTATACACCCACATTCGCTGACGCGAAAAAAAATAAACATCCGGCTTTGTATGGCGAATTGGGTTGGAACGCGAGGGGCAAAAAAAAAAGACCTCGTCGGGCGACGGGGTTTTTTGATTGGTGGTGATGAAATGGAGGGAAAAGAATTAAGCGAACGACAGAAGCGGTTCGTAGATTATTTCGTACAGACGGGGAACGCGGCGAAAGCGGCGCGGCTGGCGGGCTATTCGGAAAAATCGGCGCGAGAGACAGGGAAGGAACAATTACAAAAGCCGTATGTTCGGAAGGCGGTGGATGAGAAATTGGCTGAGTTATCGAACGAGCGAACGGCGAAGGCGCAAGAGATATTGGAGTATTTGACTTCGGTCATGCGCGGGGAGCAGACGGACGAAATGGCGATGAATGTCGGATTAGGCGGCGGCGTGACGCGAGTGGAAAAAGTCCGAATAGCGGTCGGCGCGAAGGAAAGATTGAAGGCGGCTGAAATGTTGGCTAAGGTGCACGGGCTTTTCATTACGCGCCAAGAGCTTGAAATATCGGGAACAGTACCGGTGGTGATAAAAGATGACATCTGAGGCGGTCACGCTGTCGGTTCGTGAAATCGTCGGCGGGGGCTATGATGAATTCTGGCGGAGCAAAAAGCGGTATGTGGTTTGCAAGGGTTCGCGTGCGTCAAAGAAATCGACGACGGCGGCATTAAAGCTGATTGTACGGCTAATGCAAATGCCGTTGGCGAACGCGTTGGTTGTGCGACAAACGGCGGCGACGCTCAAAGATTCGTGTTACGCGCAGTTACGTTGGGCGATAAACCGATTGGGCGTCGAAAGCTTTTGGAAATGCACGGTCAACCCTTTGCAAATGGTTTATATTCCGACCGGGCAAAAGATAATTTTTCGCGGACTGGACGACGCTTTTAAGATAACGTCAATCGCGGTCGAAAAGGGACATTTATGTTTCGCGTGGCTTAACCGAAATCAGGTCACGATAAACTCCTCTAACTGCTGGGAACTCCTAACGTAAAGCCGAGGACAATCAGCAACGAAGTCACTTTACTTAAGGGAGATTTTACCACAAAAGCGGCGACAAAACAAGCTGTAATGCGGTTTTTCTTGGATTCAAAGCCCGTTTTCGGCGGGTGAAAAAGTGAAGTGAAACGCTCAACGACTATCGAAAAACGGAAGGCACTTTCGGGAACGGGAGTGCTTTTTTCGCGAGTAGAGTAGGGCTCAAGCGGGCTCGAAATGGGGAGGGCGGGCAACCGTCAAGATATAGTCTGAACTGCGCGGAAACGTGCAGAGACTTCGCGGACGCGGTGAAGTCGCAACACACATTGAGAAGAAGCTTTTGAAGTCTCGGAAGAGGCATTCAATCGCGTAGACGAATCCCTGCGCGGGCAGTTGCCCGAAGGGTACTATATTCAATGGATTCTAAGCTTTAATCCGTATAGTTCAAGTTCGTGGCTGAAGGCGCGATTCTTCGACAAGCCGAATGAAAACGTTTTGGCGATGACGACAACTTATCGTTGCAACGAATTCTTGTCGGACGCGGACAGAGCCCTTTTTGAGGAAATTCGGCGAACGGAGCCGGAACGGGCAAAAATTATTTGTGATGGCTGTTGGGGAATTGAAAGCGGGCAATACTTCAGCGAGTGGCGCGAAAGCTTGCATGTGGTCAAGCCGTTTGCGATACCCAAAGAGTGGATGAAGTTTCGGGCAATGGACTTTGGACAAGCGCGACCGTATGCAGTGCTTTGGTTTGCGGTGGACTTTGACGGGAACATGTACGCTTATCGTGAACTGTACGGCTGGGGCGGCAAGCCCAATGTCGGGACGGGCGAGACGGCGAAACAAATCGGCGAACGAATAGTCGCGCTTGAAGACCCGAAAGAAGGTTTGCGCTACGGCGTTCTTGATTCTGCATGTTGGGCGAGAACAGGCGTAACTGCTCCGACGATTGAAGAGGAGCTGAATAAGGTACTTATAAAAAATCGGTTGGTGCCTTTCGGGAAAAGCTCAAAAGGTCGTCTCGAAGGCGCGAACGCATTCAAACAACGACTTGTCGGGAACGTGATGGACGACGGGACGCAAAAGCCCGCGATTTACTTTTTCTCGACTTGCATTCACACAATCCGAACGATACCGATGATTGGACACGACAAACACAAGCCGGAACTTCCCGATACCGACGCCGAAGACCACGCCTACGACTGCGTACAGTATGCTTGTTCTTCGCGCCCGTGGACACCGATGAAGAAAAAGCCCGCGCAGATTCGCGACGCTTGGAGAACGGAGCCGAAGCGGTCGGCATGGACTTTCTAAAAGGAGACTGCAATGAACGAATTGGAACAACGGGTTGAAAAGCTCGAACAGGAATTGCCGACGCTCAAATGCATACAAATGCGCCATAGGATGACGCGTGCACGGGACGGCTGGTGTAAACAAACTCGAACACTTGAGCAAGTCAAAGAATTCGGGGAACTGTGCAAGCCGCTTGTCGATTGGCTTCAAAGAAATTACGAGGTCGCACAGACGATAATCATAACGCCCGAAAGCGCAACACTTTACGGCGGAGAAATCGGAGTGCCTTTTGATTGGGATTATGTGACGCCTTGAAGTCACGCATTTGAAAGGAGGTGAGTGCATTGAACGAAGAAAATTTGAACGGCGAAGAATTGGACGTAACGCGAAACATTATGCCCGAACCGACGGGAAGTCTTGCCCGTTGTCGCAAGTGGTTTGAAGCGGCAGTGGACGACACAAAAAAAAGAAATTGACCCGCGTGATTCATTGTGCTAAAGTGATTCTGTAAGACATTCACATTGCACGCTGAAGCGCAAGCCAATTTCTTTTTCGGCATTTTAATCGTTTCGGCGTGTAAAGTCAATTACATGCGGAGGCGATTTGTATGACGTGCAAAGCCGAAAAAATGTTTATTGCGGAGCTGTACAAGCTTTCACCGACGGCACAGGATTTTGCAAGAAAACTTTTAGCACAATTCGACGCCGCGAAAAAAGCGACGAACTCTACCGTCGAGAATTTACCTGACGAAATTTGGCGCGATGTTATCGGTTTTGAAGGGCTTTATCGAATCAGCAATTTTGGACGCGTGAACAGCTTGCGTTGGGCGGGCGGACGAATCATGAAGCCGAAAATCAGCAACTTCGGGTATCCTTGTCTGACGCTGTTCAAAGACGGGAAAAAATTTTTCACCGCCGTACATTTACTCGTTGCGCGTGCGTTCGTTCCTAATCCCGACGGTAAGCCGGTCGTTCACCACAAAGATAACAATCCCGGAAATCCACGCGCCGATAATCTCGAATGGGTGACTTACAGCGAAAACGAATATTATGCATTTCAATCCGGTCGAAAAAAAGGCATGTTCGGCGAAGAAAACCCCGGTGCAAAATTGAGCAACGAAGATGTACGGCAAATTCTCGAACTTTATGTTGAGGGCGACAAAAATTTCGGCGGCAAAGCTTTGGCTGAAAGATTCGGTGTAACTCCCGCATCAATCTCAAACATCATCTGCGGTAAGACTTTTAAACACATTCAACGAACGGAGTAACGACACACCCGCAGGTTTTGTTCGCGACCTCAAAGACCCGCAACGGGAAGTCAACAAGCGGCGTGTTCAGGAACTTCATCTTTTGGACACCACGGCTTCGGGCGGCGGCTGGATTGAAGAAGGCGCAATGTCGCCCGACCAAGAAGAAGAATTCAAGCGTCTGAACAACGTCCCCGGTCACTTCAACAAATTGACGCCGGGCGGTTTGGACAGAGTGCGCGAACGTGAACCGAAAAGCCCGCCCGTTGCGATAATTCAAGCGGAACAACAGGCAAGCGAGGACTTGAAGACAATCAGCGGGATTAACGAAAGTCTTTTGGGCGTCGACGTTCCCAGTCACGCGAGCGGCAGAGCGATTGAACTTCGTCAAAAGCAAGCGGTCACGCATTTGGCTGTGATTTTCGACGCGCTCAGAAGGGCGAAGAAACGCATTGCGAATTTGCTTTGGGGACGGCGCGGACATGCGGGCGTTATTCCGCAATTCTACACGGCGGAGAAAGCTTATCGCATTGAAGGCGAAAACGGTCAACAATTCGTCACCATCAATCAGCAAATCGTTCAGCAAGACCCGATAGCGGGCGTGATTGTCCACACGCTCAACGACTTATCGCAAGGCGAATTCGACATTGTCATTTCGGACGTTGAATCTTCGACGACGCAACGACAGGCGCAGTTGTGGAGCTTGATTGACGCCGTTTCAAAACTCGGAATCCCCGCCGATTTAATTTTCGATACGGTAATCGACCTTTCCGACTTGCCCAAGAAAAACGACATCAAATTGCGCTGGCAACAGCAACAACAGCGTCAACAGGAACAAGCGCAACAACAAATGCAGACGCAAATTCAAATCGAAGAAATCAAAAATCGGGACTTCCGACAGACAATCTCGTTCAAAGACGCCCCGTTTCCGATTCAGCTGGCGATGGCGGCGAAGGCGGGCTATGTCGCGCAAGGTACTTTCGCGCTGGCTCGCCCGCTACTTCGACTTGAGCATTTTCGCGGTGCTCACGGGCACGCAATCGCCTTTCGCGCTCAACGGCGAAGAACTTCCCTACACGATTGAGCCGCGTCCGCAACGCCGTTCGTCTTGAAGGTCTTTTCGAGGAGCAAAAAAACGAATTGACCTGCGTTATCCTTTGTGCTAAAGTGAAATTGTTCAGAATTCACACGGCACACGGGAGCGCAAGCCAATTCATTTTTCGCAATTCTAAACGTTCCCGCGTGTTTTGTAAAGCACAAAGGAGCGTTTTTATTATGACTGAACTTGAACAAAAACTTTTGGCGGAAAACGAGCGATTGCGTTGCGAAGTCGACGAACTCAAACGGAAGCTTGAAGCGAATATTGCGCCGCGTGTCGAATACGTTGACGAAAAAACGCGTCGTTTTCGCGGCGAACTTTACAAGAAACAAAAGGCGAACGGCTATTACGTGCAGAATCGCTTTTTGCATGTCGACGTTTACAAGTTTTATCACGGACTCAGCGAAATTCCGAAGAACAGTATCGTTCATCACGACGGCAAGGACGAAGACGGAAACTACGACAAAGAAAAGAATGACATCGAGCATTTGGTTTTGATGACGCGGGCAGAGCATACGGCGTTGCATAACCCGACGATTTCAAGATTCGAGTACTTCACGTGCAGAATTTGCGGCACGGTTTTTCGCGGACGCAAATCCAGGGGCAACCATTACTGTTCCAAAAAATGCAGGTTAGCTGTTCAAAAAGAAATACGCGATTACGGCAAATACAACGAAACGCGGATATTTGCACACTGCGGTAAAGAATATACCGTTCAGAAATACAAGAATCAAAAATATTGCTCAAGACGTTGCAGTTCTTTGGCTCAATGGGAACGTTGTCGACGTGAGCGTTCAGACATTGGCAAGGCGGATTAGGACGCGTCTTCATGACACGGATTCAATCGCATATGACGACGCGGAGATTCTGGATTGCATAAACAACGGTGTTCGATTCATCCGTCGCATAATCGCGAACCTTCGCCCCGCCTTGCTTTTGTCTGAAGTTGAAGGCGTTTTGGAGGCGGGGACGCGTTCAATCACGCTTGAAAAACGTCCGACGAAAATCATCAACGTGACGGCGGGCGACCGACTCATCAAAAGCGAAGAATTTTTCACGGGCAAGAAGATTTATCACGACTTCGACAAGATTTTTCGCAACCACAATCCGATTTACAACCGCCACGAGAAAAATACGTATTCGGAACGCGCCCTTCATCAAACGGAAATGGCTTTTATCGTGCAACGACCGAGTGACGCCGAAGGGACGCCCCGCGAATTTTTTTTGACCGGCTCGCAGACGCTGAACTTTTTCCCGATTCCAAATCGCCCGACTAAGTACACCGTTCGCACCGTCGACGACATTGAAGAAATCGAGTGGACGGGCAAATCACCGTTGTTGACCGAATACGACGATTTTCTGATTGAATACGCCGCGATTCGCTTGTCGGTGGGCAACGAATACGACATGACGCAGGAAACTCAGCTGATGGCGAACATCGTCGCGCAGATTCAAGCCTTGCTTATTCCTCCGCCCGCAGGTGTTCTTACCAAAAGTTATTGGGGCTCGCGCCGCTCTAAAGCGGGTGGTTGGTGATGAAACTTTTATCGTCCCTTGAAGATTGGCTTAGGATTGCATATAATCACGCCAAATTCAAATGCAAATCATTGACGAACGACAAGGGAGCGAATAAAGATGGTTTCGGTGTTTGACGTTGCGCGGTACATTTTGGAACAAAAAGGCTCAATGAGCACATGGAAGTTGCAGAAGCTGTGCTATTACGCTCAAGCGTGGCATTACACGTGGACTGAGAAACGGCTCCTGAAAGAAGAATTTCAAGCGTGGCGCAATGGTCCCGTTTGTCCCGAATTGTTCGCGATTCATAAGGGGAAGTTCATGATTTCAGCCGAGGACGTTGACGGCAACCCCGAAAACATGAACCCCGACGAAAAAGAATCCGTCGATGTGGTTTTGCTGGCTTACGGCGACCGCGACCCGTATGACCTTCGCGAGCAAACGCATTTCGAGGAGCCGTGGCGAAAAGCACGCGGGACTTTGCCCGATGACGCCAATTCGGAAGAAATTATCACCGTCGAGAGCATGGGCGAATACTACGGGAGTTTGTGATGGGCAAGACAGTCAAAGGACAAGCCCGAAACAGCAAACGCGTTCCGATACAACAGAAGCCGACTTCAAAGACGGTATCACGGCAACCGTTGCCCGACACAGGCGAACGAATTATTTGGTCGTTCAGTGATGTTGACCGTGACGGTAAGTTCGCCTTTAATCCGAAAGAAATTGATTGCCAAAAACTTTTGGAGAAGCTAATCGACTTTTCGTCAATGAAATGGAGCGAACTTGTGCCAATGGACGGCGGTAAATCTCCTCATCACAGACTTTCACCGCAAGCCCTTTCCGCCGAAGCAAAAGCGCGAATAAAAGCAAAAGGGCTTGAAGAAGAGAGCGACGCAATATTTTCGTTTCGACTAAGCAACAAAGAACGGTTGATTGGAATTCGGAACGGAGTGATTTTTAAAGCGATATGGTATGACGCGAATCACGAATTCGCACCAAGCCATTTGAGAAATACATGACGCCTTCGGGCGTTTTTTTATTGGGGTGGCGATATGAAGCTCGGCAACAAACACGGGGAAGCTCAAACCACAATCGTCCGCGCCGATTTTTCGGGCGGCTTGAACACGACAGCGAACATCGACGGGATTGCGGAGAATCAACTTTCGATTGCGCTTAACGTTGAAGTAGACCACGCCACAGGGCGGTTAAAGACGGTTGCGGGGACGACCGACTTATTCAAGTTCGCCAACATCTTCGCGGCGGCTTATGACGAAATTAACCGCACGCTCCTCTTGGTGACGCAAGACCGCAAGGTTTATGCGGTGAGCAATGACGGATTCGTCACGGGCGCGTTGGGAATGTTGAGCGGCTCGCTGTACCCGATTTCGACAAATTGGGAAGACGGGCTTTTACTGGCGTCGGGCGGAAAGTTGCAGTACTTCAACGGGACGACGCTTGAAACAATTTCGGATTCGCCGAACGCAACGGGCGTTTACGTTCGCGCAGGCAGAATTCTGGTGACGGACGACAACAACGTTCGCTATTCGGGCGTCGGTGACGAAACGAATTGGACGGAAGACACAAACGACGATTCAAGTTCAAAATTCGTCGAAGCCGGCTACAAAGACGGTGGACGGCTTATCGGCATGGTGAACCTTTCGACGGACGTTTTACTTGTGAAGGACAATCGGCGGCTCTATCGGTTAAGCGGTGAGTTTCCAGATTGGTCAATCGTCGAAGTCAGCCGAAACGTCGAAGTGAGCGGGCGAATGGGATTCTGCGCGGTGTCGGATTCGGTTTACATTCTCGGACGCAACGCAGTTCAAAATATCCAAACGACAAACGCTTATGGAGACGTTAAACCGCAGAATGTGGCGACGCTCATCGCAAGCGAAATTCAAAAGCTCCCGAACGACGCGAAACTTCGTTATATCCCGCCGCTCAATCAGATATGGGCGATTTCGGGCAAGACCGCGCTAATGTTCGACCTTGTTGCAAGCGCATGGTTCAAGCGGGAATTCAATTCGCCGGTGGTGGACGTGATTTCAATCGGGGACGGAGTTTTTATCATCAAGCCCGACCGTGTTTCAAAACTTGACGGCGGGACTTTTTACGATTCGGACGCGCCACTTCAATGGAAATGGCAAGCGCAACGGCTTGTAAGTCAACACGAATATCTTTTGAAGCGGACGCAAATATCTGTTATTCCGATTTCGACGCTCCTTTACGCGGGACAAATACGCGTCGGCTCAGTCATTATCGGGTTGCCAATCCCCGAACGAAACACGAAGATTTATCACAATCGAAGCCGCATTTACAAGAATCACGTCAAGATTTGTTTGACGGGACGGCGGCGATTCGTCTACTCGAAGGGCGAACCTATTTTTGACAAACAAAATTGACCTGCGTTGTTCAATGTGCTAAAGTTTAGCTGTTCAAAGTCAAACCCGCACGTTGAGACGCAGATCAATTTTTTTGTATTCTAATCGTTTCAGCGTGCAAAGTCAATTACACGCGGAGGCGACCGAATATGACGGACGATGAGAGAAAAATTTTGGAAGCGGAACTTTGCAAACTTTCGACGCAAGCCAGGGAAGTTGCCGAAAAATTTTTGGCGACTTACGACGAGATGACGGAAAACGCATTGAACGGCGTAATTTGCTTGCCCGACGAAGAATGGCGAGACGTTGTCGGTTATGAGGGACTTTATCAAGTCAGCAATCGCAATCGCATGAAAAGTCTTCATTACGGTGTCGAAAAGTTGCACATGCTTTATCCAAACAAAAACGGCTATTTGACAGTCGGCATGAACAAAGACGGCAAAAAGAAAAATTTCATCTTTCATGTGCTCGTTGCGCAAGCGTTTGTTCCGAATCCCGACGGCAAGCCCGAAGTCAATCACATCGACGGCAACAAGCAAAACAATCGTCCCGAAAATCTCGAATGGGCGACGCGTCGTGAAAACATGCAACATGCATCCAAAACGGGATTACTGAAAATGCGAAGCGGCTCCGAACATCCCCGTGCAATTTTGAGCGCAGAAGAAGAAAAATATGTTCTCGACGTTCACATTCCGTGGGATGAAAACTTTGGGACGAAACCACTGGCGGAATTACTCAACGTCAACGAATGTGTAATTCGTCGAGTTCTTAAACAAAAGCGACACTACTCCAGAGCCTGCGGCTCGCTTTTGAGCCCAGAGGAAGAAAAATACATACTCGCCGTTCATATCCCGTGGGATAAAAAATTCGGGACGAAACCGCTGGCGGAATTACTCAACGTCAACGAATGGGTTATCCGTCGAGTTCTCGAACGGAAGAAA
>JAFUYE010000113.1 GCA_017470715.1 Selenomonadaceae bacterium
ATCGTTAAGGAAGTCGGACATTTCTTCGGTTTCAAATTTGCGCCGTGGGGTGCCGTCAACATCGTCAAATATCTCGGCTGGATAGGCGCGGCAATTGCGATTTTCGGAGTTCTTGACGACTTGCTCAACGGCGGCAAAAAACGCGAAGAGATGGAAGCTGAACTTCGTAAGGCACGCGAACACATCCAAAGCGGTTTCAACACAGCGGCGGAGACCGTTTACACTCAACTGATCGAACGTTCGGAAGAAAAAATCGACGAATTGACCGCTCCCGTGTTCAAAGACGCCGAAAACAAACTTGCCGACTTCCAAAACAAAAAAAGCCGTCTGCATTCCTTGGGCAGTTCGTTGCAAAAAATTCTCGGCGAAGTCAACGCGCTCATGAACGAAGTCCAAAAAACTGCGCGGGCGTAAATATTTTGTGTGACGAACACTGACAAAGCAAACTTCTTCGGCGAAATGTCGGAGAAGTTTTTTATTCAAAGTTCAAAGCTTGCAATATTTTTTCACGTGTGTTAAAAACATACGGCGTTCATAAAATTTTTATGACAGGAGGCATTTAATTGGAACAACAAATAAAAGACCTGCGCGAGCGGGCGAGTAGCGAAATTCAATCGTCGGCGAACTTGAAAGAACTTGACGACGTGCGTGTTAAGTTTCTCGGCAAGAAAGGCGAACTGACAACTTTATTGCGCGGCATGAGTCAACTTTCGGCGGAAGAACGACCCGTTGTCGGTCAAATGGTCAACAATGCGCGACGTGAGATTGAAACTTTAATCGCAACGAAAAATTCCGAGCTGAAGTCTGCGGAACTTCAAAACAAATTGGCGTCCGAAAAAATCGACGTGACTTTACCCGGTCGCCGCGTGCATGACGGGCATTTACACCCGCTGACGTTGACGCTTAACCGCGTGAAAGAAATTTTCGTGAGCATGGGTTACACCGTCGAAGAAGGTCCCGAAGTCGAAACGGATTATTACAACTTCGAGGCGTTGAATTTGCCGAAAGATCATCCCGCACGCGATATGCAGGATTCGTTTTACATTACCGAAGAAATTTTGATGCGGACACAAACGTCGCCCGTGCAGGCGCGCACAATGGAGCGTCACAAAGACAACGAGCCTATTCGCATGATTGCGCCGGGTCGCGTTTATCGCCGTGACGATTACGACGCGTCGCATTCGCCGATGTTCACGCAGGTCGAGGGACTTGTTATCGACAAGGGCATTTCGTTCGCGGACTTGAAAGGCACGCTTGAAGATTTCAGCAAGAAAATTTTCGGCGAGAAAACTCAAATTCGTTTGCGTCCGAGTTTCTTCCCGTTCACGGAGCCGAGCGCGGAAGTCGACGTGTCCTGCGTCATGTGTCACGGCGACGGTTGCAAAGTCTGTCAAGGTACCGGCTGGCTTGAAATTCTTGGCGCGGGCATGGTTCACCCCGACGTTTTGAAAATGAGCGGCTATGATCCGTCGAAAGTCAGCGGTTTCGCATTCGGCATGGGCATTGAACGAATTGCAATGTTGACTTACGGGCTTGACGATATGCGTTTGCTTTACGACAACGACGTTCGGTTCTTGAAACAGTTCTAGATGAATAGATCGATAGATGAATAGATCGATAGATGGATAGTGAAGTTGGTTAGTTCAAACTATCGATCTAGCAATCTAACAAACTATCGATCTAGCAATCTAACAATCTATCGATCTAACAATCGGAGGTTTTTACATGCAGGTTTCTACCAAATGGCTGAAAGATTACATTGACATAGACTTGACGGCGGACGAACTGGCGGAAAAATTCACGCTGGCGGGTATCCCCGTCGAAAACGTGATTCACGCGGGCGAAGGTCTCGAAAAAGTCATCACGGGACGAATTGAACAGTTGACCGCTCATCCCGACAGTGACCACTTGCAGATTTGTCAAATGGACATCGGTGCGGAAAATCTTTTGCAAATCGTCACGGGTGCTCAAAACGTCGCCGAAGGGCAAATTGTTCCCGTCGCGCAGGTTGGTGCGAATTTACCTTGCGGCAAAAAAATTTCCAAAGGCAAAATGCGCGGCGTCGCGTCAAACGGCATGTTGTGTTCGGCGGACGAATTGAAAATCGAAGGCGATTCAAGCGGCATTTACATTTTGCCGGAAGATACGAAAGTTGGAATTCCCGTCGCTGAAGTTCTCGGACTTGACGACGACATTTTGGAATTTGAGTTGACGGCTAATCGCGGCGATTGTTTCAGCGTTATCGGTCTCGTTCGCGAACTTTCCGTGCTGACGAAAAAATCTGCGCGGTTGCCCGAAATTAAAGTTGACGAAAACGACGCAAGCGAATCCGCTGCTTTGGTCAAAATCGGTATCGACGCGCCCGAATTGTGCTCAAGATTTTCTGCGCGGGTGTTGACGAACGTTAAACTTGCTCCGTCGCCCGATTGGATGGTCAAACGTCTTGAAGGTGCCGGAATGCGTGCGATTAACAACGTCGTCGACGTGACGAATTTTGTCATGCTGGAACTTGGGCAACCGCTTCACGCTTACGACTTCGATAAAGTTGTCGGACACGAATTGACTGCGCGTCAAGCTGTTGCGGGCGAACAACTTCACACGCTCGACGACACGAACCGACTTGCCAAAGGCGGCGAACTCGTCATTGCGGACGCGGAAAAAGCTGCCGGACTTGCGGGCATCATGGGCGGCTTTGAAACCGAAATTACCGAAGACACGAAAACCGTTATCCTTGAGGCGGCGTGTTTCAATTCGGCGTCAATCCGTCGCACAAGTCGCGCTGTCGGTATCCATTCGGAGGCAAGCGGACGTTTTGAACGCGGCACCAACGTCAACGGCACGATTAACGCTCTCGACCGTGTCGCTCAACTTTTGCAAGAAATGAACGCCTGCAAAGTCTGCAAAGGCGTCGTCGACGTTTATTCGAATCCGAAAGCTGAAGTCAAAATCAAATTCACGCCCGCGCAGATTAATCAACGTTTGGGCACGAATTACAGCGACGAAGAAATTATCAGTGTGCTTGAGGCTTTGGGCTTCGGCATTGAAACCACAGGCAAAGTTGACGAATTTACCGATGATGTTGCCGACAGAATTTCTAACGTTGCGAAAAATCTCGGTAAGACGGCTCGCGAAATCGGCAAAAATCCCGGCGTTGAAAGTTTCGTAAGCAATATCGGCGCAACTTTCGGCAACCTGTTCAAACGGGCGGAAGTAAAAGGCAGCACGCTCGGCGACAAAAATTCCGACAAGACGAAAGACACGAAAGACAGCGTTGACGATTTTGTCAGCAATATCAGTTCGGCGGTCGGCGAAATGGTTAAAACCGTCGACATGAAAATTTCTTCCGCGTATAAAGTCACCGTGCCCGATTGGCGCAACGACGTTACAATTCCCGAAGATTTGTCGGAAGAAGTTGCGCGGATTTACGGTTTCGATAAAATTCCGTCGACGCTCCCGAAAGGCAACCAGCAAGGTCGTCAATCCGACACGCAAAATTTCATCGACAAAATCAAAACAATTCTTGTCGGGCTCGGCATGTGCGAAGAACTTTCCTTTGCGTTCACCAGTTCGGCAATGTTCGACAAAATGCAAATGCCTGCCGATTCGGAATTGCGTCAAGCCGTGCCGATTATGAATCCGTTGACGGACGAAGCACCGCTTTTGCGCACGACATTGCTTGCGTCAATCTTCGAGAACGCCGCACGAAATTACAGCCGCAAAAACGAAGACTTGAAACTTTTCGACATTGCGCCCGTGTTCCTGCCGAAAAGTTTACCTGTGACCGAATTGCCGCAGGAACGTCAACAGCTTGTCGGTTTGCTCATGGGTCGCCGTGAGCCTAAAGGTTGGTCGCAAAATCCCGCGCAGGTTGACTTCTACGACGCGAAAGGCATTGTCGAAGAACTTTTGTCGGGGCTGTCGATTAACAATTACTTCGTCGAGGCGGGCGAACATTACGCGTTGCACCCCGGTAAAACTGCCGTCTTCAAAAAAGGTCGCGACATTTTGGTTACGGTCGGCGAAGTTCATCCCGCAGTTGCCGAAGCGTTGGGCATCAAGAAAAAAATTTACGTCTTCGAGGCGGAAGTTGCCACGTTGCAAAGATTTGCCGCGAAGAAGTTTACGCTCAATCCTCTGCCGAAATATCCTTCAATCAGTCGCGATTTGGCGATTTTGGTTGACTGCGACACGGCGGCGGGCGACGTTGAAAAAGTTATCGCGAAGAACGGCGGCGAATTCTTCAAGGGCGTGACGTTATTCGACGTTTACACGGGCGACAGAATTCCTGCCGACAAAAAATCTTTGGCCTTCGCACTTGATTTCCGTTCCGTCGAACGCACACTTAAAGACGAAGAGGCGGACGCGGCGTTCAATAAAATTTTGTCTGCCGTCGAAAAAGAATTCGGAGCGACGTTGAGAAGTTGAGGTGATTGAGTTGAGTGACCCGAAACCTGCGGGCGAAATGAAGCGCGTCGAGGTTGAAATTTTCGGCGAAGTCTACCGCCTGCGCACAGAAGACCCCGACGGGCTCGCAAAACTTGTGCGCATGGTTGATTCGACGATGAAGACAATCGCGCAGAACACGCGTTCTTTTGCGGGCAGCCGAATTGCCGTACTTGCCGCATTAAAAATCGCCGAGGATTACCAACAACTCAAACGTGACTACGACGAACTTTTACAACTCCTCGACGAAAACAAATAAGTTAAATCAAATCCCGTGACCGAAAACGGCGCGGGATTTTTTGTTGCAGAAAAGTTCACGTGCCTTGCAAAAAAATTTTTAAAAAGTCTTGCTAACCTATCCACGTGCGTGCTTTAATACGTAAAAAGTTTTTCTCTGCATTTTGAAAGGATGTGGTTCTATGTCTACGCAAGTCGGCATTATCAAAAAATTTGTCGAAGCCTTGACGAAGACGAAAAAAACCGGCACCGAAGCCGTCGACGAAGCCTTGAGAGTTTTCGGTATCAACGGCGGCTACTCGGTATTCAAACAAAAATTCCAATCGGATCGCAGCGGCAAAAGCGACCAAGATTTTCTTGAGCAAGTTTGCGGCGTTCGTCTCAACAACAAAGACACGGGCGCAATCACCGGCTCCGACGCGGGCGGCTCGACGACCAAGACCAACGAATCAATCGTGCCCGAAACTGCCGCCGCCAAAGAACTCACCGACGCGCAGTACAATTCCTTCACGAAAAACGGACTTACCGTCAACGTCACTTACGACACGTCAACTGCTCCGGGCGCGAAATTTAATTACGACAGCGAAACTTATCTGGCGAAACAAAAACTCGTCACTCGTGCGCTGTACAACTGGTGGATACCCGAATCGCTCGACCTCATCAATCAATCGCTCGGAATTAATTTCACCGACGGACGCGCCAACATCAACGAAATCAACATAGAGTTTTCAAGCTTCGGCAATGACAATACGGCGACGTTCACCAATTTTTCTTACGACATGGGGCGCGCTTCGGAAGTCACTTTGAAAATCAACGCCAACCTGCTTTACAACATGACAGCGAACGACAAAAACGGGACGCTCGACGGGCAGAAACTGAACGGCTCCGACCTTTATAATTACTCAACCGCATTCACGAATTATTTGGACAGATTGATTCTGATTTCGTTGACGGAGATAGCTTTAAAAGCAAACGTTCCTTACGTCGACAAACTGCCGTGGTACATCGCTTACGGATTGTGCGAAATTGTCGGCGGCTATGACAGTGCTTCGACAAATTACAGCGACTTCACCAATTTGAATTACGACTACGACGCAACAAATTCTTATTACTCGTATTACAAGAGTTACGATTACATAAGAACCAGCGGCTATGCGCTCATGCGTTACCTCGCGAAAAATTATTCGGACGGCACGCCCGACGAAACTTTACCTGCGGGGCTGAGCTACAACGACGCGAAAACCGTTCTGACGGCGTCAACCGCGTTCACGGGCAGTAAAATCGACCTCGCCGATTACGTGACGACCGTCAAGACCGTCGACGCCAACGCGCTTACGAAAGCCGTTTATATTGTCGGCAACGACCTTGCCAATTCGCTCAAAGGCGGCAGCGGTGCGGACACCCTCGACGGCGGCAAAGGCAACGACACACTCACCGGCGGCAAGGGAAATGACGTTTTCATTGTCGGCGCGGGCAAAGATGTCATCACCGACTACGCGACGGGCGACAAAATTTCTCTCGGCGCGGCGATTACAAATGCTTCGGTCAAAGGCTCGGACGTTGTGTTGACCATGGGCGGCAATTCGCTGACCGTCAAAAACGGCGCGGGAAAATCTTTGAGCTTGATTGATTCGGCGGGCAAAAGTTCCACGACGATTTTCGGCGGCGCAGGCGGTGACACGTTGCTGACCGTCACTGACTCGACGAAATCGCCCGTTACAATCGGTTCAGCGATTAAAAATGTCGACGCGTCGAAACGCACGAAGGCAGTCAAAATTACGGGCAATTCGGCGGCGAATTCAATCGTCGGCGGCACGGGCAACGATTCACTCTACGGCGGCGCGGGCAACGATAAATTGTTGGGCGGCACGGGCAACGATAAACTGTACGGCGACGCGGGCAATGACACACTTTGGGGCGGTGCAGGCAATGACACGCTCACCGGCGGCAAAGGCGATGACGTTTTCATCTACGAATCCGGCAACGACGTTATCGCTGATTTCGCGTCGGGCGACAAAATTTCTCTCGGTGCGGCGATTTCCAAATCATCCGTCAAAGGTTCGGACGTTGTCTTCACTGTCGGGAAAAATACTTTGACCGTCAAAAACGGCGCGGGAAAATCTTTGAGCCTGATTGATTCCAAAGGCAAAAGTTCCACGACAATTCTCGGCGGCTCGGCGGACGAGTTGACGCTCGACAATTCAAGCAAGTCGCCCGTAACGTTGGGTTCCGGCGTTAAAACTGCGGACGCTTCAACGCGCACGAAAGCGATTAAAATTACCGGCAACGCGTTGGATAACTCAATCGTCGGCGGCTCCGGCAACGATACACTTTACGGCGGCGCGGGCAACGATTCGTTGTGGGGCAACAAAGGCGCGGACACGTTCCTTTATTTTGGCGGCGAAGGCAAAGACGTTATTTCCGGCTTTGAAAACTCCGACATGCTTTTGATAACGGGCGCGTTTTCGGCGAGCTACGACAAGTCGAAGAAAGAAATTTCGTTCAAGGTCGGTTCAACTGCCAACGCCTTGACGCTGAAAGATTTCACGGCGACAACTTTCAATATCAACGGATTCGATTACAAAATCAGCGGCTCCACTTTAAAGCGAGCGTAAAAATCGGCACGCATAAAAATTTTCGGTAACAAAAAATCCCCCGACGGTCTTCGTGACTGCCGAGGATTTTTTTTGCGCAAGTTCAATCGAATGAAAATTTCAAATCAAAAACGCCCTCCGAAAATCGAAGAGCGTTCTTTTTTCAGCCGAGAAATTTTTTAAACCAGTTCAATCAAAACCATGGGCGCGGCGTCTCCGCGACGGGGCGCAAGTTTCAAAATTCTGGTGTAACCGCCTGAACGTTCGCTGTATTTGGCGGGAATTTCTTCAAAAACTTTATGAACAACTTCAACGTCCGCGACGAGATTAATCGCTTGACGGCGTGCGCTCAAGTCACCGCGTTTGGCAAGCGTGATAACTTTGTCGGCGAACTTGCGCAGTTCTTTGGCGCGAGTTTCGGTCGTTTCGATACGCTCATACTTGAAGAACGCGGACAGCAGACTTCTGAACATCGCCCGACGTGCGCCGGAATTTCTGCCGAGTTTTCTGTAGCTCATAGAGTTTCCTCCTTCCTGCAAAAATTATTCTTCGATCGGAGTGCTGCCCGGTTTGAAGGACACGCCGAAATCTTCCATTTTCTTCTTGACTTCTTCAAGCGACTTGCGACCGAGGTTGCGAACTTTCATCATTTCATCTTCGGTCTTGTCGACAAGGTCAGCCATTGTGTTTATGCCTGCGCGTTTGAGACAGTTGAACGAGCGCACGGACAAATCCAAGTCTTCAATCGTCGTCTTGTCAAGCGTGAAGTTTGCTTCGTCGACGGGCTCAATTTCAACTTTTTCCTTTTCGGGTTCGGGCGCAGGTTCGGGCCCCACGCCGTCCATGTTCAGGAAAAGTTTCATGTGCGCAATCATAATCGCCGCAGCTTTTGCAACGGCTTCTTCGGGGCGCAAAGTACCGTTCGTCCAAACTTCCAGCGTCAACTTGTCGAAGTCCATTTCGTTGCCGACGCGGGTATCTTCAACGTTGAAATTGACGCGCACGACGGGCGAAAAGATTGAATCGATCGGAATTGTCCCGATAATGTCGTCGGGATTTTTATTTTTTTCCGCTTGATCGTAGCCGCGTCCCGTGCGAGCCGTCATTTCCATTCTCAGCTTGCCGGTTTCGTTGAGCCACGCGATATGCAAATCGGGATTCATAACCTCGATAATCGGATCGCATTCGATATCGTCGGCGGTGACTTCGCGTCTGCCGTCTTTGAATTTGCCGTATTTGTTGCCGTCTTTGATTTCCTGCTCAACATCAACGTCAATTCTGAGCGTGTACGTTGTTGGCGGAAGTGACGAGACCTGCGCGAAAGGTTGTTGCTGTTGATTCTGGTCGTCCTCAATCCTCAGGCAAAGTTGCTTGATGTTCAGGACGATGTTGGTAATATCTTCGCGCACGCCGGGAAGCGTTGAAAATTCGTGAAGTACACCGTCAATGCGGATTGAGGTGACTGCCGCGCCTTCCAACGAACTCAAGAGCATACGGCGCAGGCTGTTGCCGATTGTGATGCCGTAGCCGCGACCGAGCGGTTCGCAAATAAATTTCCCGTAACAACCGTCGTCGCCGATTTCGACCATTTCAATTCTCGGCGGCTTTTGATTTTCGTTTTTTTCAATGTCTGACATTCAAGAAACCCGCTCCTTTCAACGGCAATGCGTAATGCGCAATGCGTAATGAATTCGGATATGGCATGTTATCTTGAATACAATTCGATGATGGACTGTTCGTTGACGGGGATGTCGGTGATGTCTTCGCGAGTCGGGAAACGCGTAACGGAGCCTTTCAAATTCGCTTGATTGCTGTCAAGCCACGCCGGTGCGCTCAAGGCGTTGTTGACTTCCTTAATCGCTTTGAAAAGTTCCTTCGACTGACTTTTTTCGCAGACTTCGACAACGTCACCGACGCTGACGAGCGCGGACGGAATATCGACGCGTTTGCCATTAACGGTGATGTGACCGTGACGAACAATCTGACGAGCTTGACGGCGGGTATTCGCAAAACCCATGCGGAAGACGACATTGTCAAGGCGGCGTTCAAGCAGAATCAAAAGATTTTCGCCCGTGACGCCCTGCATCTTTTTCGCCTTTTCGTAGTAGTTGCGGAACTGACGTTCAAGTACGCCGTAAATGAATTTTGCTTTCTGTTTTTCTTTGAGCTGTAAGCCGTACTCACTGACTTTGCGGTTCATGCGCTGTTGGCCTTGATGTTTCTTTTCGCCGACTTTGCGCGAACGACCGATAACCGCCTGTTCAAGTCCGAGTGCACGGCAACGCTTCAATGCGGGTGTTCTGTCGATTGCCATATATTTGCCTCCTTAGGGAATAGGCAATTAGGTTTTCAATTCCTAATTCCTAACTCCTAATTCCTAATTGCTTTTTAAACTCTGCGACGTTTGGGCGGACGGCAACCGTTGTGCGGAATGGGCGTCACGTCTTTAATCATGTTGACTTCAAGACCGGTAGCCTGCAGGGAACGGATAGCCGCTTCACGCCCCGCGCCGGGACCTTTAACGTAAACTTCGATCTGTTTCAAGCCATGTTCCATAGCAGCTTTTGCCGCGACTTCAGCCGCCTGTTGAGCTGCGAACGGAGTTGACTTGCGCGAGCCGCGAAAACCGAGCCCGCCTGCCGAAGCCCACGAAATGGCGTTGCCGCTTTTGTCGGTGAGCGTGACAATCGTATTGTTAAACGTGGAACTGATGTGCGCCACGCCGTATTCGATATTCTTGCGAACTTTCTTTTTGGCGCGAACTGTTCTTTTAGTTGCCAACTGTCTGACCTCCTCGGATTAATCTTTCTTCTTGCCTTGGACAAGTTTTTTCGGACCCTTGCGGGTGCGAGCGTTGTTTTTGGTGTTTTGTCCGCGTACGGGAAGACCGAGACGATGGCGGCGTCCGCGATAACAGCCAATATCAATGAGTCGCTTGATGTCCATTTGAATATCGCGGCGAAGGTCGCCCTCCACTACGAAATTGTGGTCGATGGCATCACGAAGTTTGACAACCTCGTCATCCGTGAGATCTTTCGTTCTGGTATCGGGATTGACGCCCGTCATTGCAAGAATTTTTTGCGAAGTGGGAAGTCCGATTCCGAAAATATACGTCAAAGCGTATTCGATTCTTTTGTCACGGGGCAAATCTACACCGGCTATACGTGCCATAATTTTTCACCTCCTGTCGAGAAAATTTTTATCCCTGACGCTGTTTGTGCTTGGGATTTTCACAGATAACCATGACGCGACCTTTGCGCTTGATGATTTTGCACTTGTCGCACATTTTTTTGACCGACGGTCTGACTTTCATAAAAGCCGCCTCCTTCAGCGGTTCGGAAATTTCATTTGAAACGGTAAGTGATTCGTCCGCGTGTCAAGTCGTAGGGCGTCAACTCAATCGTGACTTTGTCGCCCGGCAAAATGCGGATAAAGTTCATGCGAATCTTGCCGGAGACGTGCGCCAAAATTTTGTGACCGTTTTCCAGTTCGACTTGAAACATCGCGTTTGGCAGAGCTTCGATAACTTTGCCTTCGACCTCAATAACGTCTTGTTTGGACATGCTTTTGACCTCCTCGGATTATTCTTTCACCGAGGACAAGACGTTGAAAAGAGCTTCGGTGACTTTGTCAATCGGTTGCGTGCCGTCAATTTCGCTGTAGATGCCCGCCGCTTTGTAGTAGTCAATCAGCGGGCGCGTCGATTTTTCATAAACGCTCAAGCGATTTTTCATTGTGTCGGCATTGTCGTCCGCACGTTGAAAAAGTTCGCCGCCGCATTTATCGCAGTTCGTGCCCTTGGTTGACGGATTGAATTTGACGTGGTACGTCGCTCCGCAATTTTTGCAGATACGCCGTCCGATTGCCCGTTCAATCAAATTTTCGGCGGGAACGTGAATATTCAGCACGCGGGTTAATTTCGTGCCCAACTCGTCCAGAATTTTTGTCAAGGCGTCCGCCTGTTCCAACGTGCGCGGAAAGCCGTCAAGAATGAAACCGTTTGCACAATCCGATTTCGCCAAACGTTCGCGAACAATTCCGATTGTGACTTCGTCGGGAACAAGCTGACCTGCATCCATGAACGATTTTGCACGTTTGCCAAGTTCGGTGCCGTCTTTAATTGCCGCTCTGAACATGTCGCCCGTCGAAATTTGCGGGATGTTGTATTTCTCGACGATTTTTGCCGCCTGCGTACCTTTGCCGGCTCCGGGCGCGCCCATTAGAATTAGGAATTTGGAATTAGGAATTAGGAATTGATTTGGCATTCCGGATTCTCCTTTCGTTCTTTTGTGGTTTTTGTTATTGAGGATAGAATTTTTATCAGCTCGATGCAGTCGTCAAGCATACTTTTTGCCCGTGTAGGCGTCAAATATTCAGTTTCCGCAAGCAGTTCAAGCCAATATGCTGATTCGTTGGCTTCCTTCAACGCAATGTACATTTTCGCATTAAAATCTGCCCGCGATTGTGCATAAACCGATTCTCTGACATTGGCTCCTATGCTCGTGCCGCTTCGCAAAAGCTGTTTCGAGAGGACATATTCAGAACGATTCGCCGTCACATATTTGTACAAATTCACAACCCTGATTGCAAATTCCTTGCTTTTTTCGAGTATCTGATTCGGTCGCCTCATTCCTAATTCCTCGTTCCTAATTCCTCATTTCATAAAGCCTTCGTAGTGCCGCATGACGACCATTGCTTCAATTTGCTTCATTGTGTGCAACGCCACACTCACGACGATTAACAATGCCGTTCCGCCGAAGTAAACGCCTTGAATGTGCGTCGCTCCGCCGATTAAGTTCGGCAACACCGCGATAAACGCAAGATACAAACTGCCCGCCGTCACCAGTCGCGTCAACACGAAGTCGACGTAATCCGCCGTCGGTTGACCGGGACGAATACCAGGTATGAACGCGCCGTATTTCTTCAGGTTGTCCGCCATGTCCGGAATTTTCACCGTGACCGCCGTGTAAAAATACGTGAAGAAAATTATCAGCAACACATACAGGAACGTTTGCAACGGTGTTCCCCACTGCAGATGTGCCGCGACTTTTTGTATCGTCGGGTTGTCGATAAACTGCACGACCGTTATCGGGAACATGAGCACGGACGACGCGAAGATTATCGGTATGACGCCCGCCGGATTCACTTTCAACGGCAAATGCGATTGATGACCGCCGTAAGCCCGCGCCCCGACAACTCGTTTCGCATACGTTATCGGAATTCGACGCAGTGCCGCTTCGACGAAAATGACGAACACGATCATCGACAACGCAATCAGTCCGAACAGGACGACGCTGAAATAACTAATCGTGCCCGCTTGAACGTACTGATAAATCGTCGCCAAATTTTTCGGCAGTGCCGCGACAATGCCCGCGAAGATTATCAGCGAAATGCCGTTGCCGACACCCTGAGCGGTGATTTGTTCGCCAATCCACATTAAAAGCGTCGTGCCCGCCGTCAACGTTATCGCGATTATCAAGATGTTGACGGGATTCGGATTTAAAATCGCCGCTTTGAGCCCGATTGACATTCCGATAGCCTGCGCGAACGCCAGCACAACGGTTAATTGCCGCGTGACTTTTTGCGTCTTTTTGTGACCTTCCGCGCCTTCTTTGCTCCACTGTTCCAAAGTCGGCAACACCACCGTCAACAGTTGCATGATGATTGCCGCGTTGATGTACGGGGTTATCGACATTGCGAAAATCGAAAACTTGCTGAACGCGCCGCCCGAAAATAAATCCAACAGTCCGAATAAACTTCCGTTGTTGAAAAGTTGTTCGATTGCCGTCGGATCTACCCCGGGTACGGGAATGTGCGTGCCCATGCGGAACACCGCGAACATTATCAGCGTGAAAATTATCCTGTCGCGCAGTTCGGGTATCTTGAAAATGTTTGCAAGTCCGGACATTTTAATCAGTCGTCGTTTCGGGCGCGACTTCGGCAGTGTTTACCGCTTTGCCGCCCGCCGCTTCAATTTTCTGAGCCGCAGATTTCGTGAAACCTTGCGCTTTGACGGTAAATTTCTTCGTCAATTCACCGTTGCCGAGAATTTTGACGCCGTCCAAAACGTTTTTCAAAATGCCTGCTTCGACGAGTGCAACCGCGTCAATTTCCGCGCCGTCGTTGAAGAATTTTTCAAGCGTCGAAACGTTGACTTCAGCGAATTCCTTGCGCCAAACATTTTTGAAACCGCGTTTCGGCAAACGACGATAAATCGGCATCTGACCGCCTTCAAAGCCCGGACGAACTCCGCCGCCCGAACGTGCTTTTTGACCTTTGTGGCCGCGACCGGAAGTTTTGCCGCAACCTGAGCCCGTGCCGCGACCAACGCGAACTTTGTCGCGACGTGCGCCGTCGGCAGGTTTAAGTTCATGAATTTTCATTCGGCAACCTCCTCGACTTTAACGAGATGTTCGACCTTGTGGATTTGTCCGCGAATCGTCGGCTCGTCGGGAAGAATCGAAAACGAATTCAACTTGCGCAAGCCCAAAGATTTAACGGTTTTGCGCTGAGTTTCGGGACGGCCGATAAGACTTCTGACCAATGTGATTTTCAGTTTAGCCACGGTTCAGCCCTCCTCAATTAAAAAGTTGAGCAACGGTTTTGCCGCGCAATTCGGCGACAACTTCGGCACGTTTCAACATTTTGAGACCTTCAAGCGTCGCACGCACCATGTTGTTCGGGTTTGACGAACCGATAGATTTCGTCAAGATGTCGTGCACGCCCGCAAGTTCCAACACCGCACGCGCAGGACCGCCCGCAATGACGCCGGTACCTTTCGACGCGGGACGCAACATGACTTGACCGGCACCGAAGACGCCAACCACACCGTGCGGGATTGAACGATCTTTGAGCGCGACTTCAATCAAATTTTTCTTTGCATCGTCGACGCCTTTGCGAATAGCTTCGGGAACTTCGGCTGCTTTGCCGAGACCGACGCCGACTTTGCCGTTACGGTTGCCGACGACGACGAGCGCGCTGAATGAAAATCTGCGACCGCCTTTGACGACTTTTGCAACGCGATTTATGAAAACAACTTTCTCCTCGAATTCGGGAGTTTCCGTTTCATTTCGGGGCATTAGTAAACCTCCTTATTTCAGTTAGGAATTATGAATTATGAATTATGAATTAAATCGTGTTGCAATTCCTAATTCCTCATTCCTAATTCCTAATTAAAACTTCAGTCCGCCGTCACGGGCAGCCTGCGCAAGAGCCGCAACACGACCGTGATAGATGTAACCGCCGCGATCGAAAACGACTTCGCTGATACCTTTTTCGAGAGCTTTTTTGGCAATGGCAGTGCCGACAGCTTTTGCCGCCGCGATGTTGCCGCCTTTGCCTTTGAAATCTTTATCGAGCGAACTTGCCGCCGCGAGCGTCATACCTTTTTCGTCGTCGATAATTTGAGCGTAGATGTGCGCCAGCGAACGGAAGACGTTCAAACGGGGACGAGCTGCCGTGCCCGCGACGTGGTTGCGAACGCGCAAATGACGTTTTTGACGCAATTTATTTTTGTCAGCTTTGAGAAGCACGTCGAAATCTCCTTTCTATCAATTAGGAGTTAGTAGTTATGAATTAGGAATTAATTTTGCGTCACAATTCCTAATTCCTCACTCCTAATTCCTAATTATTTTTTGCCTTTCGCACCGGCTTTGCCTTCCTTGCGACGGATATGTTCGCCTGCATATTTGATGCCTTTGCCTTTGTACGGTTCGGGCAGACGCCATCCGCGAATATTGGCGGCGACGGCTCCGACAAGTTCTTTATCGATACCGTGCACGGTGATTGTCGTTGCCGTGGGAGCCTCAAACGTGATACCTGCGGGCGGTTCGATAATGACGGGGTGCGAATAGCCGAGCGACAGGTTTAAATTCTTGCCTTGTTTTGCGGCACGATAGCCGACGCCCGTAATTTCAAGATTTTTCGTGAAGCCTGCGGTTACGCCGACGACCATGTTGTTAATCAGCGTGCGGGAAAGTCCGTGCAAACTTCTGTGCGTTTTATCGTCCGAGGGGCGCGCCACCGTTAAGACGCCGTCCTCAATCGTTATTTTCATTTCCATTGAGATCTTGCGGGACAATTCGCCCTTGGGACCTTTGACGTGCACCAGATTATCTTCGCCGACAGTTACGGTGACGCCGGCGGGAATGTGTATCGGTGCTCTTCCAATTCGTGACATTTCAGCACCTCCGAAAATTTTTTACCAGACGTAAGCGATAACTTCGCCGCCGAGTCCGGCTTTACGCGCTTGTTTGTCGCTCAAAATGCCCTGCGACGTAGAAATAATCGCGATACCGAGTCCGCCCAAAACACGCGGAAGATCTTTGCGCTTTATGTATTGACGGAGACCGGGTCGGGAGATGCGTTTAATGCCCGTTATGACTTTTTCGCGTTCGGGACCGTATTTGAGCATGACAGTCAAAATGCCCTGCTTGTTGTCCTCGACGAAGCGATAATCTTTGATGTAGCCTTCCCGCTTGAGAACGTCCGCGATAGCGATTTTGATTTTCGAGCCGGGAATTTCCACCTTTTCGTGGTAGACGGAATTTGCATTGCGAATGCGTGTGAGCATGTCCGCAATAGGATCAGTCATTGCCATAGGAAACCGATATCCTCCTTTCAGATAGTGAGGAATTATGAATTATGAATTAGGAATTAAATCGTGTTGCAATTCCTAATTCCTCATTCCTAATTCCTAATTGAACTTACCAGCTTGCTTTGGTGATGCCGGGAATATCGCCGGCGTAGGAGTGAACGCGGAAGCAGATACGGCACATTTCAAACTTGCGAATATAGCCGTGCGGACGACCGCAGATTTTGCAACGATTGTATTTGCGCGTCGAGAATTTCGGCGGCTTGCTCCACTTTTCGATTAAAGCTTTCTTTGCCATTTGATAATCACATCCTTAAGCATTTGCGAACGGCATACCCATGAGCGCGAGAAATTCGCGAGCCTCTTCGTCGGTTTTCGCCGTCGTAACAACGATGATGTCCATGCCGCGAATCTTATCGATTTTGTCGTATTCGATTTCGGGGAAAATCAGTTGCTCTTTGACGCCGATTGCGTAGTTGCCGCGACCGTCGAAAGATTTTCTGCTGACACCGCGAAAGTCACGAACGCGAGGCAATGCAACGTTCATGAACTTATCAAGGAATTCATACATACGCTGACCGCGCAGAGTAACTTTGCAACCGATTGCCATACCTTGACGAAGTTTCCACGCCGCCAAAGATTTACGGGCGCGAGTAATGACGGGTTTTTGTCCGGCGATTGTCGTCAAGTCCGCAATGGCGGATTCGAGAACCTTGGCATTACCGACGGCATCTCCGCACGCCATGTTGATGACGATTTTTTCAAGTTTGGGAACTTGCATTACGTTTTTGTAGGAAAATTTTTCGGTCAATGCGCCGACGACTTCGTTTTTATATTTTTCCAAAAGTCTATTCACGGTAACACCTCCTTATTCGATGACTTCGCCGCATTTTTTGCAGTAGCGAGCGTTTTTGCCGTTAACGACTTTGTGACCTGTGCGGGTCGGTTTGTTGCAGGCGGGGCACACGAGCTGAACTTTGCAGGCGTGCATGGGCATTTCCTTGGTAACGATGCCGCCCTGCGGAACTTTCAAGGACGGTTTGGAATGACGTTTGACTTTGTTGACGCCTTCGACAATGACCTTGCCGGCTTTGGGCGCGGCGGAAATAATTTTGCCCTGCTTGCCTTTGTCTTTGCCCGCAAGGACGACAACGGTATCGCCCTTTTTGACGTGAAGTTTAACGAGAGACAATGTGGCACCTCCTTAAAGAACTTCGGGCGCGAGAGAAATAATTTTCATGAAATCATGATCGCGCAATTCGCGAGCGACGGGTCCGAAAATACGAGTGCCGCGAGGAGTTTTGTCGTCTTTGATGATGACGGCGGCATTTTCGTCGAAACGGATATAGGAACCGTCGGGGCGGCGCAGACCTTTTTTCGAGCGAACGACAACGGCCTTGACAACGTCGCCTTTTTTGACTTGACCGCCGGGCGTGGCGGATTTGACTGACGCGACGATAATGTCACCGATATTGGCGTAACGACGATATGAACCGCCGAGCACGCGAATGCACAAGATTTCTTTGGCACCGGTGTTGTCGCCGACGTTCAGGCGAGTTTCTTGCTGAATCACGTTTTAATCTCCTTTCCGAGCTTTGAGCTGTCAGCTTTCAGCTTTTAGGGTAAAGATTTTTCCTGAAAGCTAAAAGCTAAAACCTAAAAGCTTATTTGGCTTTCTCGACGATTTGGACGAGCCGCCAGCGTTTTTCTTTCGACAGCGGACGCGTTTCCATAATCAAAACTTTATCGCCAACGTGAGCTTCGTTGTTTTCGTCGTGCGCTTTGAATTTAACGGTGCGTTTGACGGATTTTTTGTAAAGCTTATGTTGGATAAGCTCTTCGATTGCGACGACGATGGTTTTCTGCATTTTGTCGGAAACAACCTTGCCGAGGCGGGTTTTGCGCTCATTGCGTTTGATTTCTTCGCTCATGACGTGACCTCCTTTCAGCGGGTGATGCCGAGTTCTGCTTCACGCTGAACGGTTTTAACCTGCGCGATAGAACGTTTGACTTCGCGAATGCGCATGGGATTTTCGAGCTGACCGGTAGCCTTTTGGAAACGGAGATTAAACAGTTCTTCTTTGAGCGATTTGAGTTTTTCGTTGCGTTCGTCGGAATTCAAATCGCGGATTTCATTGACTTTCACTGTTGTTCACCGCCTTTATCGGGTTGAGCGTCGGCTTGAGCCTCTGCGGCGTGTTCGGCTTCGTAAGCTTGGTGCGCGGCACGTTTGGCATCAGCGAGCGATTCTTCGACGACGGGAACATAAACGTCACCTTGATGATCGCTGACGATAAATTTCGTTTTAATGGGGAGTTTGTGACCGGCAAGACGCATTGCTTCGGCGGCAATTTCTTTGGGAACGCCTGCCATTTCAAAAAGCACGCGACCGGGTTTGACGACTGCAACCCAGTATTCGGGCGAACCTTTACCGGAACCCATGCGTGTTTCGGCAGGTTTCGCAGTGACGGGTTTGTCGGGGAAAATTTTAATCCAGACTTGCCCGCCGCGACGAATGTAACGGGTCATAGCGATACGAGCAGCTTCGATTTGACGATTGGTAATCCAAGCCGGTTCCAACGCGACAAGACCGTATTGACCGTGAGCGATTGTGTTGCCGCGATTGGCTTTACCTTTCATGCGACCGCGAAATTGTTTACGGAATTTGGTACGTTTCGGAATCAACATTAAGCGTCACTCCCTTCAACAGCGGTTTTGTTCTTTTTGTCAGGGAGAATTTCGCCTTTGAAAATCCAAACTTTGATGCCGATTTTACCGTAAGTGGTATTGGCTTCAGCAAAGCCGTAATCGATGTCAGCGCGAAGGGTGTGCAAGGGAATCGAACCTTCGCGATAAGATTCACTGCGAGCAATTTCAGCACCGCCGAGCCGACCGGAGCAGGCAATTTTGATACCTTTGGCACCGAGACGCATGGTTCTGCCGACGGATTGTTTCATAGCGCGACGGAAAGCGATACGGCGTTCGAGTTGCGAGGCGATATTTTCAGCGACAAGTAAAGCATCCAAATCGGGTTGACGAATTTCATTAATGTTGATGTCGACGCGTTTATCGGTAAGTTTTTTGAGTTTGTTTTTGATGTCTTCGATACCCGCGCCGCCGCGCCCGATAACCATGCCGGGCTTAGCGGTGTAAATGGCGAGTTTAAGACGTTTTTCGGAGCGTTCGATTTCAATGCGCGAAACGCCCGCCGAGGCGAGTTGCTTATCGGTTTTGATAGCTTTACGGATTTTGATATCTTCGTGAAGATTGGTAGCAAAATCTTTATCGGCGAACCATTTGGCGTCCCACGTTTTGACGATGCCCAGGCGTATTCCATGCGGATGTACTTTTTGACCCAAAGCTGTGACCTCCTTATCTTTAATTAGGAACTAGGAATTAGGAATTAGGAATTGAAAACTTGTCCCTTGTCCCTTTTCCCTAGGAACTAGGAATTAGGAATTGAAAACTTGTCCTTTGTCCCTGATTACTAGTTCCTTATTACTTATTTTCGTCGATAGCAGCGGATTCTTTTTCGCTGACGACAACGGTGATGTGCGAGGTGTGTTTCAAAATGCTGAACGCCTGACCGCGAGAACGCGGGTGATAGCGTTTGATTGTCGGACCTTGGTCGACGAAACAAGTCGAAACGAACAGTTTATCTGCATCCATGTCGAAATTGTTTTCGGCGTTGGCGACGGCGGACTTAAGAACTTTTTCGATGAGCGTCGCGCCGCGTTTGGGTGTGAACTTCAAAATTGCGAAAGCGTCCGCGATGTCCTTGCCGCGAATCAAATTCATGACGATACGAACTTTGCGGGGAGCAATTCGCACGTATTTGGCAATGGCTTTGGCTTGTTTGACTTCTGCCACGAGATAACCTCCTTTCGTGTAGATCGATAGTTTGTCAGATTGTCAGATCGATAGTTTTCACTAACGATCTATCGATCTATTCATCTAACAACTACTTGAGCGACATTTTGCGTTCTTCGCCGGCGTGCCCTTTGAAAGTGCGAGTGGGCGCGAATTCGCCGAGCTTATGACCGACCATGTCTTCAGTGACGTAAACGGGAACATGTTTTCTGCCGTCGTGAACGGCGATAGTGTGCCCGACGAACGCGGGAAGAATCGTCGAAGCGCGAGACCATGTGCGAATAACTTTTTTGTCGTTGGCGGCATTGAGAGCCTCGACTTTCGCCAAAAGTTTTTCTTGCACGAACGGACCTTTTTTGACAGATCTTGACAAAGCGTTGACCTCCTTTCTTTTAGATCGATAGTTTGTCAGATTATTAGATCGATAGTTTGAACTAACGATCTATCGATCTATCGATCTATCGATCTATCGATCTAACCAACTAACAACTACTTGCGACGACGAACAATAAGTTTGTCGGAAGCTTTCTTCTTGCGGGTCTTGGCACCCATAGCGCATTTGCCCCATTTGGTAACAGGATGTTTGCGACCGACGGGCGAACGACCTTCACCGCCGCCATGCGGATGGTCAACCGGGTTCATGGCCACGCCGCGATTTTCGGGACGTTTGCCGAGCCAACGGTTGCGACCGGCTTTACCAATCGTAATGTTTTCATGATCAAGGTTGCCGACCTGTCCGATAGTGGCGCGGCAGTTGATGTGAACTTTGCGAACTTCACCGGACGGCATACGAATCGTTGCGTAGTTGCCTTCCTTCGCCATAAGCTGAGCGGCGACACCGGCTGAGCGAACGAGTTGCCCGCCTTTGCCGATTTTGAGTTCGATATTGTGAATCAGTGTGCCGACGGGTATATTTTTCAACGGCAGAGCGTTACCCGTTTTAATATCGGCTTCGGAACCGGATTCGACTTTATCGCCGACTTTGAGACCGTTGGGCGCAAGAATGTAACGTTTTTCACCGTCCGCGTAGTTCAAAAGAGCGATACGGGCACTGCGATTCGGATCATATTCGATAGTTGCAACGGTTGCGGGAATTCCGTCTTTGTTGCGTTTGAAATCGATGATTCTGTAGCGACGTTTATGTCCGCCGCCTTGATGACGAACCGTCAAACGTCCTTGCTGATTGCGACCGCCGTGTTTTTTGAGCGGAGCAAGCAAAGATTTTTCGGGCTTGTCGGTGGTGATTTCCTCGAACGTCGAAACAGTCATGTGACGGCGTCCGGGCGTGTAGGGCTTGAAAGATTTAATACCCACGTGCGTTTAACCTCCTTTGCGAAAAATTTATGCGCTGAAAAATTCAATCGTCTGACCGGCTTCAAGCTTGACGATCGCTTTTTTGTAAGCATCTGTTCTGCCGACCGTGCGCCCGCGCCGTTTGGTTTTGCCCTTGACGTTAATCGTGTTGACCGCAAGAACGTTGACTTTAAAAATTTCTTCGACCGCCTGCGCAATTTGAATTTTGTTGGCGCGCTTGTCGACGACGAAAACAAATTTGCCGTCCTGCATTAAATCGGTTGAATGTTCGGTGACGAGCGGGCGAATCAAAATGTCTCTGACATCCATCAAATGTACACCTCCTCGATTTTGGCAACTGCGTCCTTTGTGAGGAAGATTTTATCGCTGTGGAGCATGTCGAAGACGTTGAGTTGAAGCGCGACGATTGCTTTGGCATTTTGCAAGTTGTTCGACGAACGGGAAACGTTGTCGATAAGTTCCGCCGTGATGTAAAGCGATTTGCAGTTATCAACGCCGAAAGTTTTTTGGAACTCGACGAACTTTTTCGTCTTGGGTTCAGCGAAATTCAATTCGTCAAGAACAATCAAGTTGCCTTCGTTGAGCTTGTCGGTGAGGACGCATTTCAACGCAAGGCGACGTTGTTTGCGGGGCATCGTGAACGCGTATTTTCTGGGATGCGGACCGAAAATTGTACCGCCGCCACGCCAAAGGGGACTTCTGCGGGAACCTGCGCGGGCACGACCGGTACCCTTTTGACGCCAGGGTTTTTTGCCGCCGCCGCGAACGTCACCGCGAGTTTTTGTCGAGTGAGTTCCCAAACGCCACGAGGCAAGTTGCATGACAAGAGCTTGATGAACGAGACCTTCGTTAATTTCAACGCCGAAAATATCATCGCTCAGCTCAATGTCGCCGATTTTGTTATTGGACATATCGTAAACAGCAGTTTTAGGCATCGAGTTACCGTTACTGAGAACTTATAAAAAGTTGTAAATTTTTATGTCACATCTGCATTGCCGCCGAATCGGGTTAACAAACTGAAACGGACTTATCGACCGTCACGGATGACGGTCGCACCCGCGGATTTCTCACACGCTGACTTATGTGATAACGCACTGTGTTTTCTTTCGTTGCTGAAAGAAAGTAGATTCTACAAACTAAAATCAACGAACGCGCCGAATCGAAGCAACAAACTGACATAAAAATTTTTCAGTAACGGGGTTCACCTCCTTTCGATTATTATTTATGTTTGCGAGTAGGTTTAACGGTTTCACGAACGACGACGAGACCTTTTTTCGGACCGGGAATCGCGCCCTTGATGAGCAACAAATTTCTGTCCGCGTCGACTTTGACGACAGTCAAGCGTTGAACGGTGGTACGAATGCCGCCCATGCGACCGGGCAATTTTTTGCCTTTAAGCACACGACCGCCCGGACCGGACAACATTGCGCCCGTAGAGCCCGGTTCGCGATGTGATTTGGATCCGTGACCCATCGGTCCGCGTGCAAAGTTGTGACGTTTGATGCCGCCCGCGAAGCCTTTGCCTTTGGACGTGCCGATAACGTCAACCAGTTCACCTGCCGCGAAAATGTCAACGCCGATAACGTCACCGATTTTATATTCGGATTCCGCCGCCAAACGCACTTCGCGAATAAATTTCACGGGTTTGACTTCAGATTTTTTGAACTGACCCGCGTCGGGTTTGTTGATTTTATTTTCTTTGACTTCGCCGAAACCGAGTTGCACGCTGAAGTAACCGTCCGTGTCAACCGTTTTGTTGCGGATGACGACGTTGTTGCCGCTCTCGACGACGGTGACGGGAATGACTTTGCCCTCTTCGGTGAAAATCTGCGTCATGCCGAGTTTAATGCCCAAAATTGTTTTTGCCAATGTTTACACCTCCTCAGACCTTAAGCTCGATGTCAACACCGGCAGGCAAATCCAAACGCATGAGCGCATCAACCGTCTTTGAAGTCGGTTGAAGAATGTCAATCAAACGTTTGTGTGTGCGCATCTCGAACTGTTCACGCGAATCCTTGTTCACGTGCGGGGAACGCAAAATTGTGTAGATGTTTTTTTCCGTCGGCAACGGAATAGGACCGGAAACCGACGCGCCCGTTTTTTTGGCAGTCTCCACAATCTTGGCCGCGCTCTGATCCAACGACTTGTGGTCATAGGCTTTGAGACGAATCCGAATTTTCTTCTGTTGTTTTGCCAAAACAATTCCTCCTTTGTCGAGAGTCACAGCTCTCAACCGATTTAGCAACAGTTCCCTCGACCGAACGGAGATTTTCAGCCGAGCAATCTGTTGCGGTAAACGTTTTAATAAACTTCCGTAACGTCAAGAAAAAATTATAGCAAGCGTTGCCTTGCGTTTCAAGAAAAATTTTTACAACCCCGAATGATTCAGGCAGTAAAGTAAAATTTTTTCGGCGTTCGTGCCCGTCAAAACGTTTTCGGTATATTTTTTGCCGTCGCCGTAATCAACTTCGTAAACCCAATTCGCAAGTCGTCCACCGTCGGGCTTCGTCTGCGTAAAATTCCACGAAACGATTTTAAAATCGCCGTTGCGTTCGACAAGTTTCAGTTTGGCGTTCGTCCAGCAAAATTTTCCGTTGCCGCCGTCAATCGTTTCGTCGATAACGTACCACGCGGAACCGTTGCCGCCGGAAGAAATCCAAACGTCTTTTGCAAAAGCGGGCGTGTTCAGCAAAAATGCGACCGTCAACGTAAGCGCGAAAAAAATTTTCCTCATGCCGTGACCTCCGAGAAAAATTTTCTTTAATCAGCAAGTGACGGCCGACAATCAGTTTTCAGGCTGACTGCCGACCGCCTCACCGATTTTTTAGGGACAAAGGAAAAAGGAGAAGTTTTCAATTCCTAACTCCTAATTCCTAATTCCTAATTGAATTTACGCTTCGAGAATTTCGATAACGCGTCCCGAACCGACCGTGTGACCGCCTTCACGGATAGCGAAGAGCAAGCCTTTTTCGATAGCAATCGGGGTGATAAGTTCAACCGTCATTTCAATGTGGTCGCCGGGCATGCACATTTCGGCTGCGTTACCGTTGGTGTCTTTCAAATCGCTGACGACGCCCGTAACGTCAGTTGTGCGGAAGTAGAACTGCGGGCGATAGTTTGCGAAGAACGGAGTATGACGACCGCCCTCGTCTTTGGTCAGGACGTAAACTTGAGCTTTGAATTTCGTGTGCGGATGAATCGTGCCGGGTTTCGCAATAACTTGACCGCGTTCGATTTCTTTACGGTCAACGCCGCGAAGCAGAACACCAACGTTGTCGCCGGCAACCGCGCTGTCGAGAAGTTTGCGGAACATTTCAATGCCCGTTGCAACAGTCTTGCGGGGTTCGTCGCGAAGACCGACGATTTCGACGGGGTCATTGAGTTTCAATTCGCCGCGTTCGACACGACCGGTAGCAACCGTGCCGCGACCGGTGATTGTGAAAACGTCTTCAACCGGCATAAGGAACGGTTTATCTTTGTCGCGTTCCGGAGTCGGAATGTATTCGTCGACAGCGTCGAGCAATTTAAGGATGTTGGCTTTTTGTTCTTCGTTGCCTTCGAGAGCTTGAAGAGCCGAGCCCGCGATAACGGGAATGTCGTCGCCGGGGAATTCATATTTGCTCAAAAGTTCGCGGACTTCCATCTCAACGAGTTCGAGTAATTCGGGATCGTCAACCTGATCAACTTTGTTGAGGAAAACGACGATTGCGGGAACACCGACTTGGCGGGCAAGCAGGATATGTTCGCGAGTTTGCGGCATGGGACCATCGGAAGCGGCAACGACGAGGATTGCACCGTCCATTTGTGCGGCACCGGTGA
>JAFUYE010000114.1 GCA_017470715.1 Selenomonadaceae bacterium
AAAATTTTTGAACGCTAAAAATTTTCTTTAGTGTTGGAAAGTCGACGCAGCCGATTTGCAATGAAAAATCACCGTCACGAACGGCGGTGAATTTTTAATTTGCGAACAAACTTTTGACGGGCTCGAAACTTCGGCGGTGAATCGGCGTTGCTCCGAAATTTTTTATCGCGTCAAGATGAGCTTTCGTGCCGTAACCGCGATTTTTGTCGAAACCGTATTGCGGAAAAGTTTTCGCCCACTCGTCGGCAAGTCTGTCGCGTGTAACTTTCGCGATAATCGACGCGGCGGCAATCGTTGCACTGAGCGCGTCACCGTGAACAATCGCCTGCGACGGAATTTCGCCGAAATCGACTTTCATGGCGTCAACCAAAACAAAATCGGGCTGAACGTCCAAACCTGCGACAGCGCGTTTCATGCCCGTCAACGTCGCTTGATAAATGTTCAGCGCGTCAATTTCGTCCCGTTCGACGCAAACCGCCTTGTAACTTATCGCCGACGAAATAATTTTGTCGTAAAGATTTTCGCGAACTTTGGCTGAAAGTTTTTTTGAATCGTCAAGCCGCTCCAAATAAATATTTTCGGGCAAGATGACCGCCGCCACGACGACGCAACCGACAAGCGAACCGCGACCGGCTTCGTCGACGCCCGCAATTAATTTGTGACCTTCGGAACGCGCCAGATTTTCAAAGCGGTAAAGATTTTCGACACGAATTTTATCCGCCTCGACAGAAAATTTTTTCATAACCAATCAGCTCCGGAAAAAGAGGCCGTCACGGGCAAATGCGCGCCGGCAAGCGTTCGCAACTTCGAAAGTTGATTCACAAACTCAAAATCGAAATCGAATTCAATCGAAGCAAACGCGTTGCCTACTTCGACGCTCGCCACATGCAAAACATGCCGAAAATCAATCCGATAACGTTCGGTATCCACACGGCGTACATCGGCGCGATTGCTCCCGAACGGGCGATTGCGTTGGCAAGCGTCATTACCGCGTAGTAAATGAAAATTATTACGACGCTGATTGCAAAACCCATCGACGACGGAGTTCTCGTCGGTTGCAGTCCCAAAGGTACGCCGACTATCGCGAAAATCAAACTTGCCATCGGCACGGTGATTCGCTGATAAAGTTCCGTTTCAAGCGCGTTGGTGTTTGCGTACTGCGACTTCATGATTTGAATTTGATCTTTCAATTCGCGCATGGTGAGTTCTTCCGGCTTTTTTTGTTCGCGAACAATTTGTTGCGGGCTTGCGTTGACGGGCAGAATTTGTCGGTCAAATTTCATCGTGTGCGTGCGTTGGTCGTCGGAAATGTCGTAAATCATTCCGTCATGCATAATCCATTGTTCGTCGCGCCACTCGGCAAACGTCGCGTTTTCCACGTGCGTAACTTTGCCTTCGTCGTTGAAAACCTGCATCGTCACGCCTTCGAGAATTTCTTCTTTAGCACGATATTCGCGGGCGTAAATCAACCGTTGCATTTTGCCGGCCGTAATTTCCTTAACGATAATGTGATCTTGAGATTTCAGCTCGGTGTAGCCCTGAATCTCGTAGTAAACGACGTTGTTGTAAGCGGTGTTCGCCCACGGCACGACGTGTTCATTGAACAAAATCGCGCAGATTGAAACGATTGTGCCCAAAAAAATCGCGGGCGCGGCAATTCGTCCGAAACTTATTCCGCAAGACTTCATGGCGGTAATTTCGCTTGAACTTGACAGCCGCCCGAAAGTCAACAGCGTCGCCAAAAGAATCGACATCGGGAACGTCCACATGATTATACTCGGCAGCCCGTAGATAAAAATTTTTATCACGGAGGAAAGACTCGCGCCGTAGTCGGTGATAAATTTGGCAATTCGGAACAGCGTGCCCGAACCGATAAAAACTGCCGTGAACGCGCAAATTGCGAAGAAAAACGCGAAGACGACTTCCTGAAAAATATATCTGTCCAGTATCCTGAGGCGCATCCAAAAACCTCCGTTGAGAGCTTTGAGCTTCGAGCTTTAAGCTTTAAGGATGATACACGCAATTATCCCTTAAAGCTTAAAGCTTACAGCTTAAAGCTATAAAGTGAAATTGTTGCCGAGATAAAATTTGCGGGCGATTGAACTGTTGGCAATTTCTTCCGCCGTACCTTCGAGCAAAATTTTTCCTTCGTTCAAAATGTAAGCGCGATCGACAATGTGCAACGTTTCGCGAACATTATGGTCTGTTATCAAAATTCCCATGCCGCGCTTTTTCAAGTAGCGAATTATGTCTTGAATGTCCGCAACCGCCAACGGGTCGACGCCGGCAAAAGGTTCGTCCAGCAAAATAAATTTCGGTTCCAACGCAAGACAACGCGCAATTTCCACGCGACGACGTTCACCGCCGGAAAGTTCCGTGCCCTTGCGTTTTTCGACGTGCCGAATGCTGAATTCGCGTAAAAGTTCGTTGAGCCGCCTGAGTCGTTCGTCTTTCTTCAAGCCCATTGTTTCAAGTATCGCCAAAATATTTTCGCGAACGGTGAGCTTGCGGAAAATCGACGGCTCCTGCGTCAAATAACTGATACCGAGTTCGGCACGACGCGGCATCGGCAATTTCGTTATGTCCAAATCCGAAATGAAAACCCTGCCCGAATCGGGACGTTCAAGCCCGACCATCATGTAAAACGAAGTTGTCTTGCCCGCGCCGTTGGGACCGAGCAACCCGATAATTTCGCCCGTCTCGACTTTGAGCGACACTTGATTGACGACGGTGCGATTTTTGAACGACTTGACCAAGTCTCGCGCTTCAAGATTCATGGTTGTCGCCTTCGGAAGAATTTTTTTCGGGCTCCGTCACAGTTTGCTTGTCGGAAGATTTTTCGTCGACGGATTTTTCGTTGTCGGCAGTTTTATTGTCGACAGGTTTGTCGGAAATTTTTTCGTCAACGGGTTTGTCCGAAGATTTTTTGTCGAAGTCAAAAGCTTTACCGACTTCGGGCATTTGCGAATTGTCGGGCGTCGCTTTAAGTTTTCCGTCGTCCGCCATGTAAACCGTCAAGCGATTGCCGCGAATTGTGTTGTTGTCCTGAATCGCCCATGCGTTGCCGGAAAGAACTGCCTTGCCCGCGTCCTGCCCGAAGTAGTCAACTTGATCGCCGCCGGCTTCGAGTTTGCGCGGTGTGCTGACGAGATGCGCGTTGCCTCTGCCGACGTAATGTTCTTCGTCGAGCCAGCCTTCCATTTGGTCAGCGGTGAAAGTACCTTCCTGCGCGCTTTGAGCAACGCCACCTTTTGGAATGACAACATGTTTTTTGTCGTCGGGGAAATAATCAATGTGTTCGGAAGTGAAAGTGCGCGTGTCGCCGTTCGGATATTTTTCGTCGGGCGCAACAGTTTGCACGGCCACAACATTTCCGTCGGCGGACATGTAACTTTGCCCGATACTCGTCAACGAATTGCAAGTCATGCGCATATCGTCGCGAATGACAATCACGTTGCCGATAAGGTGCGCTTCTTTGCTGTTGACGTTGTAAACCGCCTGCAAGCCCGTCGCACGAAGTGTGCCGTATTTAATCAAAATATTTCCCGCCGCCGCGACAATTCCCGTGTTCATGTCGTATTCGATTGCGTCCGCGTTTATCTCGGAAGGCGTGTCATTTTTTTCCGCCGCAAGTGCCGCAGAACTCAAAAGCATTGTTGCCGCCAAAGCCGCGCAGATTTTTTTTGTGTTCATTAAGTTACCTCCCCGAAAATTATTGCGAATCATCTTTGACGCCCTTCAAAAGTTTGGCGTTGCCCATAAGCCCGAAATGTTTAAAGCCGTTGTTTGAATAAGCCATATCGCCGAAAGCGCGCACATCGTCTTTGGAAATTTTAACTTCGCCCGTGGCAACAAGCATTTCCTGTTCGCCGAACCAATCAAGCACGTTGCTCGTGAGTTTCGCGCCTTCATTGTTTATGACGACAACATTGCCCTCGGCGTGAATCAACTTGTTGGTTTGGTCGTAGGCACCTTTATCGGCGGTGAGTTGCCAAGATTTTTTATCTTCGTCCGCAATCTCCTGAACGACAACTTCGCCTTCGACGTGAATCAACTTGCTGTTTTGGTCGTAAAGACCTTTTTTCGCGGTGAGCTGCCAAACTTTGTCTTTTTCGTGCTGATAAAATTTGGCAATAACGTCGTCGAGTTCTGCCAGTTGCGTGACGGAATCGATACGCATTTTACTGCAGGTCAATTCCCAAATGACAACGCCGTCAACTTCTTCGACGATTGTGTTGCCTTCGTATTCCAAAACTGTCGGCGGGTCAATTTTTTCTTTGTCAATCGTCGGGGGCGTCGGCGGTGCAGTGCGAACAGCCCAAACAACCAGACACACGAAAAAAACTGTAACGATTGCCGCAAAAATTTTTTCTCGTGTGCTCATGTTGCGTCCTCCGAAGATTTTCGCCGTGCTTTAACGGTGTGATGTTTGTTCGTCTTTTGCATTTCGGGCGGCGTGTTCCAACGTTTTTGAAACCACAGCCACTGTGTCGGATTTTCGCGAATCACCTGCTCAAGAATTTTCGTC
>JAFUYE010000115.1 GCA_017470715.1 Selenomonadaceae bacterium
ATTGCGCTTGAGTTCGCGGGAAATGGTGGATTTATTCCTGCCGAGAAGTTTGGCGATTCGGCAGATTGATTGCCCTTGCGCCAGGTGAAACAGTAGCTTTTCGCGCTCCTCTATGCTAAGATGTTTGTAACTCATGGTATATTCCTGCCTTTTTGAATTACAAACATTTTAGCAGGATACCGTGAGTTTTTCATCTGTTGCACTTGGATTGTACATTCGCGGCGCCAAAGAAAAAGTAGCAAAAAGAAACGCGCTTTGACCCGCAAGTAAAACATCCTGTTTTAATTGCGGGCGGCCGCACGTCCTGTGCGGCCGGGTTATCGCTACGACATGCCCGCTTGCGGAAAATTTTTGACCGTATGAAAATTTTCTGATACAATTTTTGTTGAGCTTTCAGGTTTTAGCTTTTAGCTTTCAGAAAAAATCGTAACCCTAAAAGCTGAAAGCTGACAGCTAAAAGCTTCAAAGGAGGACTTAACTTTGACAATATCGGGCATTTTACTTTTGGTCGGGTTCGCGGTGTTCGCGGCGTTAATGGTCGTGCGCGTGTTGCCGACACTTTTGGCGTTGCCGTTAATGGCGGCGTGGATAGCGTTCGTCTGCGGCATTCCGTTTTTCGATTGGCTCGACGACATTTTACTTAAAGGTTCGTTCCGTTTAAGTATGCCGATTGTGCTCGTAATTTTCGGTTCAATGTTCGCGAAAGTCATTCAGAAGACGGGCATATCGGACGCGATTATCAAAAAAGCGGCGGAACTTTCGGGCGACAAACCGATTGCCATTGCGATTTTGATGACGGCGGCGACTGCGTTTATTTTCCTCGGCATGAGCGGACTCGGCGCGATAATCATGATTGGTTCGATTGCAATTCCGATTATGACAAGCGCGGGCATTGAGCCGATTGACGCGGTAATTTTAATTTTGCTCGGCATGATGACGGGCAGTTCGCTCAACTTCGCGGGCGCGGCGGCAGGTATCGGCATTTTCGGTTCGGAAGCCGTGCTCAGATATTTCGTCCCTGCGGCGATTGTTTCGTTGACAATCACCGTCGCTTACATTGTGATAAACATTCCTCGCGGACAAAATGCGGGCAGTTCAATGTTGACGTTGCTGAAAGAATTTTTTATCGGCGTGTTGACAGTGCCCGTCAGTCTCGTTAAAACTGTCGGAAAAGTTTTCGCGCAGAAATCTTCGCCGTTGATGAAGAAAAAAAAATCGTTGCCGTCAGCCGCATTAATTTCGCCGATTTTACCGCTGGCAGTAATCGCGCTGATAAATTTCACAATCGGGCTCGGTTCACCCAAAGACGGCATGATTGACCCCGTTGCGGCGGCGACACTCGGATTTTTAATCGCGTCGTTTTACGCGGCAATTTTGGTTCGTCCGTCACAGGCGGTAAATCTTTTCACGGGTTCGCTCGTCGAAGGCATAAAAGACGTTGCCGGCGTTTTATTTTTGTTCATGGGAATCGGCATGTTGGTTACCGCGACAACTCATCCCGAAGCGACGGAAATTTTAAATCCGATGATTAAGGCGATTATGCCGTCGTCATTCTACGGCGTAATAATTTTCTTCACGATATTTGCTCCCGCCGCGCTGTACAGAGGACCGCTCAACATGTACGGCATGGGTTCGGGTATCGCGACGATTTTGACAAGTTTGAACGTCCTGCCGGCAACTGCGCTTTACGGCATGTTCGGCGGCGTCGGTTACCTGCAGACAATCGGCGATCCGACAAATTCGCACAACACTTGGCTCGGCGGTTATGCGGGCGTCGACACGAACGCAATCATGAAAAAAGTTTTGCCTTACGCTTGGGGCGCGTGCATTTTGATGATGATTTTCGTGACGGTCTTGCGGTGAGGTGATTTTATGCGGCAGGTACGAATCGGCATTGATGTCGGCGGCACGTTCACGGACGCGGTTGCGATTGACAATGCCACTTACGAAATTATTGCCAAAGAAAAAATCCCGACGACGCACGACTCGAAAGAAGGTGTCGCCGAAGGGATTATCAACGTCTTGCAAAATATTCTGCGGAAAAACGGTATCGCGCCTGAGGAAGTTGTTTTCATTGCGCACGGCACGACACAGGCGACAAATGCCCTGCTTGAAGGCGACGTGGCGACAACGGGAATTTTGGCAATGGGCAGCGGACTTGAAGCGCAACGGGCGGCAACGGTAAGCAATATCGGCAACATTCCGCTGGCTCTCGGCAAGGAATTAAAAACTGTTTTTACGTTCGTCGAAACTGCGGACGCGACTTCGATACCCGACGAAATTAATCGGCGGATTGACGAACTCACAAGTAACGGCGCGCAGGTTATTGTTGCGACGGAAGCTTTCGGCGTCGACGACACGGCAAATGAAGCGTTCGTGATTAAATCTGCGCGGGACAAAGGACTTTATGCGACGGGCGGTCACGAAGTTTCAAAACTTTACGGCTTGAAAGTTCGCACGCGCACGGCTGTCGTCAACGGCAGTTTGATTCCCCGCATGATGGAAACGGCGAACATGACTGAATCCTGCGTCAAGCGTTCGGGCATTCCGACTTCGCTGATGATTATGCGCTGTGACGGCGGAGTTATGACGATTGACGAAGTTCGTCGCCGCCCGATTTTGACTATGTTGTCGGGACTTGCGGCGGGTGTCGCGGGCGTTTTGATGTACGAAAAATTATCCGACGGAATTTTTTTCGAGGCGGGCGGTACGTCAACCGATATTTCAGTCGTTAAAGACGGACGCGTCATGGTTCGTTACGGCGAAATCGGCGGGCACAAAACTTATCTGTCGTCGCTGGACGTTCGGACTTTGGGCGTTGCGGGCGGTTCAATGATTCGCGTCGAGAACGGCAAAATTACCGACGTGGGTCCGCGAAGTGCTCACATTGCCGGCGTGCCTTATGAAATTTTTTCCGACAAGTTGACGAATCCGAAGCTGGAATTGGTTGCCCCGCTTGCCGACGACGAAAAAGTTTTTGCAGTTATCGCGGGTGACGACGGTCGAAAAGTTTCGTTGACTTTGGCGGGCGCGGCAAATTTAATCGGCTCAATTCCCGAAGGCGATTACGCGTTCAGCAAAAACACGGAAAATGCCCGTGTCGCGTGGCAAGCTCTCGGTGACGCCATCGGCTGTTCGGCGGAAGACGCGGCTCGTCAAGCGATGGACATTGCCTCCGAAAAAATTTGGGAGATTGTTTCGCGTTTGATTGTCGATTACAAACTTTCGCCGGATTTGTTGATGTTGGCGGGCGGCGGCGGCAGCGGCGGTGTCGTCGTGCCTTACCTCGGCGAAAAAAAGAAAGTTCAGTGGAAGATTGTCAAGAACGCCCCGATTATTTCGACAATCGGCGTGGCGATGGCTATGGTTCGCGAAGTTGTCGAACGCACGGTTGCCAATCCGACGGAACGCGACATTAAAGCAATTCGCCGCGAAGCTCTCGAACAGGTCATGAAATCCGGCGCGAACGAAAACACCGTGGAAATTGCGATTGAGATTGACAAGAAGTCGAACATTTTGCGAGCCGTGGCGACGGGCGCGACCGAATTCAAGATGAGCGATTCGACGGCAAAAAATTTATCGGCAGATGAACTTCACGCGACGGCTGTC
>JAFUYE010000116.1 GCA_017470715.1 Selenomonadaceae bacterium
CCCGTCAACGCGGCGGCGACAACTTGACATTGTCGAAAAAAATCCCCGTCAACGCGGCGGAGCAACTTGACATTGTCGAAAAAAATCCCCGTCAACGTGGCGGGGAAATTTTTATTTGTTTGCACCTGTTATTTATTTGTACGCATCCACGGCGGAATTGTTATCGGTTCGGCAGGCTCGGAATTTTGGCGATTGGTGCCAAACGGTGCGTTGAAGGTTCCGAACGGTGATGAGTTGTTGCGCAACACGTCTTGAGCACGCAGGGGACGTTGCGGCTGTTGTTGCGGTTGCGTTTGGAAAATTTGCGGGCGAACGGGTTCCGGCTCGGAATATTCATCTTCCGTTTCGTCGTCAAAACGCGTGGCAATGACGGTGACGGAAACTTTGTCGCCCAAAGATTCATCGACGCTGACGCCCCAAATAATTTCCGCGTCGCGGTGAGCAGCTTCCTGAACGGTTGTCGACGCTTCGTTGACTTCCATCATCGACAGCGAATCGGTTGCGCCCATAATGTTGAGCAATACACCGCGTGCACCTTGCAAACTCGTTTCCAAAAGCGGAGAATCGATTGCGGCTTTGACTGCGTCGACGGTGGCATTTTCGCCCGACGCTTCGCCGATCCCCATCAAAGCGGAACCGGCGTTGCTCATGATTGATTTAACGTCCGCAAAATCCAAATTGACAAGACCGGGCACCGCGATTAAGTCCGAAATGCCTTTGACGCCTTGACGCAAAATATCATCGGCGATTGTGAATGCCTGCGTCATTGGAGTTTTTTTGTCGACGACCTGTAAAAGTCTGTCATTGGGAATTGTGATAATCGTGTCGACATTGCGCTTGAGGTTTTCGATACCGATGTCGGCATTTTTTTTACGTTTGGGACCTTCAAAGCTGAACGGGCGAGTGACGACGCCGACAGTCAACGCGCCAATTTCGCGAGCACACGCCGCAACAACCGGAGCTGCTCCCGTACCGGTTCCGCCGCCCATGCCTGCCGTTATGAAAACCATGTCCGAGCCGCGAAGGGCGGTTATAATATCTTCGCGACTTTCCATAGCCGCTTTTTCGCCGATTTCGGGACGAGCACCCGCACCCAGTCCGCGAGTGAGCTTTTCACCGATTTGCATTCGTTTCGGAGCCAATGCGGTCAAAAGTGCCTGCGCGTCGGTGTTGACGGCGATAAACTCCACGCCTTCAAGCCCCAAAGAAATCATGCGGTTGACAGCGTTGTTGCCGCCGCCGCCCACGCCTATAACTTTGATCTTGGCGAACTGATCTAAAGTGTTGTCATCAAGTTCAAACACAGTCTCAAGCCTCCATACCGATAAATTTATTCGAGAGTAGAACTTTCGCTTATTGGTCGTTGTGCATTGTACTATAAAATTTTCATTTGTGAAAGACTTCGCGTCATAAAATTTTCAGTAACCGTCAAAAGCCGCAAGGTCGACATAACGTCGAAAAATTTTTCAACGTCAGAGGAAAATTTTTGCCTTGAAAACATTCGACAAATTCACCGTGTCAAAAATTTTTCAGGAGATAACGCCGAAGTCCCGCAAGGTTTTTGAAAATCCTGAAGCCGAAGACCAATAACGCAACGTAATATAAATCTATGCCGAGCCTGTCGCCGACGAAAACCAGAAACGCGGCGAACAATGCATTGGTGAGGAAGCCCGAAATAAAAATCGTGTCGCTGAAATTTTTGTTGACGGAGGCGCGAAGTCCGCCGAAAACCGAATCCAGCGCGACGAGCAACACGACCGAAAATAATTTCGTGTACGCGCCCATGATGTCAAGCGGGAAAAAACTGCCCGCGATTATTCCGAAAATTAAACCGATTAAAGGACGCAACATAATTCCTCCGTGAAATATTTTTCGTCAAGTTGGTGGTTGTTGGTAAACTGCCGAGTTTGTTGCTTCGATTCAGCGCGTTCATAACTTTGAGTTTGTTTATCAACTTTTCTTTGCTTGCCCAAAGAAAAGTTGCAAAAGAAAGGGCACGCCTACGCGGCGGGCGTTACGTTATCGTTGTTCGGAGTAAACGGCTACGGGTGCCGCTCGTGCCCGCAATATTTGCATCACGCAAATGCTTGCCAGCGCGCATTTGCCCATGACGGCCTCAAGTTTGCGCCGATTATTTTTCGTCGACAACTTTGCCGTAAGTACGCTTGAACGTGCCTTTAAACGGCGGAATGTAAACGTCGTCGGACGCGGTGACTTCAAGCTGAATGCCCCAAACTTTTAAAGTTTCGGCAACACCGCCGCGCATCGTTATCGAGTTTTCCAGAGATTTTTTGTCGCCGACCGCGTGAATTTCATACGGCGGGGAACTGCGCACGTTGTTGACCGAAAGCGTCGGTCCCGCACAACGAATTTCGCTTGTGGCAATCAATCGCTGACCATTAATCGAAATTGCTTCCGCGCCCGCCGCTTTGAGTTCGTTAATCACGCGTAAAAGATCGTCGTCGTGAATCAAATACAAATTCGGATTTTCGCCGGACTTCGCGACGCGTGTCGAGTCATCCATTTTGACGATAACGCCTTCGCCTTCGAGAGCCGTGGCGCACGCCTGAATTTTCAGCTCGGAAACAATTTCTTGATTCGCCGCAGAATTCGTTTCGCGTTGCAAAATTTCCAGCCGGTTGGCAAGTTCGTCGCGTTCTTCCTGAATTTGAATTAACCGTACCGAGACTTCTTCCAGCCGCTGATTCGGAACAGTTGCCTGCGAATCGCGCACTTGCCGAAACTGCACGGCGAGTATAAATCCGATTATCGCGCAAACGATTGTTATCGACCAGCCGCCGTAAAAAATCCGTTGCAAGTTTCACGCCTCCCGAATTGAATTCAACGCGCATTATAACCGCCTTGCTTTTTATTTACAAGCCGCAGGAATTTTAATAGACTTGCGCGGAAAATTTTTTGAAATCCGTAACGGTGCGTAACCGTATTTCACCGAAAAAATATCGCCTTGCAGACAACGTGCAGACAAATAAAAAAGCCTCTCCGACTTTGGAGAGGTTACTTTTTTACGTCGAAGTTCTTTGTTCGTCCGCAAGCAATTTCAGTAAATCATCAATCGTTGTACTGGTCAAGTAAAATTGTAACGAAAGTGATTAAAGAAAACGTTTATGAAAAGGTTTGAGATGAATTTCATTCGGTACCTCAATGCCGGCTTTCCCATTCTTTACGTCGACACATTCGAGGAGAGCACTGCGAAAAAAATCATTCACGAA
>JAFUYE010000013.1 GCA_017470715.1 Selenomonadaceae bacterium
AGTGCGCCCTCATTAACCGAAGCAACTCTGTCCGAAACCACGATAATCGGCACGGGGTTTGTCGTGTGCGCGGTGAACGGTTCTTTAAGTTTGTAATCGAACATTTGATCCGCGTTGCCGTGGTCAGCGATAATGACGACTTCGCCGCCGACTTTCTTCATGCACTCGACGAAAATGCCGACACAAACGTCAACGGTTTCGACAGCTTGAACAGCCGCTTTCATAACACCGGTGTGCCCGACCATGTCGCCGTTCGCGAAGTTCAAAATAATGAAGTCGTATTTTTCAGAGAGAATCGCGCCCGCAACTTTCAACGTGACTGTCGGCGCGCTCATTTCGGGTTTCAAATCGTAAGTGGCAACTTTCGGCGACGGGACAAGAATTCTGTCTTCACCCGCGTAAGGTTCCTCGACACCGCCGTTGAAGAAAAACGTAACGTGCGCATATTTTTCCGTTTCGGCGATACGAAGTTGCGTCAAGCCCGCTTTGCTGATTGTTTCGCCGAGTCCGTTTGTGACACTTTCGGGCGGATAAGCAACGTCGACGTTCAAACCTTCCTCGTATTGCGTCATTGTCGCGTAAGGAATTCCGACAAGTTCTTCGACGCGTTCAAAGCCGTCAAAAGTTTTGTCCGTGAAAGCGTGTGTGATTTCGCGTGCACGATCGGGGCGGAAGTTGAAGAAAATAATTCCGTCAGCCTTTGTAATGCCCGTGTAGTCGCCGATAACGACGGGGTTGACAAATTCGTCGGTGACTTTCGCATCGTAGGACGCGTGAATCGCATCAGCCGAAGACGTTTTGCGCGGGGCGTCGGCTTTGGCAATGGCGTCGTAAGCTTTTTGAACACGATCCCAACGTTTGTCTCTGTCCATTGCGTAATAGCGACCGGAAATTGTTGCGATTTGACCGATACCGATTTCCGCGATTTTCGCTTCCAATTCGGCGAGATATTCGGCTGCGGAACTGGGCGGCACGTCACGACCGTCAAGGAACGCATGAACGTAAACTTTCGCGACGCCTTTTTTCTTCGCCATTTCAAGCAAGCCGTAAAGATGTTGCGTGTGACTGTGAACGCCGCCGGGTGAAACCAATCCGAACAGGTGAAGTGCGCCGCCGGAAGCTTTGACTTTGTCCATGACGCCGACAAGTGCCTTGTTCTCGAAAAAGTCGCCGTCGCGAATTGCTTTGGTGATTTTCGTCAGCGGCTGATAAATGATTCTGCCCGCGCCGATATTCATGTGACCGACTTCGGAGTTGCCCATTTGTCCGTCAGGCAGACCGACGTATTCGCCCGAAGCCTGCAGTTGCGCGTGCGGATATTTTTTCGTCAGTTCGTCAAGAACGGGCGTGTTGCCGACTTGAATCGCATTGAACTTGTCGGTTTCGTTGCCGATACCCCAGCCGTCCATGATAACCAAGCAAATCGGCGCGTGTTTAATTGTTGCCATCGTAACACTCTCCTTTTAAATCAGTAATAAAATTTTACAATGGGGTCGTTGCCGCCTGTTCGATACGCCCAACCAAGTTGATTCATGCAGAACTCGAAAACTTTATCGACGGGATGAAGTGCCACAGAGTGATCTTTCATGTGTTCGCGCCACATATCGTTTTCGTATTTGAGATAATCGCGATTGATGACGCGTTGAAGTTGTCCGTTCTTGACTTCTTTTACGGAGACGGAAAAAATTCTTCCGCCGTCTGAAATGTTGCTTGTAATTGTGTCGTCCATTACGTAAACGTCAACGCCATTCGATCGTTGCTCAATCCAAACGTCTTGAGCCGCGCAGGTTTCGGCGAAAATCAGCATCACGGCGAACGTTACCGCCAAAAAAATTTGTTTCATGTAGAATTTCTCCGAATCAGTAATACCACATATCAACGATTTTGTATGACCAGCCGATTCTGTCCATGCAGAATTCAAACACGCCATTTCGCGGAATGACAACCGTCGTGTGACTGCCGTCCATTGTGCTTGTTTCGTAACGCCACATATCGTCGCGGAATTTGCTGAACTTCCAAACAACGACTTGTTGAAGTTGCCCGTTGCTGACAAATTTCGTTGACACAGAAAAATATTTTCCCGTGTCGGAAGTGCCGCTCGTTATCGTGTCGTCCATTGCGTAAACGTCAATGTTTTCCGATTGCCAATGAGCAACCCAAACGTCTTGAGCCGCGCAGATTTCGGCAAAAATCAACGTGACCGCGAAAGTCACCGCGAAAAAAATTTGTCGCATGTCGAATTCCTCCGCATGTTAAGAAAAGCCGCCGATTCAATTAGGAATTAGGAATTAGGAATTAGGAATTAATTCCTAACTTCTAACTCCCAACTCCCAACTGTCAGGCGGCTTAACTTACCGTTGCTTAGTCAAGCGGAAAATTTTTTGCTTAGAAATTGACAATCGCGCTGAAATCTTGAGCTTTGAGCGATGCGCCGCCGACAAGTGCGCCGTCAACGTTCGGTTGTTTCATGAGATCTTTAATCGTCGCAGGTTTAACGGAGCCGCCGTATTGAATGCGAATTGCGTCCGCCGCCTCTTGACCGAATTTCGCCGCAACG
>JAFUYE010000014.1 GCA_017470715.1 Selenomonadaceae bacterium
ACGTCAATCAGAGGCCGCACAGGACGTGGCAAATGCGCGCTGGCAAGCATTTGCGCCTCGCCCGCAAAAATTAATTAGGAATTAGGAATTAGGAGTTAGGAATGATAACGCGAAATTAATTACTAATTCCTAATTCCTAACTCCTAACTGCGGTATCCGCCCCGCGAGGGCGAATGCGAACTTTACCGACAGCCCCTAATTAAAATTTTTGACGATGCCGATATTTTCTTTGTCGACAATCATCGGAATGCACAGGTACGACGGAATTGTCATCACGTCATTTTTTATGTTGGTCACGTCGTTTATGGCGGGCTGACTGCCTTCGACGACGGCTTTAACCATGCGCACGATTTTGGCGCAAAGAATTGCCGGATCTTTGTAAATCGTCATGGCCTGCTTGCCCGATTTTATGTTGGCGACTCCGTTGGCACCGGCGTCCTGTCCCGTCAAAATTGTCGTTGCGCCTTTGTAACCGACAGCTTGTTGAGCATTGAGCAAAGCTTCCGCCAAATCGTCATTCGAGGCGATAACGACATTGAGAGATTTTCCGTCCGCGTAATATTTCTGCAGAATTTCGGTCATGCGTTTCTGGGCATTTTCTTTTTTCCAACCGTCGGTTGCAACCGCGCTGAAAGCCGTCTGTCCCGAAGGAACAACGAGCTGTCCTTTGTCAATGTACGGCTTGAGATATTCATAAGCACCGCTGTAAAAAAGTGGCGCATTCGTGTCGTCGGGCGAACCGGCGATAAATTCAATCGTGAAAGGTCCCGCGCCGCTTTTAAGGTTGAGTTTTTCTTCGACGTAGCGCGCTTGAAATTCTCCGACGGAATTGTTTTCAAACGACGCGTAGTAAGAAATGGCGTCCGTATGCATAATCACTCGGTCGTAAGCAATGACGGGGATTCCTTCTTCTTTGGCAAGCTTCAACGGCTCGGCAAGTGCTCCCGTATCCTGCGCAGCGATGACTATGGCGGCGGGATGTTTTTCTATCGCGTCTTTGAGCTGAGCAATTTGGTCGTTGGCGTCTTGGCAGAAACGCATTTCGACGTTGTAACCGGCTTCGCTCATCATTTCGGCGCATTTCTTGCCGATGTAATTCCAAATGCCGCCGAAATTCGGATTGGGGAACAAAAGTTGCACAGACGCTTTTTGATTGCCGTCGTCCGCACAGCCCGTTACAAACGTGCAAAGAATCAAGCACAAAATCAAAAAAATTTTCCGCACGTCAAACACCTCACAACTTGAATTGAGCAGTCGAGTCTTGTAATTTCTGCGCCATGTCCGACATATTTTTACTGGCGGTTGCAATTTCGTCCATTGACGCCGAAAGTTGTTCCGTTGCGGCGGAGACTGATTCGGCTTCCTGCGAAACGGCACCGCTTGTTTTGTTTAAATCGTTCATGACGGAAACTAGTTTGTTTATTTTTTCGGAAGAGGCCTGCGCGGCGTGCAAAATAATTTCCGCGTTTTTCGTCAGACCGATTACAGCTTGAACGATTGTGCTGAAAGAGTCGCCCGCTTTGTCAACGACGCTTTTGCCGCTTTGAACGTCAAGCGTACCTTGCTCCATGCGTTCGACGGCTTTTGTCGTGTCGTTTTGGATGACGCGAATCAATTCGGCAATTTTGCTTGCGGCAAGTGCTGAACCTTCGGCAAGTTTGCGAACTTCGTCGGCAACAACGGCAAAACCGCGCCCGTGTTCGCCTGCCCGTGCCGCTTCAATCGCCGCGTTCAGGGCAAGCAAGTTCGTTTGTTCGGCAATGCCGCTGATTGTGTCGGAAATTTGGCTGATTTCTTCTGAACGAGCGGCCAGTTGACGAATTACTTCGGCGGATTCGGTGACGGAGGCGGCAATCGTTTCCATTTGCGAAACTGCGCCCGAAACTGCGACGCGTCCGGCTTGAGCAATGTCGGCGACATGATTTGCGGCTTGCGAAGATTGTTCGGAAAGTTTTTCAAAGGCGGCAATGTCTTCGGTCATACGATTTATTTCTTCGACGGAAGAATTGACTTGTTCGCCTTGCTTTGTCATGTTGAACGCAACATTGCTTATCGAGTTGGCGACTTGCTGAGTTGCTTGCGCGGACTGGTCGGCGTTCGAGGTGAGCTGTTCGGAAAAAGAAACGAGATTTTCCGCCGTGGACATGATGCCCTTGATTAACGCTTTAAGTTGCTTCACTGTTTCGCCGAAAGCGTTGGTGAGCATTCCGAATTCGTCCTGCGATTTTGGCGTCACGTCAACTTGCAAATTCCCCTGCGCAATTCGGTTCGCGATTTCGATGAGATATTGAATCGACGTGTTTATCGAGCGGCTCAGGTAAAACGCCATTGATGCCGAAATTAAAATGACGACGACAACCGAAATTATCAAGATGAATTTTGTCCGTTCGTATTCGGCGGCGGCGGCACGGGTTTCGGCGTTGATAAAATCTTTGCGGGCGTCAATGACTTTGACAAGCAAGTCATCAAGATATTCAAATTTCGTCAAAGACTCGTCGAGTATCGTCGCCGCCTGCGCGGACTGATTGTTGTTCGAGAACGAAATTATGTTGTTCAGCTGACTTCTGTAAGTCGTCCACTCTTGACGCAGTGAACGCAAATTTTGATCGACGTTGCCGCCCATGCTTTTTTCGAGCGCGTCAAAACTTATATCGATTTGGTCGGCGAGTTTGCCGGCTTTTTTTTCTGCGTAAGATCGACTGGTCAAATTTGGCGCGGTGACAATCGAATATTCCAATTGCCGATATTGTTCCATTGCCTTGCCGTTGTCGCTTGCGACCAGCACGCTGAGCAGATGCGTCGTGGCAATTCGCATTGCGCCTTCGTTTATTTTGTTGAGCGCGTAAGCGGAATAAACGCTGACCGAAACAAAAACCAAAATCAGCACGACGAAAATTAAATTCAGTTTTTGACGGATTGTTAAAGAGTTCAAAAAAATTGCCTCCCTTTGTCGCCGCTTGTACAACCGATGCCGAATTTCGATTAATTGTTCATTGACGAAACGCGGTCGCTGTCTTTGCCCGAATTATTCGACATACTTTCTTCGCCGCACACGGGCTCCGCTTTTACCTCAAAAGGCAATTTTTGTTCCCGCAAAACGGCTTTGACGAACATGTTGATGCAAGTTGAAATATTCAATCCGGTTTCTTTGCAAAATTTCTCGAATCGGCTTTTGTCTTCGCTGTCGATACGAACATTTAACATTGCTTGTGCCATATTATCGCCTCCTTAAGTATTGCATTATAAATACACAGAAATACTTAGTCAATGCTCATTGGAAGGGAAACCGACCGCCTCGGCTGAACAATGTTGTAAATCGCATTGTTGACACAAAAAAAGCCCTTCGCTATAATTGGCTTATCGCAAAAACAAACCACAAACAGCGAAAGGAGTTTTCTAGTATGTCGAATCATAACAATTCTATCGACGAAAGTCAACAAGCGAAACAGGCGGAACAACTGCAACCGTCGGAACAACAGGCGAATTCGGCGGAACAACCGCAACTGTCGGGACAACCGGGCGTCATCTACAAAATCACGTGCAAGCTTAACGGCAAAGGTTACGTCGGTCAAACAAAGCAAACGTTAGAGGCACGAATCCACGGGCACAAAAGCCATAGCAAAATTGCAAAAGATGGCGTTGACGCGGCTATAGAACATCACAAGTGGGAAAATTTCACCGTCGAAGTTCTCGAAATCTGCCACGTTGAGCTGCTCAATGAACGCGAAATTTTTTGGATTGCCAAACTCAACACCAAAGTTCCGAACGGCTACAACTTGACGGACGGCGGTAGCGGCACCTGCGGACGTTCACCAAGTCCGGAGGCTCGCGCAAAAATCGCTGAAAAATTGAAGGGCAGACCTTCGCCACTTAAAGGCAAACCGCTTTCTAAGGAACACAAGGCGAAACTTTCGGCCAATCACGCTGATTTCAGTGGCGAGAATCATCCTTTTTTTGGCAAGCATCATTCACTGGAAACTTGCGCCAAACTTTCGGCGGCAAACACAGGCGAAAATAACCCAAATTATGGCAAACCGC
>JAFUYE010000117.1 GCA_017470715.1 Selenomonadaceae bacterium
GCAGTTAAATCAGAGACCGCGAAAATGTTTGGGTTACAAATCACCGTGGGAAGTGTGGTTTTCTACCCCGTTGCACTTCGTTTGACAATTCAAGTGCCCAAAGAAAAGTTGCAAAAGAAAAGGCACCTCGCGGGGCGGATACTCACAGTTGCTCGAACGTCCGAGAAATCGTGCCGCGTCGTGCCCGCAAGTGAAACATCCTGTTTCAATTGCGGGCGGAGCCGTCATCCGTGACGGCTCCTAATTACGGTTGCGCATTACAAAAAAAATCGCCGACCGAAGTCGACGAGTTCAATTCTTAATTTATCGGTACGTCTTCGCCGAATGCGAATCGGTAACCGACTTTGAAACACGCCTGCAGAAAAATTTTGTCCGCCTCGTTTTCAACTTTCGCCAAATCGTATTTGTCGTTGTCTTTGGCGTTGACTTTCAGCGCGTTGAAAAATTTCCCGTCCGCGAAACAAAATTTTTGATGTGTGGCAGTCGCGTTTGTCGGGGTAAGTTTCTTGCTTATCGGGAAAATTTTTTGTTCCCAAACTTTTGTGCCGTCCGCAGTCTCACGAATTTTGATGGAGTATCTGTCGAGGAAAAACGGTATGTCATTGTAAAACGCAACGAAAACATAATTTTTGTCGCCGGGCACCCGCGCAGGGTCGTCGGTCGCAAGTTCCTTGCCGTCCAAAAGTTCACGCATTTTTTGTTCAAACGAGTCCGCATCTTTCCAGTCGCCCTTAAGCGTGAAGTCTTTGCCGGTTTTGGTTTTATCGGTCTGCTTGGCTTTCGCGGTAACTTTTTTGTCGGGCTTGAATTTCGGTAAGTCATAAGCTTGAACCGTGCCGCCCGTCAAAATAAAACCAACGAGTAACGCCGCTGAAATTTTTTTCAACATGGCTTGTCACTCCGACGCGGCGATTTCGGGCTCAAATGTCGACTGCGGGATTTTTTCTTCGACGCCGTTTTTTTTTGGAACGACGGAACCGCTTACGACAAGTTCAGGATTTTCAAAACGATTGCCCAAAATCGTGAGTTTCCAATTTTGCATGTCGTAAAGCGAATGTTTTATGTTGTTGCCGCAGTTGACAACAAAACAACCGTTGCAAAATTCCACGACGCCGATTCGCCCGTCCGCCGCAGAAATGATGTCGTCTTCGTAAATTTCTTTGCCGTTGCTGTCGACCAGACCCGTGAACTGCCCGATAGTCTTCGAGTCCACGCGATAGCCTTCGTAGCCGTTTTCGTAAACGAAAATGTGCGCCTGCGGACCGGGGTCGCCGTAAGTTCCGCGCTTCAGATAAAAACCGTAGATCCAAACGCTCTTCATTTCACCGCTGAATATCTGAAAGGTTTTCAAGCCGCGATATTTGATTTCACGTTCAGCCATGAAAGGACACCTCCGACTTCAACAAATTCCAAATTCACGCCCGCAATTATAACACTGCGAAAAAATTTTTCCACAGGGTTTTCAATAAAATTTCTGCACACCCGAAAGAAATTCCTGCAAGATAACGTTATGAACTTCACGAAATTTTTTTATGTGGCTCGGCGAAATTAAAACCTTTTTCGCATCCGTCGGCAAGGCGGGCAACACGTCCGAAAAGTCTTTTGTATCAAGGTTTGATGTCACGACGCAGAAGAAAATTTTTTCACCGCCTTCGGTCAAAATAAAATTGAGGCTGAAGTCGCCGAAAGTCATAAAATGCACGTTTGCACCGCGCCGCAAAAGTTCAATGCAAACCGCGTTTTCGACCAGAATTCTTTCAGGCAACGTATCCGAAAAACTCAGCGCACGCAAAAGCCCGTTGTCGATGCAATAAAATTTTTCCGTTCGACCGTCGAAACTTGAAATGCGTTTGAAAAGTCCCGCGCCGGAAATGACATTCAAAAATTTTTTTATCGATATCGCATCTGTTGTTTTAAGCTGTTTGCAAAGGCGATTGGGATTCGTGGCTGTGCCGACGTTTTGCGCCAAATATTTCAGCAGTTCGCGGAAAGTTTTTGCGGCGTAAAGGGAATTTCTTTCAAAGAGATCGAAAATAATTTCGTAGCCCAGCCCGCGAAGAAGTTGCGGCAAAACATTTTTACTCACGTCCGTCGTCAGCGGCAACGAACCCGCGTTCAGAAAATCTTTTAGGACGTTGGAAGTTTTCTTGTGCGGGAAAAATTTTTCGTATTCGACGAAGGAAATCGGCTCAAGTTTCAGTACGTCGCAGTTTTCCGGCAACAGCGCGGAAATTTTTTCGGCAAGCGTATCTGTCGAACCCGTCACGTAAATTTCTGCGGGTGCGCCGACAAACAACGCGTTTACGGCTTTTTCCCAATCGGCGACGCGGTCAATGTCGTCCGCAAGCAAAAAAAATCTGTCGAGATGCGCAATCATATCGCTGACGAATTCATACAGGTGTTGAAAATTTTTCAGTCGGGGATTGTCCGCGCAATCGACAAAAATAATTTCGTCGTCGGCAACGCCCTGCGCCAAAAGTTTCTTGGCGAAATTTTTCAGCAAAGTCGTCTTGCCCGAACCGCGCACGCCCGAAATTATCTTGACGGAAAAATTTTCTTCAAGCTCCGAAAGTTTTTCGAGATAAAAATTCTGTTCCAAATTACTCACCACGCAGGGAAATTTTTTCTTCGATTTTACAACGGGCACGGCGTTTTATCAAGCGGGCAAAGTATTGACAAAGTTAATCGGGCGTGTAGAATTATCTGCGGAAGTTTTTGCGTTGACATTAAAGGGATTTAGAAAATTGCGGCGAAGATTTTCAAAACTAAAACGCACTTTCAAACAGGAGGTCTGGTCATGATTAAGCTGACGAAATTCAATTCCGAATCGAACAAGCGCGGGGAATTTATCCTCAACGCGGAACTGATTCAAACGATCGAGTCGACGCCCGACACGGTCATTACGCTCGTCAACGAAAAAAAATTTATCGTCGAAGAGCCGGCTGAAGAAGTCGTGCGCCGCGTGATGAAATATCGCCGCGCATTGAAGCAACTGTGACGTGAGGTGTAAACAATATGGCTGAAGAACAAAAAGACGCCGCCGCTGCCGAGGCTGCCGCTGCTCCTCCCGCGCAGTCGAAGAAGAAAACAATTATTTTAATCGTCGTGCTCGTCATTGTCGGTTTGGCGTTGGCGGCGGGCATTTCGCTTTTCGTCGTGACGAAAATGATGGGCGATGCTGCCGGTGGCGGTGGCGGCGAACACGAAGAAGAAGACGTTGGACCGCGCTATCACGACCCGGGAATTTTCGTCAAGCTCGGCGACGCCAAAGAAGGCATTCTCGTCAATGTCGGCGGTGCTCGTTCCAGCAAATATCTCAAAGCAAGCATTATCGTTGAATTCAACCCCGGCAAAAAGGCAGTTATCAACGAAGAAACTCACGCGCTTCAACCCGACGCCGAAATCAAAGTCAACGATATTGCAACGCATTTTTTGCGCGCCACGAAAATTGAAGACTTCGACGCCGACAAGCAAGATGAGTTCAAAAAGCAACTCAAAGACGAATTGAATATGGCACTCGGCTCCGGTTCGGTTTACGACGTTTATATTACAAGTTTCCTTCTGCAGTAGAGCTTTAAGCTTTGAGCTTTAAGGTGTTACTTTTGACTGAAATGGAGGGAACAACTTGCCGGGTGATATATTAACACAGGCCGAAATAGATGCACTGCTTGCCGCCGCAAACGATGATGCCAGTTCGCTTGATTCTTTGCGGCAAGAAGACAACGGCAAAAAAGTCAAAGTTTACGACTTCAAACGGCCGGACAAATTTTCCAAAGACCAAATTCGCACGCTCTACATGTTGCACGAAAGTTTTGCGCGACTTTTGAATACTTACATGAGCACGCATCTTCGAACGCTCGTAAATGTCGACGTTGCATCGGTCGAACAGCTGACTTATCAAGAATTCGTTCAATCAATGGCAAATCCCAGCGTCATAACCGTTTTGGGGGTTCCGCCGCTCAAAGGCAATATTATTTTTGAAATCGGCACGGAAATTGCTTTCGCTTACATTGACCGCGTTTTCGGTGGCGACGGAACAACACCGATTAAAGCTCGCGTGTTGACAGAAATTGAAGATGCCGTCATGCGTCGTTTCGTCAACACCGCAATGGCGCAGTTCAAAGAATCTTGGGCGAACGTCACCAATATCAACCCGTACTTGGAGGCGACGGAATCAAATCCGCAGTTCACGCAAATTGTTCCACCCAATGACATGGTCGTTATCGTCACGTTGCAAACCAAACTCGGCGAAATCGAAGGCATGATGAATATCTGCATTCCGTATCTCGTGCTTGAACCGATTATGTCGAAGTTGACGACAACTTTCTGGGTCGCCTCGTCCGTTGCCAAAGACGAAGACAGTCGCCAAACCGAAGCCATTCGCAAAAAATTAAATCAAACCAAAGTTCCGTTCGTCGTCGAAGTCGGGCGCGTGAATATCACTATTCGCGAATTCCTCACGCTCGGTTTCGGTGACGTGTTGCAACTTGAAACTAAAGTTAAAGACGACTTCCCCTGCATGATAGGCACGAACGCGAAATTTTTTTGCAGACCCGGTACTTTCGGCAAAAAAATGGCCGTTCAAATTACGCAAGTCGTAAAAAAACGAGAGGAGGCCGACGGCGAAGATGACGAAAACGAAGATGATGACGACGAACGCTTCTGAGCGACCGGCTACACCACTAATCTCTATTCCGGAGGAGGTCGCATATGGTCAGTGATTTATCTCAAGCCGAAATTGACGCTCTGTTAGCCGGTGCCGGCGGCGATGACGATTCCGGCTCGGACACGGGCGGCGCGGTCGACGAAGTTGACAGCGATCAATTGTCCGAAATGGAAAAAGACGCGCTCGGCGAAATCGGCAATATTTCAATGGGCAACGCGGCTACCACGCTCTCGACGTTGCTCGGTCACAAAGTTTCGATAACCACACCGACGGTTTCCGTCGCCACGATGAATATCATTCAGCAACATTATCCGTTGCCGTATCTCGTCGTGGAAGTCGGTTACACTGTCGGCATTGACGGCAACAACGTTTTGGCTATTCAAGCCACGGACGCCGCTGTTATCGCCGATTTGATGATGGGCGGTGACGGAACCAATCCCGATCAAGAGCTCAACGAAATTCACATGAGCGCGGTCGGCGAGGCAATGAATCAGATGATGGGCGCGGTTGCTACCAGCCTGTCGACGATGTTCAATAAAAAAATTGACATTTCGCCGCCGAAAGTCAATTTGGTTGACTTCGGCAAGGAAGATGTCGTAACGGAACTTGCCAAAAATACCGACGAAATTGTTCGCATTTCTTTTCGTATGGAAGTCGAAGGGCTTATCGACAGCGAAATTATGCAAATTCTTTCGCTCAAGGTCGCCAAAGACATGGTTGAAGCTTTGACCGGCGGAGGCAACGACGAGCCCGAACCTGAAGCCGCGCAACCGCCGCCGCCGCCACCTACACAAGCCGCACCGCCGCCGTCTGCACCTGCACCGCAACAACCTTATGGTGCACCTGCCGCGCCACCACCGCAAGATTATCCGCCGCCGCAAGGTTATCCGCCTCAGCCGGGTTACCCGCCGCCGGGCTATCCACCGCAGGGTTATCCGCCACCGCAAGGTTATCCGCCGCCGGGCTATGGTTATGGAGGGTCGCAGATGCAACCGAATGTTGTTACGAACATGCCCGTTTCGCCCGCGCAATTCACGCCGCTTTCCATGGAGCCCGTGCAAATCAACGAGGCAAACATTGGCTTAATTCTGGATGTGCCCCTGCAAGTCACCGTTGAACTTGGCAGGACACGCAAAACTATCAAAGAAATTTTGGACTTGTCGACCGGCTCTATCGTCGAGCTGGACAAATTGGCGGGCGAACCCGTAGAAATTCAAGTCAACGGTCACTTTTTGGCAAAAGGCGAAGTAGTCGTCATTGACGAAAACTTCGGCGTGAGAATCACCGAAATCGCCACGCCCGCCGAACGTGCCGCGCATTTGGCTTGACGGATTTTCTAAAAGTTGCTTGCCGATTGAAGAATTATCGTTTATAATGCGAAGCACAACTGTTTTTACGCTGAATTTGAAATCAAAATTAACAAACGGGAGAGATGTGTTATGGCAACACGAGTTTTAGTCGTCGATGACGCGGCTTTCATGAGAATGATGGTCAAGGATATTCTTTCCAAAAACGGCTACGAAGTCGTCGGCGAGGCTGAAAACGGCATGAAGGCAGTCGAAAAATTCACCGAACTGCGTCCCGATTTGGTGACGATGGATATCACCATGCCCGAAATGGACGGAATTTCCGCAGTCAAGGCGATTAAAAAGATCGACCCGAACGCCAAAGTCGTCATGTGCAGTGCAATGGGTCAACAGGCCATGGTCATAGAAGCAATTCAAGCGGGCGCACGCGATTTTATCGTCAAACCTTTCCAGGCAGACCGCGTGTTGGAGGCCGTGCGCAAAGCCGTCGGCTGATGATTGACAAAATAAAAATTTATCTGCCGGTCACGCTTGTATTTTTGTGCGTGATTTATTTCGGCGACTGTGTTGCCGAAGCTGCGGGCGGGTATCTGGAAGGCTACGAAGATGTTGACCCCAGACCCACTGCAGTTTCATGGTGGTCGACGCTCGCTTATATGTTGAGCTTGTTCGCCGTGTTCGGCGTGGTGCTGGTTATGGCGTATTTTGCCGCAAGATTTATCGGCGGACGTTTCAACGCGGCGCGACTGTCGGCTTCGGGCGGCAGAGTTCTGGAAAATTTACCATTGGGACCAAATCGCTCTGTCTGCATCGTTGAAATGGCCGGCAGGGTGTTTTTGTTGGGAGTAACAGACCACAACATAAATCTTTTGGGCGAGATAACCGACAGAGATCTAATCGAACATTTGCACGCACAATCAATCAACGCGGGCGACATGTTTTCGCAGGAATTCGGCACGCTCTCCGGTTTGGTGCGAAAGATCCCGCTGTTCAAGAAGAAATCTTAACGACGGACGAAAGGAGCGATTTTTATGTTACCTTTGACCGTGTTGGAAAAAATTGTTGACGGCGTCGCCGATTGCGCCAAAGATCTTGTTGACGGGCACAACAAAGTTAAACTTGAGCAAGTACAAATGCAACACGACGCGGTTATCGGCGGAATTGTTTTGGTCGGTTTAGTCGTGAATAATTTAATGGATAAATGCGACGATATCAGTGTCGGTGCGAACAAAAACGGTGTGCATTTTCGTGCAAAGAAGCATGACCGATTGCCCAAAGGCGAATAAATTTTTTCGGGGAAGTGTGACTTGGCTTGATAAGATTTTTTTTAATCTGCGCGGCAGTCGTAATGTTCGCCAATTATGCAGACGCGGCACCGATTATCCCGAACGTCAATGTCGAAGTCGGCACGGCGGACAATCCTCAGCAAGTTTCCTCGACGTTGCAGGTCATTGCGGTTTTGACGTTGGCGACGCTTGCGCCGGGGATTTTGATGATGACAACTTCGTTCGTGCGAGTCGTGGTGATAATCGGCTTTTTGCGCAACGCTTTGGCAACGCAGAACGTCCCGCCGAATCAAGTCATAATTTCGTTGGCACTGTTTTTGACGTTTTACATAATGGCACCGTATTGGTCGCAGGCGAACGATAACGGCTTGCAACCGTACCTTGCGGGACAAATTTCGCAGGAAGAGGCTTTGACGAACGTTGTGGAACCGATGCGCGAATTTATGTTTCGACAGACACGCGAAGCGGATTTGGCTTTGTTCGTCAATTTGAGCGACGCCCCGCGTCCCGAAAGTCAAGAAGACGTTTCGACGTTCGTGTTGATTCCTGCGTTCATTATCAGCGAACTGAAAACCGCATTCCAAATCGGATTCATGATTTACGTGCCGTTTATCGTCATTGACATGATTGTCGCGACGACGCTGATGTCAATGGGTATGATGATGTTGCCGCCTGTCATGATTTCCCTGCCGTTTAAAATATTGCTCTTCGTAATGATTGACGGTTGGCATTTGCTCATTCAGTCGATAATTGTAAGTTTCCGTTAGCGGAGGTGCGCCATGTCGGGAGATTTGGTCATTCAACTTGGTCAAGAAGCGTTGATGGTCGTTTTAATCGTGTCCGCGCCGATGTTGGGTTTGGGACTTGCAGTCGGTTTGGCGGTCAGCGTCTTTCAGGCGACAACGTCAATTCAGGAACAGACACTTGCTTTTATCCCGAAAATTATCGCGGTCTTTGTGGCGATTCTTATTTTCGGTCCGTGGATGCTCAGAATTATGGTCGAATTTTTTTCGGGAATATTCATGGGCTTGCCGACGCGAATAAGTTAAAAATTTTCGGAGGTGAATTGAATTGCGTTCTCCAAAAGACATGGGAATTATTCAAATCGATATAACGAACGCTTGTGTGCACAGTTGCTCGAATTGCACGCGCTTTTGCGGTCACCACAAAAAGCCGTTCTTTATGGATTTTGAAACGTTCAAACATGCCGTTGATTCGTTGAAAGATTTTCCGAACATGGTCGGAATAATCGGCGGAGAACCGACATTGCATCCGGAATTTGAAAAGTTCGTCAACTATCTGCGTGACAGCCGTATCGGTGTAAACAAACGTTACAAAATTTTGCGTAAGCCCGTATCGAATATGCTGAAGTATATTTACACGTACCTTCAACATGCCGATGTTAAGTTGGGGCTTTGGTCGTCACTCAACGAAGGTTATTACAAGCATTTTGAAGTTATCAACGATTCGTTTCCGACGCAATTCCTCAATGATCACGACATCGCTTGTCAACATCAAGCACTGTTGATGCCGCGCAAAGAACCGGGCATTTCCGACGACGAATTGATTAAAAAGCGCGATGCCTGTTGGATCCAAAACACATGGTCAGCGACAATAACGCCCAAAGGTGCATTTTTCTGCGAAGTTGCGGGAGCGTTGGATATGCTCTTCGACGGTCCCGGCGGTTGGCAAGTCGAGCCGAATTGGTGGAAACGTTCGGTGAAAGATTTTTGGGATCAGTTGCCTTGGTGTGAATTGTGTTCGGGGTGTCTGGACGTGCCGCAAAGAATTTCCAACGACGAGCGCGACGACATGACGCCCGAAATTTATGATCCGCTCAAACGCATGGGCAGCCCGAAAATTAAACGCGGCAAATTTGTCTTCATGACCCGAAAACTTTTGATAAAAGCAATTATCACACGTTCACAACAGGAACAGATTACATAAATACGGTGGGAAATGTTCGCACGACAACGAAAAATCGCAACTATTACCCGAAAAATTTTATACACGTCACTTTTGCCGACGTTCGCGCAATTTCCACAGACAAGCAGGCGAAAGATCGGGTTATCGTTTCGGATGACATTGAGCGAGCAAAAAAATTTTTTCCGTGTTGAAAGACATGGTGATAAATCCCGGTTGCATTTTCGTTGCCAAAGACGCGTTGATTTTTAACGTTCGTGCAATGTCGCTGAGAAAATTTTTTGAGTCGAGCGAAGTGTTGCCCGAAAATTTTTTTGATTGTTATCCGCCCGACAAAATTACTGAAATTAATATTTGAACCGATAAAAGGTCGTCGCTTTGGGAGGTCGAAAGTTTGACGGAGCTTGACTTATACGACATTCTTCAAGGACAAGTGGCGGCGTTTTTGCTGGTACTGACGCGTACAAGCGGAATTTTTTTTATATCGCCGTTCTTCGGGAGCATGAACGTATCAAATCGCCTGCGAGCGGGCGCGGCTGTAATTTTTGCAATGATACTGTTCCCCGTAGTCGTGAAAGAATCCGTAATTCAAGCTCCGGATACGTTGCTGTTGTTCGCCTTCACGGTCGCAAAAGAAATTTTTATCGGCTGGCTAATCGGGCTGGTAGCATATATGACGCTGGTAGCAGTGAATATGGCGGGCAAAATCATGGATATGCAAGTCGGTTTCGCCGTCGTAAACATGATGGATCCGACGACAATGCAACAGTCCGGCTTAATCGGAACGTTCCTGTACAACCTGACGATAATTTATTTTCTGATAACCAACGGTCACCACGTAATAATTTCCGCGTTGGCAGAAAGTTTCCGACTGGTGCCGCTAAATGCAATGATTTGGAATCAATCTTTGCCGGAACTGATAAACGATTTGACTGCGGGAATATTCCTCAACGGAATGAAAATCGCAATGCCCGTGACGTTTGCAATATTGCTCACGAACGTCGGATTGGGAATTTTGGCGCGAACAATGCCGCAGATGAATATTTTCGTCGTCGGCATTCCGATGCAATTAATGATTGGTACGTCAATGATTTCAATGGTGTTGCCGTTTTATATACTGTTTCTGGACGTGATATTCAATGAAATGTACGCGACAATATCAATTGCGCTCAAGTTGCTCGGCGGTTGACTTTGACGGTGACGAATTCCCAAAAGCTCAAAGCTTAAAGCTGAAAGCTGACATTGAATTCGACTTGCAACGTTTTGCCGAAGGTGGCGACAAAACCGAAGAGCCGACAGCCAAAAAACGCGAAGACGCCCGCAAAAAAGGTCAAGTCGCCAAAAGTCAAGAGCTCAACGCTGCATTTGTATTGCTCATGGGTTTTTTGGTTCTGCGGATTTTGTGGGAATATATTTACGTCAACATAGCCGAATATACGACGTATCTGTATTCGCATTTGGCGCAATCTGTCACGACGGAAGGAATCAGCGAACTGTTTATCGGAATCATGATTTTGTTGGCAAAAACCGTTATGCCGATAATGTTCGCGATTCTGATTATCGGGTTGGCGGTAAATCTGTATCAAGTCGGATTTATGTTTTCGACGGAGCAATTGGAATTCAAACTCGACAAACTCAATCCGATAAACGGCTTTTCGCGGATATTTTCCAAACGTTCGCTGATAGAGATGTTCAAGTCGATTTTCAAAATAATAATAATCGGCTATTTCCTCTACCTGTACTTGAAAGATCAAATACCGCTGTTGCCGCAGTTTATTTTTTTCGACTTGCCGCATTCATTGGCGACAGCGGCTGATATAATTTTTACAATGGCGTTTCAAGTTGTCGGCGTGATTATGGTTTTGGGCGCGGCTGACTACGCGTACCAAAAGTGGCAGACAACGCAAGATTTGATGATGACAAAGCAGGAAGTCAAGGACGAATACAAACAGACCGAAGGCGACCCGCAAATCAAAAGCAAAATCAAGCAGAAACAACGGCAGATGGCAATGCAACGCATGATGAGCGAAGTGCCCAAAGCGGACGTTATTGTCACGAACCCGACGCATTTGGCGGTTGCGCTCAAATATTCCAAAGGCATGGTTGCGCCGGTCGTCGTGGCGAAAGGTCAAGACATTGTCGCCGAAAGAATCAAGCAAATCGCCCGCGAAAATCACGTTATCATTGTCGAGAACAAACCCGTTGCCCGTGCGCTCTATCAAGCGGTCGAAGTCGGCGGAGTTGTTCCGGCTGAACTGTATCAGGCGGTCGCGGAGATTATCGCTTACGTTTATCGAATCAAACACCGTCGCGCCGCGTGACGTTCAAAAATTTTCAAACGCGTCACGTCACGAATAAAATTTTTTAAGGAGTTGTTTGTTATGAGATTTGCGAAATTGTTCTTGCTGATTGTCTTCACGATGATTTTGTCGGCAGGTTGCGGGACAGAATTTAAATCTGCGCCAAAAACATTAGGCGTGCAGCTACAAGAATTTGACAAACGATTTATCGCGAATGTGAACGCGCTGGCAGAATCAAGCGGTATTTATGAACAAGCAACAACGCTGGGGCAACCAAGCAAAACTTCAAATTATGCTGAACAAATAATCCGCTATCAGCTCGACGAACATCTTTATTTGCTTGAGGTCGTCGACGATAAAACAGCCGAATTAAAAAGCGTGTCGATTGAGTGTACTGGCGGAGATTTAGCATAAAAAACGAACGCCGAAATTGCCTACATTGCAACGATTAAGGCAGTCACTCCCGAATTGAAAGGCGACGATTTCAAAAAGTTGCAGAACGAACTTTTTGCCGAAAAAATCAACGAGAATAAGCAGTGGGTCGAACACAAAGGTCTTTATTACTTGAAAACCGAAAACAATTCAACCTTGACATTAGGAATTTTTGCTCGCCATGATTTTTTCGAGGAATAACGAAGTGACAACGCGTAACCACCGCCTGCAACTGTAATATCCGAAATAAAATTTCAAGGAGAATTTAAATGCCCGCACCTGACGAAGTAATGAGCGGCGAATCTTCCGTTATCGGCTCGTTTATCCAAAAGTACAGCGACGTTATTATCGCGGTGACGCTCGTCATGATTGTTATCATGATGATTATTCCGTTGCCGACAGCACTTTTGGATTTGCTGATTTGTCTGAATATCACAATCGCTCTGGTCGTTATCATGAGCGCGATTTACAACGAAGAAGCACTCGATTTATCGGTCTTCCCGTCGTTGCTTTTGGTGACGACGCTTTTTCGGCTTGCGCTCAACATTTCGTCGACTCGTCTGATTTTGATTAACGGTTACGCGGGCGAAGTCATTACGGCGTTCGGCAACTTTGTCGTCGGCGGCAATCCCGTCGTCGGTTTCATCATGTTTATCATTTTGGTTATCATAAATTTTATCGTCATAACCAAAGGCTCCGAACGTGTCGCGGAAGTTTCGGCGCGTTTCACGTTGGACGCAATGCCCGGTAAACAGATGGCGATTGACGCTGACTTAAACCAAGGCGCGATAACGGACGAAGAAGCGAAAGTTCGACGGTCGAAAATTCAACGTGAAGCGGATTTCTTCGGCGCAATGGACGGTGCCTCGAAGTTCGTCAAAGGTGACGCGATTGCCGCAATTATCATCATGCTGATTAATATCGGCGGCGGATTTATTATCGGTATGGCGCAAAAAGACATGGACGCGACGACGGCTCTGCAAACTTACACGCTGTTGACTGTCGGTGAAGGTCTCGTCAGCCAAATTCCCGCGCTGTTAATTTCTACGGCAACAGGTATTATCGTCACGCGTGCGGCGTCGGAAGGCAACCTCGGTAACGATATTGTCAAGCAACTTTTCAACAACGAAAGAATTTTCTTCATCAACACGGGAATTCTTTTGATGCTTTCGCTTGTCCCCGGTCTGCCGGGCATTCCGTTCGCGTCGTTGGCGGTTATCTGCGGCTTTATCGGTTACAGTTTGCACAGAAAAACCACGGTCACCGAAGAAGTTCAAGAGGAACAAGCTCAAGTCAAAGAAAAAGCCGAAGCCACGCGCCCCGAAAATATTATTTCACTGTTGCAGGTTGACCCGATGGAATTGGAAATCGGTTATTCGCTGATACCTTTGGTCGACACGGGACAGGGCGGCGACTTGCTCGACAGAATCGTCATGATTCGCCGACAATGCGCGCTTGAACTCGGTTTGGTCGTCCCGACAATCCGAATTCGCGACAACATCCAAATTAAGCCGAACGCGTACATAATCAAGCTCAAGGGCATGGAAATTGCTCGCGGCGAATTAATGCTTGACCATTTCCTTGCAATGAATTCCGGCACGGTTTTTGAAGAAATTCCGGGTATTGAAACTGTCGAACCGGCATTCGGACTGCCCGCGCTGTGGATACCCGAATCCGAACGCGAACAAGCGGAACTCAACGGTTACACGGTCGTCGACGCGGTTTCGGTTTTGGCGACGCATTTAACGGAAGTCATCAAACAACACGCGGCAGAAATTCTCGGTCGTCAGGAAACTCAAAATCTTATCGACAATCTTGCAAAAACTCATCAAAGTTTGGTCGACGAAGTTGTTCCGGAACTTTTGGGCATCGGCGAAATTCAAAAGATTTTGTCGAACCTGCTCAACGAAAGAATTTCTATCCGCGACATGGCGACGATTATGGAAGTGCTTGCCGATTACGCCCGCGCCACGAAGGATACCGAAATTTTGACGGAATACGTTCGTCACGCAATGGGCAGGCAAATTACTCAACAGGTCGTGCAGGGAAATACTTTGCCGTGCGTCACGCTCGACCCCGCGTTGGAAAATCGAATCGTCGGCAGTATTCAACGCACCGATCACGGCTCGTATGTCAGCCTTGACCCCGACTCGATGCGGCGGATGATTTCGTCTTTGACGGCGGAAGTCGACAAGCTCGCGAATCAAGGTTATCCCGCAGTTATTTTGACAAGCCCCGCAGTTCGCCTGTACTTCAGAAAACTCGTCGAACGCTCCGTTCAAGGGCTGATTATCGTTTCGCACGCGGAAATTGATCAATCGGTTGAAATTCAAATTCTCGGCGTCGTTCGGATTTAAAATCTGCGCGTACAAAAAAATTACCCCGTCACAATCGGCGGGGATTTTTTTATTGACGAAAATGAATTTTTTGCTAAAATGCCTCTGATGAGGTGCATTCAATGGAAAAATTTAATCCGACTTACAGTCTCGAAGAATTCAAGAAGTCAGATTTCAGAATCACAAGAACTGCTCAAAGAAACGCCGAAGATTTGGGATTCGAGCGAGAAAATATCTATGAAGTTGTTTCGACGATGGAGCTGAAACATTTTTATAAATCGATGACTTCATACGCCAATCACAAAATTTGGCAGGACGTTTATCACGTTCCGTACAGAAATATGATTCTCTACGTGAAATTTACTCAAAACGCAATCTCAGAGTTTACGTTGTTGTCGTTCAAGGAAAAATAGGAGTGATTTTTATGATTGAAGAAACGATGATTCATCCCGAAACAGGCGAACTCTTGCGTCGCGATGTTCGACCGATTGAATTTAATTACAAAGGCGAAAAAATAATAATGGATATGCCCGGCTGGTATCCTCCCGAAGGCGATGACGGAATTTTTTCAATGGACGATATGGCTGTTCACGATAAAGCCTTGCGAATTTTGAAGGCACGTCACGCAGAAAAATTGCGGGAAAATAATTTTGAACTCGATAACGCGGCACTGGCTTAAAAAAATTTCCCCGTCAAAGTTGGCGGGGATTTTTTTTTTACGAAAAATTTTCAGTCTGCGATAACTCGGTTGCGTCCCGTTTCCTTGGCGCGATAAAGTCTGTCGTCAGCAATTTTAACGTTGTCTTCAATCGACAGTCCCGCAGAAATTTCCGACACGCCGAAACTCATCGTCACTTTGAGCGCGTCGCCGTTGAAATTGCAAACTGAATTCATGACTGTTTGACGAATTCTTTCCGCAAGATTTTTCGCGTCGGCAAGCGTCGAATCGTCAAGAATCAAAATAAATTCTTCACCGCCCCAACGGTATGCGCCGTCATTTTTGCGAATCGAAGTCCGAAGAATTTTCGCGACGTGTTTCAAAATCGCATCGCCCGCGTTGTGCCCGAAAGTGTCATTGACGCGCTTGAAAAAATCAATGTCGCACATAATCATCGCCAAAGATTTTCCGTCACGCAAAATTTTTTCGTAACGCGTCTGAAAATCGCTTTGAAGTGCCAAACGATTTTTCAGCTCGGTTAATTTGTCGTGTTGCGAGTCCGCGAAGAAAATATCCGACTCCAACGCCATTCCGCAGATAAATGCCGCGATCGAAAGACGTTTTGCGTCCGAAATTTCGTCGAAGCCGGTTTCGCTGTCGATTTTGTTGATGACTTGAAACGCGCCGATAATCTCACTTCGACAGTTCGCTACGGGCATAACCAGCACGGATTTTGTGACGTAACCGGTCTGCTTGTCGACAGCCGCGTTAAAATCGGGGTGATTGTACGGGTCGTTCGTGACAATCGTGCGGTTTTCGGAAATTGCGCGCCCGACAAGCCCCGTCGAGTCGTCGATAATAATTTGTTCGGTGCCGGTCGCCGCCGTCGTCAAAAGTTTGTGATTTCGCTTGTCCCAACGCCAAAAACTTGCACGGTCAGCGTCCGCCAACGTCCTGCCAAGCTCAGCGAAAATTTCAAATACGCGCAGATGATTATTTTGCCCGTCCGCGTTGATTCGCATTTCGTCGTAAAGATTTTGCATGATGTCAAAAATGTTATCAAGAATTTTTTCCGCAGAATTATTCAACGTCAAAACCTCCCGTTACAAAAAAATTTCGTCGCCGACTTTGGCGAAGGAAACATTTTCATTGCGTGCGACAAAAATCCGCTCAAGTTCCGCAAGTTCGTCGTCATTTCGGCAAGGCGCATGATGCACGAACAAAATTTTTTTCGCGCAGGCACTTTCGGCAACTTTCAAACCTTCGTCGGGCGTCGAGTGACCGAAGCCGCGAAATTTATCGTATTCGTCCGCCGTATATTGCGCGTCGTAAAGCAACAAGTCACAGTCGTAAGCGAAGTTCGCAAGTTTTTCGCAACCGGCGGGCGAATGTTCAAAATCCGTCGCGTAAACCAAAGATTTTCCGCCGAAAGTCAACTTAAAAATCGTCGAGCCTTGCGGATGCGTTCCGTCAATAAATTCCACGTCGACTTCACCGATTTTGAAATTTTTTTGCGGCAAGTCGTGAAAAGTTGCGTTCGCGGGATATTCTTCGATTTTCAGCGGCCAAAACGGCGGCGAAATTAATCTTGCAAGTGCGGCTTGCGGTTTCAATCCCGAACGTTCTTGCGCGTAAATGTCAATCGGGCGATTTTTTTGCCCCAACGCGACGAAAAACGGCAACCCGATTATGTGATCAAGGTGCATGTGCGTCAAAAGAATCGTGATTCGCGTTTCGGCTTTCGGGACTGCCTGAACGATACCGGAACCCGCGTCAAGGTAAATTTCTTCGTTGCCCGCCAAAATTTTGTAGCAGGAAGTCGAGCCGCCGTAACGAACGAAATTTTTTCCGTCAATCGGCACGGAACCGCGTGAGCCGAGCACGGTCAAACTAAATTTGTCGTTCAAAATCAATCACTCCTTGTCTTTCAACGAATTTAACACCAGAACTTCAAAATCTGCCGACTTGCCTTTAAGTTTGATTGAATTTCCCAGCGAAGTGACGTTCGCGCAGTCGCCGAGCACGTCTGCAACAGTCCGCGAAATTAAAATCGTTCCGCCGGGCGCATTTGCCTCAAGACGAGCCGCCGTGTTCACCGTGTCGCCAATCGCCGTGTAATCCATGCGAAAAGACGTCCCGATATTTCCGACGACAGCACTGCCCCAGTTAATCCCGATACCGAACGAAATTTTTCGCCCGTAACGAGCCATTAACTCTTTGCCGAGCAATTCCGAAGCGGCAATCATGTCGAGTGCGGCTCTGCAGGCAAGCAACACGGGCTGTTCCTGACTGACGGGCGCATTCCAAAAAGCCATCGTGCAATCGCCGACAAATTTATCAAGTGTGCCGTGATAAAGCCGAATACAATCCGTCGTCAACATTAAATAGCGGTTCAAAATTTCCACGACGGTCGACGGCGGTAATTCTTCGCTCATCGACGTGAAGCCGCGAATATCGACGAACAAAACCGCAATGTCTTTAAGTTCGCCGCCCAAATCCGGTGACTTCGAGTCCAAAAGTTTCCGCATGACAATCGGGTCAACGTAGCGTTCAAAAGTTTCCGTGACACGTTCCTTTTCTGCGCGGGCAAGTGCGTAATTTGTGGCGACGGCTCCGACGAACAAAATAATTTCGGCAACGGGAATCCACGCGACATTCAAAATCAGTCCGTGTTGTCGGAAGATGTGACACAGCGCAAGCCACCCGAAACAAATTACCAGCCAGCAAATTGTTATGTGGCACATGCGGGCGTTTCGGAAATAAAATTCCGAGAAAAAGCACACGATAAACAAAATCACCAGTTGCGGCGGATCGCTCACGACGCACGGGAAATCTCCCCGCATGAACGCTTGAATTGCGTTCGCGTGAATATCAATCCCGAACATTAAATCCGAACGGTCAAGCGAAGTCGGCGCGGCGTCCTGCAATCCCGACGCATACGGGCCGATTAAAACTATTTTGTCGCGGAAAACTTCTTCGGGCACGTTGCTGCGGAGCAAGTCATAAAAATTTCTGTCCGTCGAATAAGTCTTCGCGGTGAACGGCAGATAAAACATTCCGTCTTCATGCGTCCACGGCGAATCATTCGGCTCAATGCCTTTATGACGGCAAAATTTTTCGTAAATCACCCGCGCAAACGAATAAAGCCGCCCGCGTTCTTCGACGTTGACATAAAGCAGATCATGGCGAACAATTCCATCATCTTCGTTCGGCGCGTTGATGTGCCCGATTTCGGTAACCTCTTCAAGTGCGGAATACGGCGGAATTAACGGCCACGTTTCAACCCAGGGATTGTCGCCCGACGCCAATTCGTCTTTCACGGCGGCTTCGGCTCCGACAACGACATTTTTATATTTCGCGCAGGCTTCGGCAAGCAATCTGTCGCCTTCGGGGTCATCGGGATTGTTTCCCGTGAACAAAGCATCAACGCCGATAACTGCGGGGCGTGAACTCGGATTGTGATTCAAAAAATTTATCGCTTGAGCAACGTCGCGCCGCCGAATCGAATTCATTGCCCCGATTTTGCTCAACGTAAGATTGTCAATGCCGATAACGACAATGTCGGGACTTTTTTCGCCAGCAGATTGATAAAGTTCGTCCGCAAGTCTGTTGTTAAGTTCATTCGCCAAACCCGCCGACGCAAGCAAAGTTAAAATTATTGCCGCGAACAATGCATCAAACAAGTGCCAAAAAAATTTTCGACTAATCACATGCGCATACCTCTGATTCGGTTACTTTTGAAAACAACTGCTCCATCGTCAAGAAAGTGCGAAATTTGATTCTCGGCAAGAATTTTGTCGGCGTCTTCGGTCGAAATGACCGGACACGTGCCGTCGTCGTTCAACGCGGAAACTTTTATGACCAACGGATTATTTCCTGCACGCGAATTTGATTCTGCAACAAAAATTTTACTGCCGATTTGTGCGAAAATATTTTTCCCGCCGGAAGTCTTGACGAAAATCAAATCCTCGTCCGATTTTTTTGCGACGTAACCGACAACACCGCGTTCAAGAACTTTTTGCCGCTCCAAGTTATCATAAGCGTAAATAGTTTGGTTTTCGTCGCGAATTTCGGGCGACAACACGGGATTAAGTTCCAAATTGCCGCAATCGATTATCAAGCCCGTGTAATTTCCGCTTGCGTTGACAGTTTCAATCGGCGGCGGGAAATTTTTTTTGTCGACACGCGGAAAGGCAAATTGTGCGACAGAATTCACGCCGAAAATCGGAACGCTCAAAACGACGGTGCAGTTGCCGAATTCGTCATAATCCTCCGAAACGACCGTAAAGTATTTAACGACGGCTTCAACTTGAGTTTTGACCAAATTTTTTGTTGCCGTGACGTGAACGCCCGCGATTTGCTCCGCCAATTTGCGTTGAGCGTCCATCATCGCGACTCGTTTCGCCAAAGCTTTCGTTCGGCGCGTGACTTCTTCGGCTTCGGGTGCGGTGCCGTGACCTGTTGCCGTCAAAATGTTTGTTTCCCACCAATTTTCGGGCTGTTTTTGCAAAATTTTTTCGTGACTCGGTTCGTGCGTGTCGAATATTTTTTCCGGTTCGGAATTTTCGACGCGCAGATTTTCCGTCACAGTAAACATAAAAATTATCGCCGCCACAGCAAACGCCGTGAAAAATATTTTTCGCATATGATTCGCCTCCCTTCGCCGCCATTATTCGACGCAAAAAAAATCTTCCCTTGTCGCGGAAAGATTTTTACTCCGTCAACGAAAAAACCCTCCGACGTTTGCCGAAGGGATTTTTTACTGCCGAGACGATTTTTAACCTTAATCAGTCATCAAAAACGCCATACTTATCGAAATTAAACTCTTGAATCGCAATTTCGTTGAATCCTCTGCTTTGCAGCGCGTGTATGAACGCGTCCTTACGCGAAATTCTATTGCCGCCAAGATAATATCTGTTATCGATCGAATGTCTCCAATATGGTTCAATGGTAATTCCCGCAGCTGCCCATGCTTTAACAATGCCATCGTCGTCGAAGAGTTCATTCTTGTAGCCCATTCGGTTTAAAAACTCACTGTCTCTGCAAAGTTCAGACCGATTTCCGCCCGCGACCTGTTCGAGTTGCTCGTCGTCGAGAATTTCGGCTTTCAAAATTTCGTTCGCCATGGTTATCAAACTCCTTTGCGCGGTTGATTTCGTTTTCTGCAGGTTATACGATGTAAAACGGATTTCGTTACACGCGCCGAAAAAATTTCTGTCGTCAAATAAAAAAGCCGTCAACATGACGACTTAAAAATTTTCACTGCGGATAATGGCACGCAACAAAATGATTCGGTTCAACTTCGCTCAACGCGGGCTTTTTTTGTTTGCAAAGTTCTTGGCAATGTTCGCAACGATTTTGGAACGGACAACCCGTCGGAATATCAAGCGGACTGGGAATGTCGCCCGGCAAAATCCCTATGTAACGATTTTTTTCTTGGTCTGTCGAGAAAACCGCCTTCAACAGCGCGTGCGTGTACGGGTGTTTCGCGGAATTTAATTTGTCGCCGTCGATTTGCTCCATCATGTTGCCCAAATACATGACGGCGATTCTGTGGCTGAACAAACTTACAAGTGCCATGTCGTGACAAATAAAAATGTACGTGATTCCTTTTTCACGCTGAAGTTTGACAAGCAACTTGATAATCGTGTCTTGAACTGAAACGTCAAGCGCGGAAGTCGCCTCGTCGCAGGCAATAATTTCCGGCTCAAGTGCAAGTGCCCGCGCAATCGCCACACGTTGACGCTGTCCGCCGCTCATGTTGTGCGGGTATCTGTCGACGAAATCCGCGGGCAAGTCAACCTGCGTCAAAAGTTCCCGCGCCTTTGAATCAACGTCACGCGGCGAAATTAAATCGAAGTTCAACAGCGGTTCACAGACAATGTCGCGGATTTTCAGCTTCGGATTGAACGCGGCAGTCGGATCTTGAAAAACCATTTGGATATGACGATAATTCTGTCGTTTTGCTTCGCCCGTGAGTTGCGTGATGTCTTCGCCGTGAAAAATAATTTTCCCTGAAGTCGGGCGTTGCATGTTCATAATCGATTTAAGCAAAGTCGTTTTCCCGCAGCCGGATTCGCCGACAACAGCAACGGTTTCGCCTTTGCGCACGTTTAAAGAAATATCGTCGCACGCAGTCAAAAATCTTCCGCCGCTTACGGGGAATTTTTTCGTCACATGTTCGACGCGCAAAATTATTTCGGACATAAAATCAGCTCCAATCCGCCGACCAAAAATTTTTCATCACATTGGAACGCGGCAACAACGTTTGAATAATTTGGCGGTTTCGGCGCGACAATCGGGTCAAGCGTCACGCTTGCGCCGCTTACGGGAAATTTTTTCGTCACATGTTCGACGCGCAAAATTATTTCGGACATAAAATCAGCTCCAATCCGCCGACAAAAAATTTTTCGTCACGTTGGAACGCGGCAACAACGTTTGAATAATTTGGCGGTTTCGGCGCGACAATCGGGTCAAGCGTCACGCTTGCGCCGCTTACGGGAAATTTTTTCGTCACATGTTCGACGTGCAAAATCA
>JAFUYE010000118.1 GCA_017470715.1 Selenomonadaceae bacterium
GCAAGCTGCGTAAGGGTGACTGAACTGTAATCGCCGTCCGTCCAGATTTGACCGTCGGAATTGTTGACCAAACCGAGCGCGGTTTTTTCGTATTCGGTTGTGGTTGCAGTGTCGCCCGTGCCGGTGGTGACGGTGAATTTATCGCCGACAGTTGTAATCCCGCCGATTGTGTCGTTGGTTGCGTTGAAGGTGATTCCGTCGCCGCCCGTGCAAGTGATTGTTTTGCTTGCCGAAGTGTCGGTGACTTTGGTGTAAGTCGTCGCGTCGAGAGCAACCGTGCCGCTGTCGAGTGTCGCAGTCGTGCCGTCGGCTTTCGCGCTGAAGGTTGCCGCCGCCGTGACGCTGAACTTGTTGCCGTTGACGGTCGGAGTTGTCGAAGCCGCCGCCGTGACTTTGGTATCGAAATCGGTCTTGACGTTGCTCGCCGTCGTGCCGAGCGTGATTGAAGTCAACAACGTATTGTCGCTTGTCTTGTTGACGGTGTAAACGCCGCTTGCAACGGAAGCTCTGCCGTAGTCTTTCTGCGGGTCGGTCAAGCTGTCGACAACCGCAACGGAGGTAACCGGATTGGTCGTGTCGTTGAGAACCGTCGCCGCCGTGTCGAGTGCAAGCGTGTCGCTCGGTGCCGCAACCATTTGCGTCCAGTTGCCGCCGGTCGTCAAATCGGAGACTGCAACGCCGCCCGTGACTGGCGTGTCGTTGTTCGTCCAAAGTTTGCCGTTGGTCGTGTCCGCGAACAAGCCCGCCGTCGTCATGATGTAATCTTTGCCGTTGACTTTGAACGCGTCCGCATTGTCAATGTTGAGCAATGTCAGTGTTGATGATAACGGGAAGAATCCCAAAACACTGAGTTCGCCGCTTGTAACGGTGACAACATTGCCGTCCGTGCCGGTGACTGTCGGATAAGTCGTGTTGAGCGTGACAAGACCAACTCTCAGCGTCGAGGTCGTTCCGTCAGCCGCCGCATCGATTATGAGAGAAGACGCGTTGCCGTCGTCGACAGTCGCGGCGTTGTAAGTTTTGCCGTTGACAGTGAGGACGCCGCTCGTCGTGCCTGCATCTTTAAGGACTTGCGTCGCGAAATCGGTCGTGACGGTCGCGCCGGTGCCGACATTGACGGTTGAAACAATGTCGCTCGTGAGGTTTTCGCTTGCGAATGTGTAAGTCGTGCCGGCTTTCGTGACTTTGCCGTATTGAGCGGTCGGAGTTGCGGCGTCGACGATGACATAATCGCCGTCCGTTGTTACCGAAGTCAAATCCAAAGCTTTGTCGGCGATTACAATCGTCGGAGTTTCTTTCGCGGTGCTGAACGTGTAAGTCGAAACGTTGTCTGTTGTCGTGACGCCCGTGGTGACCAAAGCTTTATCGTTCGAGTTATACAAGCCCGCAGTCGTCATGACGTAAGTGTCGACGTTGGTGCCGTTGGTGACGGTGAAGGTTTCGCCCGTGGCAATGTCGCCAATCGAAGTAAAGCCGTCCGCCGCAGTTGCCGTTGCAGTGACGGAACCGGTTGCGGTCGAAGGAACGCTGATTGCGGAGCCGTTCTTCGTGTCGGTGACTTCTTTGCCCGCCGCGATTGTGACGATGCCCGCGTCGAGTGTCGCGCCTTGTGTAACAGGGCTTGCCGTGGTTGCGGCAGTGTAAGTTGCGGTGATTTCCAACACAGTACTGGCCGCCGTGAATTCTTTGCCGTTGACGGTGTAAGTGTTCGTGCCCGCCGCCGTGGTGACTTTGACGCTTGACAAGTCGGAATTGATTGTCGCGTTTTCAGCCGCCGCCGCGATTGTCGAAATGCCCGAAGTATAGGTGGTGTCTTTCGTCAACGTGTAAGTCGTGCCGCTCTTTTCGAGCGTGCCGAAACGTTTGCTGATTGACGCCGCCGAAGTGCTGTCGACGAGCGTGTACTTTGTGGCGTCGGTTGTCGCGCCGGAAAGCGTGACGGTTTCGGAAGCAACGGCGAGCAACGGTTGAGTCGCCGCCAAGTCGGTTTTGAGAATCGACGTGACGGGTTTGCCGGAAGCGTCAATGCCCGCCGTGACGAATTCTTTAAGCGTGTCGCCCTCGACGACGAACAAGCCGACATCCGTCATGAGGTATTTCTTGCCGTTCAAATCGAAGTCGTCGCCAACCGCAATGTTGGTAAATGCAAGGTCGGTTTCGGTTTCTTCAAAGTTTGCAATATCGCCGTCCGCGCTTGACGTGTCGGTTGCCGTCGTTTTGTAGACGAGAGCAAAGTTATCGTTGACGTTACCCGCCGTGAATGTGTCTTCGCCCACAGTGATAACCTGTCCGTCGTTGACGCCGATTGTGCCGTCGGTAAGTGTGACGTCGGTGTCGACTTTGACATATTGTCCGCCCGTGGTGACGGTGAACGTATCGGAAGTTTCGCCGTCCGCATTGCCGGTGTCGGAGCTTTTGGGTGCAAAGAAGTTCGCGAGTGTTGTTGCGCCGTTGTAAATCGCTGTGGCGGTGATTGCAACGCCTTTGAAGATGTTCGAGATTATCGCCTTGATGTTGTCTCCGATTGAAATTCCGTCAAGTTTCGTCGGGTCGCTCTTGAAGTTTTCGGAATCGCCGAGCGTAACGTCGGTGATTGGTTGACTGTCGGGCGTCGTTTCGGCATCCGTGGCAACGTTGGAAATTTCGCCGAAAACTTCTGCGGGTTTTTCGTCGTCGTCGACAACAAGACCGTTCGTCGTATCTTTGTCAATCGTCAAGATGTTATTGCCGTCTTTGTCGGTTTCGGTCGGGAGCGCGGTCAACCAGTTGTCATCTTCGCCGAGCGTGTCGGTGGTGACTTCGGGGTTCGCGGTATCAATCGGTTTGGACAAAATCTTGTTCGTCTTGTTGCCGTCTTCGTCGGTTTCGGTCTTCGTCAAAATCAATTCGCTGTCGTCTCCTTCGCCGATAGTTTTTGCCGTGTAGGTGTCGTTGCCGACGCTGAACGTTTCGCCGCTGTCAATGTCGCCGACAGTCGCGGAAGTGTTGCCTTCGTCGTCTTTGTTTGCAGCAACGGTGACTGCGGAATCTTTGCCCGCCGAAATTTTTTCGCCGCCGGTCGGTGTGACGCTGTCGGTGTCGCTGTCGGTGGTCGTGCCGTCTTCTGCGGTGGTGTCGCCCGTCAAAGCAACAGTGCCGTCGCTGAGCGTGGCGGTCGTGACAGGTTTGGTTACGGGTTTGCCGTCATCATCTTTGACCGGATTGCCTTCGTCGTCAAGCACAGGTTCGGTTTTGATATCACCGTTTTCGTCACGCTCGGGCGTCGCGGCAATTTCAAGTTTATCCTGCGCGTCGAATTTTTCGCCGTTGACGGTGTAAATTTCGCCGTCTGCGCCTTCCGCAACTTCCGGCGTGGTGACTGTCACGGAATGACCGTCGGTCGTGATGTCTTTGACCGGTTCGCCGATTGCAACTTCGTCAAGACCGGTGTTGTCGGTGATTTCGTAAGTGCCGTCGTTGTTGGTGATACGGGCAATTTTTTCGCCGTCTTCGGTGACGACATTGGACGAGCCGTTTTCAATGGTGGTTTCAGTCAAGTCAAGCGGTTCGTCTTTTTTAGCTTCGATTACGCCGCCCCAGTTTGCATCGTCGAAGAATTTTGAATCAATGACAACTTTAAATGTGTTGTTGAGACCGTCGTCTTCGTCGTCCGTAACGTCGAGCTGGAATTTATTGTTGTCGCCCGCAGAAGCAGAAGTGTCACTGCGCTCAAGCATTTGAGTGTTACTTTCGATTCTGACGGTGTACTCGACATCGCCAATCTTGAATGTGTCTTTTTCGTTGAGCGAGCCGACAGTTACCTTGCCGTCTTTAACTTCGACAGTCAAGCCGTCGCCCGCCGTCGCCGTGACGTTGTTAATTTCGTCCTTAATCGGAACGGTTGTGTCAACTGAGTCGTCTTTATAAAGTTTGACTTTGCCGCTTGTGAGTGTCGCATCTGAAGTTGCTTCGCCGTCGTTTGCCGGAGCGGTGTAAGTTGCCGCAATTTCAAGCGCAGAACTTGCCGCTTTGAATGTTTTGCCGTTGACTTTGTAAGTTTGAATCTTGTATTCGCTCGTCGCTTCGTCGGCGTCGCCCGTGTCGTCGGTGGTATCGGTGCCGTCTTCGGTCGTGTCGGTGCCGTCGTCGGTCGTGTCAGTGCCGTCGTCGGTTGTGTCGGTGCCGTCGTCGGTGGTATCGGTGCCGTCGTCGGTTGTATCGGTTGCCGTGTAAGTTGTCTTGACGGTTGCATTAAAGTTCGTCGTCAAAGTCGCGTCCGCCGTGCCGAGTTTGATTTGCTTGTCGGCAAAAGTCGTGTCGGCGGATTCAACGGTGAATGTGTTGGTGTCTTTGTCGTAACCGAGTGTGCCGTAACGAGTTGTCGGAGCGTCGGTGCTGTCGACGATAACATTGCTTTCGCTGAGATCTTTGTTGTCGCCGCTCAAGTCAAGTGCGCCGTCGGAGTCGAGACCTTTCATCGTCGACCAAACGTTTTCGGCGTTGATGTCGTAATTTTCGGTGACAGTGTCGTCCGTCCAAATTTCTTTGCCGTCCTTTGTCAAGCCGACAGCCGTCATCTTGTATTCGGTTTCGCCAATCGCAAACTCAGCATTTTCTGCGGGCGAGTAAGTCGTCGTGGTTGTGCCCGCTTCTTCGTCGGCGGTGACGGTGACAACAGTCTTGCCGGAAGTTGCGTCGACGGTGACATCGTTCGCGAGCGCGAGAGTTTCCGTGCCGCTGATTGAAACTTTGCCGTCCGCCAGATAAGATTTCGTGTCTTCGCCGATTGTAATTGTAAGCGCGGAACTTTCGGGCGTGAAAGCGTTGCCGTTGACGGTGAATGTCGCAGTTGAATCTTTAGCCGGTTCAGTCGTGGTGACGGTCGCCGCGAAATCGACCGTCAAAGTCTTCGTTGCGCCGCCGAGGTTAATCGACTTGATGTCTTTAGTGTCGCCCGCGCTCTCTTCGGTGATTTTCGTAAGAGTAAGTTTTTTGTCTTCGCCGATTGTCAACGTCGCGTAATGTTTGTTGTAGTCTGCCGAAGTGACGGTGCCGCCCGCAGTAACGTCGCTCAGATTGAGGACGCCATCATCGTCAAGCGGGATGACTGACAGCCAACCATCTTTGCCCAACAAATCCGTCAAAGCAATCGCGCCGCCGGTAAACTTCTCGGTGTCGGTATATTGTTCACTGGGTTTGCCGGATCCTTCGGCAAAGGTTTGCATGAGCGCGCCGCCCGTGCCGATTTCGTAAGTCGTTTTGTTGCCGTCTTTGTCCGTGACGGTGAACGCGTCGCCTTCGTTTGCAAGTCCGCCGAGTGTGACGGTTTCGCCGTTGACGTTGACGGTCATGCCGTTATCGTCGTTGCCCGTGTATTCGATTGTGTTGCCGCCGATTGTGACGGAATCCGTACCGCCAGCAGTCAAGTTCACGGTGCCGCTCGTGAGTTCGGAAGACGCAACAGGTTCGCTGCCCGTGGCATCGTAAGTCGTCGAAACGGTGATTGCGGTGTTCGCGTCGTATTCAACGCCGTTGACGGTAGCGGTTTGGCCTGCCGGCAGATTGACGGTCGCCTCGAATTGCACGGTCATTACGCCTTCGTCTTCAAGGTCGCTTGCGTCGATTGTGTAAGTGTTTTTGTCGTCGTCGTTGGTCAATGCGAAATTGTTATCGGTATCCTGCGTGGCGTAAGTCGCCGTCGGGTTGCCGCTCGTTCCATCAAGCGTGACGAAGATAACGCCGTTGTCGCCCAAGTCGTCTTCGTCCTGCAAAGTGAGTGTAACGTTCGTGCCGTCGACCGTCGCTGCAACCATCTGCAGATAATTTTCTTCGCTCACGATGTCGTTAATATCTTGTGTGAGGTCAGCGGGCGCGTAAAGTTTGCCGTCCGAAATGAGACCTTTGACTTTGTCGTTGACGAAAGTATATTTCGTGTTTTCGTAGGTGAAGGTCGCGCCATTTTCGGGATTAATCGTCGTTTTGCCGTCGCCGTCCGCCGTGACGGTCATTGTGCCGCTCGTCAACGTGATGTCGTTAATCGCAACGTTTTCTGTCGCCGCAAGTGTGCCTTTGTCAAGCGTAATCGTTTCAACGCCCGTAATTTTTGCAGGGGCGGTGCCCGTCGCGTCGATAACAACGTCGGTGTCGTCTACGGGCGTGAGTTCGGAAATTTCCGCGCCGTTGGCAACGAATTCAGTCGAAGAAATATCAACGCCTTTATCGATTGTGAGTTTCTTGCCGGTGACGGTGAGCGTGTCAAGTGTGCTGTCGTCTTTTTCAAAGTTGGAAGCCGTGAGTTTGAAGCCGCCGTCGGGAACGTCGTCGCCCGTCTCGGGGTCGGTTGTCGTCGTCTTCGTCAACAAGCCGTAAGATTCGCTCGGTGAAGACGTGCTGTCGACGATAATGCCGCCCTCCGTCAACTTGTCGTCGACGGTGAGATTGCCGTCTTTCGCTTGAATTGCCGTTGCCCAGTTGTCGGAGTCGGTCGTCAGGGCGGTGACGGTAACTCTTGCGTTATCTGCGTTCAAATCGGTGCCAATCCAAAGTTTGGAGCCGTTGCTCAAAGTGAGTCCGCCCATCGTGAATTCGTTCGCCGTGCCGATTTTGAACTTATCGCCGTCGTCAAAGCCGCTGATTTCAACTGTCGGTGAAGTTTCCGTACCTGTTGCCGCAGTAACCGCAACCGTCAAATCGTCGCCCGTCGACAAAGTGATTGCGTCGCCGCCCGTCGGAGTAACTGACTTGTGGTCTTCGTCGAGTGTGACGGTGCCGGCGTCAAGCGTGGAAGTTTTGCCGTCCGCAGCCGCCGTAATTGTCAATGCGCCCGTGCCACTGTAAGCCGTGCCGTTGACGGTGACATCTGCCGTCGCAGTTGTCTTGACTGTTGCGCCGAAATCTTTCGTCGTTAAATCGGTAACGTCGCCGCCGATTGTAATTTCGGTGATTGATTGCGGAGTGCCGGCAGTGGCGTCGGCGTTAGTCCAATCGGTGCCCTTCTCGATTGTCCACGTGTTGCCGGTTTTTTCGAGTATCGCGTAAGTTTTTTCGGGTGTCGTTTCGCCTTCGGGAAGTTTGTCGACAATTTTCGCTTTGTCTCCCGTCACGCCCGACAAATCAATCGCGCCGTTGGTGACGGCAACAAGGTCGTAGCCTTCTTCTTCTGTGTAGGTATAAGTGGCAACGTCACCCTCGGAGCTTACGTTGCTTTCGTCGACGGCGACCCAGTTGCTTCCTTTGTTTTTAAGTAAACCAATGTCGCTCATTTTGTATTCTACTCCGTTGATTGTAAATTTGTCGCCCGTGTTGAGCGCGCCGACTTGCAAATTGCCGCCGTTGTTGATGACGGTGACGGAATTGTTGCCGGTTTCAATCGCGGTGACGGTGACTGTGTTGTCGCCGACTTTGACATCAAGATCTTTCGTTGCGTCGAGCGTGCCGCTGTTCAACGTGACGGAAATATTATCGCCCGTGACTTTTGCGGTGCCGGTCGCGTCGACGTTGAATGTCGAAGTGTCGTCGTCGAAGTTCGCAACGTCGTCGCCGGAAACGTCGGCATTCTTGACGGTGAAGTTCGCTTTCTGCGCGTCAAAGTTGATACCGTCGGTGAACTTCGTCATGTCGGCGGCAACGTCAACGCTGTAATTGTCCGCCACGGTGATTTTGTCGGGAACATCGTCGTCCGCGAGCGTGAAAGTAAATTTCGTTCCGTCAAGTTTGATTGTGCCGTAGTTTTCGGTGACAGCCGCCGTAGCAATATTGCCGCCGAGCACAACAGTTTCGTCCGTCGCAGTGTAGTCCGTGGGAATCGTGCTTGCGTTGAGCGTGAAGTTTGTCGAATCCGTCGCAATGGCAGGCGTCCAGTCGTTTGCGTTTTCGAGCTTGCTGACGGTAATGTCGCCCGTGATTGTCGCGAATTTGTAAACGTTGCTGTCTTTGGCTTTGCTGAGGAAACCGACATCCGTATTCGTGTAAGTCGTGCCGTCGATTGTGGCGGTGTCGCCCGTGCCGAAATCTGTAATCGTCGCGTCGGCTTGAGTGCCCGCAGTTGCGTCGGCTTTGGTGGCGGTGACAGTAAGTTGTCCGTCACCGCTGCCGACTTTGCCCGCAGTAATTTCTTTGCCGGCAGTTGTGTTGACGGTTTTGTTCGTCGCGTCGAGTGTAACGGTGCCCGTCGTCAACGTGGATGTCGCGTTATCGTCGTCGTCAATCGTCGCGGCAATGGTGAGTGCGTCAGTGCCCTTCGCGTTGTAAGTATTGCCGTTGACGGTGAAGTTGCCGGAAACCTTCGCGGTCTCAACGTTCGTGTCAAAGTCTGTCGTCAACGTGGCAGGTTCGCTCAGCGTGACGGTCGAAATTTTTTCCGAAACGTCGTCGTCAGCGTCGGGGTTCGCTTCGAGTTCGTAACCGTTCGCGTCGGTGTATTTGAGTGTCGCGTAAATTTCTGTCGGATTGCTGACGGAATTGTAAATTTTAATTTCGTCACCGTCGTCCATTTCGTCGAGTTCAAGGTTACCCTTGTCGTCGGGCGCGATAATTTTCGTGAACTCCTCATTGTCAAGCGAATAGGTGCCGTCTGTCGAATTGAAATTGTCGCAGAAGGCAGCGACTTCGGTTCCGTCGTCGTTCATCTTCGCCAAGTTGTTGATTGAACTGTTGATGTATTTGTAAGTCGTGGTGTTACCTTCGCCGTCGGTGACGGTGAAAGTTTCATTCGGAGTTTTAATGCCGCCGATTGTCACGGAAGTTCCATTGACGGTGATGTCAATTTTATCGGTGTCGCCCGCCGTGATTGTTTTGCCGCCCGCCGTGATTTCGGTTGCTTTGTCAATATCGCTCAACGTGCCGTCCGTCAAAGAAACTTTCGCCGCGTTGGTTAAAGTGGTGCCCGTTGTCGCGTCGGTGACGGTGAAGTTGTCATTCGCGCTCGTCAAGCCCGTGACGGTGAATTTTGCATTGGTCGCCGTGATTTCGAGGTCGTTCGCGAAGTCTTTATCGAAGTTGACGGTAACCGCGTCGACGGTGACTTTATCGAGCGTGCCGGCAGTGCCTTTCGTCAGCGTGTAATTGCCGTTGGAAGTTTTCTCAAGATTGGCGATACGATTTTCCAAATCTTTGTCGGCAACAACGGAAGTTTCGCTTTTCGCAGAAATTGTGAGCGGCGTGGTTTCAACTTTGAGCCAGTTTGTATCCGTATCGAGATCTGCAACCGCAAATTCGGAAGTAGCAGCGTCACTCCAAACTTGGGTAACTTTGCTGTCGTCGGTTGTCGTCAAGCCGATACCGTTCATCGTGTATTCGGTCGTATCGTCGACGGTGAATTTTTCCGTCTTGTCGATACCCGACAAAGTAATTGCGCCCGTCGTTGCCTTGGCGGTAATTTTGCCGCTTGTGACTTCGACAAGTTTTTGATCGTTCGCCGAGCCGGTGACTTTCGGAGCGTCGGTGTCGTCGAGCGTAACTGTGCCCGCCGTCAATGTTGATTCGGTTGCCGTCGTCAAAATTTCGAGCGCGCCCGTTGCATTGTAGACAATTCCGTTGACGGTGTAATTGCCGCCCTTCGCGTCAGTGTTGATTGTAATGTCGGCAATCGCAACGGAAAGTTTATCAATGCCCGTGCCGCTTGTGCCCAAAGCGATTGATTGAATATTTTTGTTGTAATCGGTTGTGGTCGTGAGCGAGTAAACGCCCGTGGTGTCGTCTTTTTTGAGCGTGCCGATAACTTTCGTCGGAGCGGTGTCGCTGTCGAGAATTTTGACTTCGTCGGTATCTGCGGCAGTCAAATTACTCAAGTCAAGTTTGCCGTTCCCGTCGGGAGCAAGCGCAACCGTCGCCATATCTTCGCTGAGATTGATTGAACTGGAAATCGATTCAAAAGCTTTGACAACGCCGTCGATTTTGGTGAAATTCGTATTCGTGCCGTCAAGCGTGCCCGCGATAAGTCCCGCGCTCGTCTTCTTGTAAGTGGTCGATTTGCCGTCTTTGGTGACGGTGAAATATTCGCCCGTGTCAATTCCGTCGACGGTGACAATTTTATCGCCGTTTGATTCGGTGACGGAGACGCCGATTGTATTGGATGTACCGGTGCCGCTGAGTCCAAGCTTGCTGATTTCGTAACCGTCCGCAGTGATGGGAACTTCGGCAGTGGTGCTGTTATAGCCCTGCATTGTAAGCGAGCCGGAATTGAGCGTTACAGCCGTCGCGCCGCTGACAGTTTTATCCGTTGCGTTGACGATGAAGTTGCCGGTTGAAGTTGCGGTGAATTCGGTATCGGTGCCGATTTTAATTTTGACATCTTCATCCGCGAATTCTTTGGCAAGCGTCGCCGTCACGCCGTTGCCGATTGTAATTTCTTCCAACGTAACGGTGTCGCCGATGTTCTTCAACGTGCCGTTATCGAGTTTGGCAATGCGCGCAGATTCATCGCTGTCGACGATGATGACGGTCGAGGTGCTGTCGCTGATTGTGTAGGTTTCGCCTGTGCCCGCAAGCGCGTAATCGCTCCACTTGTCTTTGTCGGCAAGATCCGTCAGCGTGAATTCGTTCGCCGTTTCTTCCGTCCAAAGTTTGCTGCCCGTCGTCAAGCCGATACCTTTCATGGTGTATTGGGTATCGCCGACTTTGAACGCGTCTTTGTCGTCCGCAGAAAGTCCCGTGAGCGTGGTGACGTTTGCGTCAACTTTGACGGTCATGCCGTTGCCGTCGGTCGCTTCGATGATTTTATCGTCTTTCGTGATGGTGACGGTGTCATCCTTGTCGAGTTTGACGGTGCCGCTTGTGAGCGTGGATTTACCGTCGCCTTCGCCCGTTTGAATTTCAAGCGCAGATTTGAGAGCCGCGAATTTGTTGCCGTTGATTTCAAATGTCGCCGAGCCCGCAGGAATGCTGACGGTCGTATCAAAATCTGTTGTGACGGTTGCCGCCGCCTTGGTAAGCGTGAGCTTTTCAATCGCAGTTGCCGCCGTCTCGTCGGAATTCGTGAACGTGTAAGTCGTGCCCGAAACTTCGAGGTTGGAAATTTTGGTGATGTTTGTAGCCGTCGGGTCGAGCGTGTTCAAAACGATATAGCTGCCGTCCGCGCTGACTGCCGTCGTCAAAGAGATGTTCTTGGCTGCATCCGGCGCAATGGCGGAAGTTGTCTCCGCTTTGCTGAGCGTGAAAATGCCATCCGTTTTGCCTTCGTCGTCTTCTTCGTAGGTAAAGCCGTCGGAGACAACGCCCGTGATTGTTGTGCCGTTCGTCGCAACAAGGAAGTTTTCGACGAATTGATAAGTCGTTCCGGCAGTGTCGCCCGTCTTCGTGACGGTGAACTTGTCATCTGTAGTGCCAATGCCGCTGACCGTGACGCCGTTTGTGTCTTTCGTGACGGTAACGGTTGCGCCGTTAGCTGCCGCGATTTCGTAGTTGTCCGCCTTGACAGGAACCGAAGCATCGATTGCGCCGCTTTCGAGCGTGACGGAATTCGTGTCCGAAACTTTCAAAGCGTCGGTTTCCGTCGCAGGCGTAATCGTAAGTGTGTTGTTTGTCGGTGTCGCGCTGAACGTCGTGCCGTCCAACGTGATTGAAGTCAAATCGTTATCGCCCGCAGACTTCGTGAGCGTGTAAGTGACTTTGCCATCCGAGGCGGCATTCTTCGTGAGTTTGCCGTAAGTGATACCGTTTTTGAGGTCGTACAAATCCACCTCGGTAAGTTCGGTGTTTCCGTCCTTAAATGTTTTGTCGGTAATTTCAAGTTCGCCGTTCGTGACAGTCCGGATTTTGAGCCAGTTGCCGGTTGTGCCGAGTGCGTTGAGCGTGACGCCGTCCGTGAACGAATCGCCCTTCCAGAGATATTCGCCCGTGACTTCTATGAGAGTTCCGGACATGACTTGATACTCTTTCGGGTCGTCAGTCGAATTAACATCGCCAACCGTGAATTTGTCGCCTTCATTGAGCCCGTTGACCGTGACGGTTTTGTCGTTGTTGACGTTGACGGTCATTCCGTCGCCGTCCGTCGCCTTAATTTCGTTCGTTTTCGTGCCGTCGCTGACTTTGACGGAATCATCTTTGGTGAGAACAACCGTGCCGCCCGTCAACGCGGAAGTAAACGACGTGCCCGCTGCGGTTACTGCAACGGTTATCGAGGACGAAGATGCGGTATCGGACGCGTTCACTTTGTAGGGTTTGTAAGTTTCGCCGCCAATCGTGTACGTGAGCGATTTGGAATTGTGTGCGGACGTTGTGACGGTCGGAACTGCAAAGTCGGTGACAAGTTCCGTATTCTCTGCGGCAAGCGTGACGGATTTAATTTCGTCTTTATAGCCGGTAACTTTTTGGATATTTAAAGTCGTCGTGCCGTTAGCGCTCGTGTAATCGAGATCGGCGAGTTTCGTCGGTGTCGCTTTCGGGTCGAGACTGCTCAAAACAACCGCGTCGCCTTCAATTTTCGACAAGTCGAGCGAGTCATTATCCAGAGCAATGGCGTCCGCAATTTTGGCGCCGTCGACTTTGAACACACCGCCCGCGAAAGTTCCTTGAGTGCTTGTAAGCGAATCGAAGTTTGCCGAACCGACAACGCCCGTGATTGACGCCGCGTTCGTGTCCGTCTTGACGAGTCCCAATCCGCTGATGTATTGGTAGCTGGTACCGTTGACGACAAACTTGTTGTCCGCGTCTTGATTTGCGACGCCGATGTTGCTGATTGAAACATTTCCGGCGTTGGCGATAATCAAACCTTTTGCCGCCGTGATTGTGTCGCTGCCCGTGACAATCGATTGATTTTCGTCGCTTGCGGTGATTTCGCCCGACTGCAAGCTGACTTTCGTCGCGCCGTCGACAGAAAGTTCCGGATACTTCGTTTGATATTTGACTGTGAAATCTTTTGTTTTGTCCGTAACGACGAATGTATTTTCGCCGGCTGTGATTAAAATGTTTGCAAAGTCCTTCGCGAATTTGAAAGGAACAGCCTCTTCTTTTCCTTTGCCGCCGTAGAAAATATCGCCGATATCGATTGACGACAAACTTGCTCCCTTACTTGCTCCGACGGTCGAGAGACTGTAGCCGCTGTTCGCTTCGCTGCCGCCCGTCACCGAAATCAACGTGCCGTAAACGATATCGCTGTTCGTGCTGTCGACAACATACGCGCCGTCCGTCGAAACTGAAGCGATTGACGCGTTTGCCGCAGTGATGTCAAGTTTGCCGCCGGAAACCGTGATTTGTCCCAACCAGCCGTCAGCAAGACTTGCAACGTCAACAACACCGCCGGTAACGCTGTTTTGCCACAGCTGATTTTTGGCGTTGATGAGTTTGTTGCCGCCCGTGACGGAATAAGTTTCGCCGCCGACGTTGAAGGATTCGCCCGCGTCCAGTCCGCCGATAGAAACACTCGTGCCGTCGACTGCAACGTTGATTGTGCCGTCGCCCGCAGTGCCGTTGAGACTTGCGAAAGAAACTACGCTGTTGTTCGCCGTGACGCTTTGAGCCGAATCGCTGAGCAAAATTGTGCCCGCCGTTTGCGTGATTGAATCTGCGCCCGCGATTGCCGCGCCGAGTGAGGAATCGGTGACGGTGTAAATCGAATCGGCATCGCTGTCGGTTACGGAGAATTCAGCTTTCGATTGAATTGCTTTGACAGAACTGTAATTTTCCGGCAATGTGAGCGTCGTGTTGTTGATACTTACGGCACTTGCCGCGCCCGCAGCCCAGCTGTTCGCGCCTTCCGTGAAGGTGTAGCCGTTTACGGAGTCGCCCGTCAACGAACCGTAAATCGAAGTCTTGTTTTTGTCGACGATGAGCCCTTCACTTGAATTCGCGTCAACCGACAAACCGCCGTCGACCGTAATCAAATCTTTCCAATCGCCGCTCGTCAAACTCGACAAGTCAAGCGTGAAATCTTTATCGGCATCAGTTTTCGTGTCGACCAAAAGTTTTCCGTCTTTGTCGGTGATGCCGAGATCTGTCATTGTGTATGTGTCCGCGCCGACTTTGATACTTTCGTTTTTGCCGATACCGCCGACCGAAACGTCGCTGCCGTCTCTGATAACGACTATGTTGTCGTTAGCGCTCAATTCTTGAACGATATATTTGTCCGCTATGACGGAACTGGTGCTGTCCGCCGTGAGTGAACCGTTTATCAGTGACGCCGAAGTCGCGCCTTCAACGCTTGCATTGCCGCCGGAAACCGAAACAACGAAACCCGGCGTGCTGTCATCTGTGACGGTGAAGTCTGCCACGTCTGCCGCCGTTATCGTGAGACTGTCATTGGCAAAATAACTGCCAAGAGAAACGGCACCGACAGACGCGCCGAGAGAAATTTTTGCCAACGAATCATCAGTTTGGCTTGTGCCGAGCGACCAATCGGAGCCTTTGCCCGCAGAAATCGAAGCGTAGACGGCATTAAAGTCGTCATCCATGATGATTGCGGAAGAAAGACCGCCCATCCCAGTCGGAACGGAAGCCGTCTTCGAAGACGAAGAGATTGTGACAATTCCCGTCCAATCATCAGTACCGGAAAGACTATCCGCAGCGATACTGCCGTTGAAAGTCGACAAAGCCTTATAATTACCGCCGCTGATTGATGTAAGCAGTCCCGTGCCGCTCTTGAGCGAATATTCCTGCCCGTCGTAAGCAAAAACTTCACCGTTATCAACGCCGCTGATTGAAGCTTTGCCGTCACTGAGCGTGAAAGTCATTTCGCCGTTGTCGACCGCGTAAGTTTTGCCGTCGTAAGTGAATGTATCACCTTTGTCGCCCGCCACCGTCCAAACTTTATTCGTCTTGTCATAAGCGACAGTAAGATTGCCGCCGGTAACCTCAAGCACTTTGTCGGTGGTTGAGCTGTCGCCGTCGTCAAGCGTAATTTTCTGTCCGTTCGTCGCGGTGATTGTCCCGTCAAGCAAAGTTATCGCCGTGGCGCCCGTGATTGTCGGAGCCGCGTCTTTGCCGCTGACGGTGAAGTTACCGCTTGCGTTGGTGACTTTGAACGTCGCGCCGGATTTTTCAGCGATAAACGTTATGTTGTTAAGTTGGGCGTTATTAAAACCGGTGAAAGTTGCCTCCGCAGAAGAGTCAACGGAAATGCTGAGCCCGCCTGTGGTTGCGAAATTTTCATTTGTGACGGTAATCGTCCCCGAGTTATTGGTGAACGTTCCGTACTTGGCTGTCGGGGCTGTGTTGTTGTCGACAATGACGCCTTTGCTTGCAAGAGTTGAATCGAGAGCCAAAACTTTGTTGCTGTCGGGCGCAATCAAGCCTTCCCAGTTAGTGGCAGCAGTGAGTGATTCGTAATTGACCGACCGACCTCTATCAGAGTGGGTGTCGATTTTGCTCGTGTAAACGCCGTATTGGGTTATCAATCCGAAGTCTTTGTTGTACGTATACTTCGTGCCGTTGATAGTGAAATCCTCGCCGATGTCGATATCATCAATGTATGTGCCGTTTTTACTGTCAATGATTATGACACCGTCAAGACTTGCGACACTGCTTCCCGAAATGCTGAATTGTTGTCTGCCGCTTGTAACGATGGTTTGATCTGAAGTTGAAGCTCTGACAAGGTTGTAACCGTTTGGAGGTAGGTCGGAAGAGTCGTTTTTGAGGTTGAAGTTGATGATTCCCGCACCTTTGACGTAAGACGCGTGAAGATAATCGTTGTCGGCACCGACCGAAAAATCAGCACCGCTCACGGAACCGACGGAATCTATCTTCGTGTTGCCAATCGAAATCGACATGTTTGCATACTCTTTGCCGAAAGTGACGGTGTGTTTTTTGGCAAAACCCAGATCGATTGTCACGGAAGTAACGTCTGTATACTTTCCGCCGAGCAACTTATTGTCCGTCGATTGAGTAATCGAGTAATTGCCGCTTGCGTCGCTCGTGAGGAAGCCGTATTGTTTCGTAGGGTTGTCAACATTGTCGACGATGATGGCGGAACCATTCGCAGTCAAAGTGCTCGTGTCGATTGACAATTTGTCGGAACCTTTGATAAGCGTAACGAAATTTTTATCGATCAATTCCGAAGCCGCAATCGAGTTGTTTTTAAAGCCGTCGCCCATGTAAATTTTTGCTGTGCTTCCGTCGCTTGCGGAAATCAAGCCGTTCGTTCCGACCGTGTAAGTGATGCTGCCGATTTTGAACGATTCGCCCTTTTCAAAGTCGCTGAAGGTTGTCCCGTCAAAAACTATGCCGTCCGCCGACGTAACAATCGTGACGGTTTTGGTTGTGTCGCCGCTGTCTTCGGGGTTGGAAGTGTCGCCGCCGCCGCCGTCGCCTTCCGTGGTTGTGCCGTCCGTGGTTGTTGTCGTCGGGGTGTAAGTGAACGTGCTGTCGGTTTTTGCGGTGACGGTTGTGCCGTCGGATGTTTTTTCAATGACGAGCGGATTATCCACGCTGCCCGCCGTGTATTTTTGATTGTCGAATGTGAACTCCGTCGCACTTTTGGGCGCGGTGATTGTCGTCGTCGTCTTTGTGCTGTCATAGCTGACAACAAAACCGTCTGCCGTTGCTTTGAGCGTGTCGGTGGTACCCGTACTGCCGAAAGTAACGGTTTGTCCGTTGTTCAGCTCAATTTTGCCACCGTTCAGCGTGATTGCCGTCGCGTTTGTAATCTGCGCGGGGGAGCCCGTCTTGTCGGTAACAGTGAAATCGTCGCTTGCAGTCGTGACGGTGAACTCTGCGCCCGAATTCGTTTTGATTGTCGGGGCATTGTCGCCGCCGTAAGTGCTGTTGAAAGTGACCGCCGTGCCGTTGACGGTGACGGTGTAGCCTTTCAAGCCCGTGGAATTTTGTTGCGTCGTGCTGTCGTAAGGCACCAAAGTTTTTGTGCCGTCGCTGCTCACGGTGAGTTTGGCGATACGCGTCGTCGATCCGTTTTCGGTTGTAGCGTAAATCGTGCTTTCCGTGCTGTCGGTGATTGTGATTTCTTTGTTCGTTACTTCGGTGACACTGCTCCAGTTGTCCTCTTCGGCAAGGTCAGCTACCGTGACGCCGTTAGTTGATACATCATCACTGCCGAGCCACGAATCACCGTTCGCGTTCGTCAAGCCGTCTTTGGTGTACGTGTAAGTATCGCTGCCAACTGTGAATTTGTCGCCTTCATTAAGTTCGCCGATTGTGACGGTGCCGCTGTCAACGGTAACCGTGATTCCGTCGCCCAACGTCGCTTTAATTGCGGAAGTTCCCGCCGTGACTGTCTGGTTTTTGGGAACAGTCAATGTGCCTGAAGTCAACGCGATTGCAGTAGCAAAATTGTCGACCGAAACGGAATCATCTTCGCTCGTAACGGTGAAATCTTTGGTTGCAGTGGTGACCGTGAAGACTGCGCCGCCTGCGGTGATTGTCGTAGTTTTCCCCGCAAAAGCTTTGGCAAACTTCAAGCTTGTAACGTCTTCGTCAAGAACGATACTTGTAAGCGTGCTGTTGTCTTCGGGCGTGATAGTGTAACCGTCATCCTCGCTACCCGACAAAGTGGCGTATACGGTGCCTGCCGAATCCATTACAATGACTTCGCCGGCGGTCGTGCTGAAAGTTTCCGACTTGAGCGTCAAAGTTGTTTTTTTGGTTTCGTCAACGTCGACGAGCACGATTGCTTGCCAATCAGTATCGGTGACCTTTCCCGATTTCAAATCTATCGACGTTGCGGAATCGTCATTAAAGACTTTTGTCAAAGCGGTCGCGCTTGTGCCCATGAGAATTCCGCCGTCGGTGTATTTGAAATAATTTTCGCCGACAGTGATGGCGTCGCCCGTCGTGTCAAACGTAAGAGTTTCTTTCGTGCTGTCGAGTGTAACGGCGACTGTACCGCTTTCCGCCGTAAATTTAGTACCGCTTGTACTGCCGAGCGTGAACGAATCGATTCCTGCCGTGCCGTCCGCGTCCAAAGTAAGAGTTACCGCATCGCCGTTGACGCTGACCGTTGTCGCGGTGTCCAGCGAAATTGTATTCGTGCCGACGATAATCGAACTGTTTTGATAAAGCGCAACATCCACGGCTTCCGTGACGTTGGAGCCCGTGCTCAATTTGACGTTCGTGACTTGAGTATTGTCGCCGTTGACTGTGACTGTGCCGTTGGTGGTGCTGCCCGCCGTGAACGTCACGCCCGCAGTATTTGTATATGCGCCGCCCGTGGTGTTGCCGTCGGCTTGCGTCAGCGTGAGTGTAAGTTTTTCAATGTCGTCGGTTGTTTCGAGGTCGCTGCTGTCTTCTACCAATTTCACATCGGAAACCGTCACGCCCGCAGGAACCGTTGCAGTAACCTCGCCTTTGCTGTTGACTATAACATCGACGCCTGTGGTTTCGTCTTCGGTGGTTTCTTCTTCGCCGTCACCGTTGCCGATATCACCGCCGGCAATATCACCGTCACCGGTGGCTGTCTTGGCTACCGTGATTGTGTAGTCTTGATAGCTGCTGTTGACGCCCCGCACGCGGAAAGTTGATTCGGTTGGCGCCGTCGAATCCGCCGCAATGGTAATGCCGTCGGTTGTATCGGTAGTTGCAATCAAACCGACGTTGTCGCCCGTTTTCACAGGCGTGTAAAGTTGTTCGCCGATATAAATTTCCATTGCGGAAACGTCGGCGTTATCCGGAACATTTAATTTAACGTCGGCAGCGGTGGCGTCTTCGGCAAGCGTCAAAGTTGTTTTGCCGTCAGTTGCCGTGACTTCCGAAACACCGTCCGTGACAGTTAAAGCTTTTCCGCCATCCGCGTTGAGGATTTCTGCCCCTGAAACGCTGAGCGTCGTGGTCGTGCGGTCGTCGGTGTTGACGATTGCGGTCGGGAGCGAACTCGTTAAAGTGCCGCCCGAAACGCTGACGGAAATTTTGCCCGCAGATGCGTCGGTGATTTTGTTGGGGTTGGCAACGGACACAGCAACTTGTCCCGAAATTTTGCCGCCCGTGATACTTACGTTGATTGCTTTTTTCGTCGTGTGCTGAGCAATGGCAATGCCCGCGCCCGCCGTAGTCGTGCCGTTGTTGTTTGGCTCAACGCTGTATTCGTCTGCTGTGCTTGAAATTGTGCCGCCCGAAACGTTCAACGTGCCCGAACGAATTTCGATGCCCGATCCTTCGTCGTCTGTACCGGTGATTGTGCCGCCGCTGATTTTAAGAGTGCCGTCCTGCGGATGATAGATACCGACAGCACCGCTGATTGTGCCGCCGCTGATTGTGATTTCCGTTTTGCCGGCACCTGCAGTACCATTGCCGCAAATACCAAAACTGGAAGAGCCGCCCGTGATTGTGCCGCCATTGACAGTCAGTTTGGCTGTTTTGCTTTGGTCGGTAGAATAAACAAAGATGCCCGCGCTGGCGTTATTAGAAGCAACTATCGAGCCTGTTCCGTTGACGGTCAAATTGCCGTCATCCTTTACATAGACTACTCGATTTGCATTGCTGGTCGACAGTTGGTGCGTTCCCAAATTCAACGTGACTGTACCGGTACTGATCATAAGGTAAGCACCGTTCAAATCAATGTCGCCGCCGAGTTCGTAGTCGCCCGCAGAAAGAGTGTAATAGCCGCCCGCAGTAGATGTAGTCTTGTTAACAACCGTGCCGTCCGCCATTAACTTGCCGTCGGTTCCCATTGTCAAGACAACAGCGCCGTCGAAGCGTTGCAGGTCGAAAATAAATTCATCCATAAGAATTGGTCTCCTTTCCTTGATGTAGAGGTCAAGGCCTCTTGAGTCGCAAAAAACTGAGCTGTATTTCGTTTCGTGAAAAACATTCCGCAAGTTCGCTCATTAGCCCCACCTCCCGAAATTAGTTAGGAATTAGGAGTTAGGAATTAGGAATTAGGAATTAAAACCTGTTCCGCGTCCCGTTCCCAAAAAACAATTCATAATGCGAAATGCGCAATGCGAAATGAATTTGCACTGCGCGACGTTTTCTTCCGAAAAATAAATCGTCGAAAAGCAAACGTTACTTAATTCTTGCACACGATTATAACAAATCGCGGCGACAAATTTTCGTTAGGCTTTCGTTAAAAAATTAAGCGGGCATTACAGTTGATGTCCGCTTTGAAATTTTTGCGTCCGCGCAGGTTATTTAAGCATTGCAAGCATTGTGCCTGCCGCAACCGCCGTACCGATAACGCCCGCGACGTTCGGACCCATTGCGTGCATCAAAAGATAATTGCCGGGTTTTGACTTCATGCCGACGAGTTGACTGACGCGAGCCGCCATCGGGACAGCCGAGACGCCCGCCGAGCCGATAAGCGGATTAATCGCGCCGCCCGTTGCTTTGCACATGATTTTGCCGAAGAGAACACCGCCCGCCGTGCCGCCGATAAATGCGACAAGACCGAGCCCGATAATCAGCAACGTGTCCGCACGCAGGAAGTCATGAGCGTTCATTGTCATGCCTGTGCCGGTGCCGAGAAAAATCGTGACGATATTAATCAACGAATTCTGAGCGGTGTCGGAAAGTCTGTCGGTCACGCCGGATTCGCGGAACAAATTACCAAGCATTAAGCAACCGAGCAACGCGGCAATCGGTGGAAGTAACAAGCTGATAAAAATCGTCGAGACAATCGGGAACACGATACGTTCAAATTTCGTGACGGGACGCAATTCCTTCATGACGATTTCGCGTTCTGCCTGTGTCGTCATGATTTTCATAATCGGCGGTTGAATCATCGGGACGAGCGACATATACGAATACGCCGCGACCGCGATTGCGCCGAGCAAATGCGGAGCCAGTTTCGTCGACAGATAAATTGACGTGGGACCGTCCGCGCCGCCGATAATTCCGATTGCCGCCGCTTCATGAACGCTGAACCCGACAAGCATTGCGCCGCCGAGAGCAACGAACACGCCGATTTGTGCCGCCGCGCCGAGCAATAAAGTTGACGGGCGAGCAAGTAGCGGGCTGAAGTCGGTCATTGCACCGATACCCAAAAAGATTAACGGCGGAAAAATTTCGTTGGTGATACCGAAGTTAATCGCCTTCATGACGTTCATTTCTTCGCCGAAAAATCCGGTGTTCGGGAAATTCGCCAAGATACAACCGAACGCAATCGGACCGAGCAGAAGCGGTTCAAATTCTTTGACGAACGCCATATAAATCAGCACAAGTCCGACAAGAATCATAATGCCGTTGCCGGTCGTGAAAGCCGAAAATCCGCTGTCGTTCCAAACAGCCTGAAGCGACACGACAAACGCGTTAAAAAATTCCAAAATCGATCACACTCCTTTCTATTTTCGTTTGAGGTTGTTGAATTTTGCAGAGGCGCTCCACGGTGTACTTTCGTGATTGACGATACGCACAGCCTTGACTTGCCCCGAAAAGCCGTAAGCCGAAATTGCCGCCGAAATTGCCGCGATGACTTCGGGGTTGATACCTTCGTCGACGGGTTCCGGTTCGGGCGGCGGTGCCGCAGATTTTACAACCGCAAGCGGAGGTTCGCCGGGAGCCACGCCGTCTTCGGGTTTTTGTTCGGGCTCTTTGGTCGGGTCGAGAAAATGAATCAGCTTGATCAAATAAATCAGCGATACAAGCACGATAAACACGACGGTCATGTTGATTACCATTATAATCAACGGGTTCGTCGTAACCGGGGAATGTTCCATAAAAAAAATCACCTCGAATGTTATTTGCAAAGCTTACCGCATTATAATTGCCGCGTCAAAAAAAATAAAGACCGTTTTTCTTTACGGCGAAGATTATTCAACTTGCGTGCGGAAAATCCTTTATGCGGGAAATTTTTTTGTATGGGCGATTCACAACGGTTGCGGCGCGTCGACTTCGATTTAGCGCGTTCGTGAATTTTGAGTTTGTTTTATCTACTTTCTTTGTGCGGACAAAGAAAGTAGCAAAGAAAACCGCGCCTGCGCGGCGGGCGACGATTATGTTATCGCGTTGAATCGGTGTTATCGTCACCCCTTTGGCCGACGGTATTTGCATCACGCAAATGTTGCGGACGAGGCGCAAATGCTTGCCAGCGCGCATTTGCCCGTGACGGCCTCTGTTTTATTTGGCGAAGTCGAAAAATCTGCGCGTCGAATTTTCGGCGGCTCAAACAAAATTGCCCGCAAGTCCGTCGCCAAAACGTCAAGCAACAAAATTTTTTGCGGCGGCGTCAAAGTTCGCGTTCGTTCCGTCAAGTCGCGGCGGTTCAAATGTTTGGCTACTTTCGTGACGACGGGCACGGAAATTTTTTTCAGCAACGCACGGCCTTTGTCGTTGAACGCCAAAACTCTCGCGCAGGTTGATTCGTCGACTTCGGCTATCAATTCGCCCGTCACGTCAAGCAACGTGTGCAAAATCAATCGGCGAATTCGGCTTTCGGTAAATCGTCGCCCGACACAGAGCTTGACAAGTTCCGAAAAATTTTTTGCCGTCGACGCGGCGTTGAGCAATCGGAATTCAAGCCCCTCCGTCATGCCGTAAATTTTTCGCAGGTCGGCGGCGCTCACCGTTAAAAGTTTCGTCAACAGCGGGCGGAACAAAAATTTTTCGTCGACAAGCCCCGAAATTTTTTCGTCGCGAAGTGCCGTCAAAGTTTCGTCGTCAACCTGCGCGGAAATTTTTTGCCACGGCGGTGACGATTGACGGATTGATTGACGAATTGCCGACGCGCTTGAAAATTTTTCGTGCAACGTCGAATCGTCGTAAGCGGCTCCGTGTCGCGGGATTAACAGCGGTGAAATTTTTTCGGGCAGTGCGCGAAGATATTCAATCGCCAAAATCGTATTCGGTTGCCGCAAAATTTTTTCGTCGAGTGCCGTGACTTCCGCCAAAATTTTCGTGACTGCCGCCGCGTATGAAATTCCCTGCGACATCAACGCATGAAGTTTGTCCGCGAAAAATTTTTCGTCGAACGCTTTTGCCGCAAGTTTCAATGCCGACAAGTCCGCAACTTCCGCGCCGAATGCCAACTTGTCGACGACGCCAAAACTTTCTAGCAGACGAATTCCGCCGCGTGCGAAATCTTGTGCGCTTCTGACCGCCGACACGAACGGCAATTCAAAAACCAAATCGACGCCGTTTGATACAGCGATTTTTGCCCGCGTCCACTTGTCGAGGATTGTCGGTTCGCCGCGTTGTGTGAAACTTCCACTCATGACAGCGACAATTTCCGCGTCCGAAAAATTTTTTATGCGTGCGATTTGATATGCGTGCCCCGCGTGAAACGGGTTGTACTCCGCGATAATTCCGATAGCCAAAAATTTCGCCTCCGAAAGTTCACGATTTTATTTTTAGGTTGCGTATAAGCGTATAACCGAGATCTTCGCCGATTGTTCCTGCCCAGACGCTGATTGTGCCATTATTTCCATGGAACGCGGGTTTGCCGGCAATCGGAATGTCAACGTCAACAGTTTGCCCCGCTTTGACGGTCGGAATGTCTACGGAAAATTTGTCGTTGCCGCCGAAAGATACTTTGACTTGCGGGTTGACAAAATCTTCAGCCGTGAAATTTTCAACCGTCAGCCGTGCCGTCCAATTCGACGGGAACAATGAATAATCGCGTTCGTTGCGTTGCCAATTTTTGCATTCGTCGGCGGATAAATACACCGTGCCCGCGGTCGTATGTTCGCCGCGATTTTTTGTGAGTTTGCCGTTAAGATACAGATATAATTTCACGCGGTTTGCCAACCTGCTTTGACGGGCGGGCTTGCTTTCTTCGACGGGTTCTTTAGCCGGTTCAACTTTAAGCGGCTGTCGAGTCGGCAACGGCGGTTTCAATGAGGAATTAGGAATTAGGAATGAGGAATTGTTTTTTGCGTTGTCATTACTAATTGCAGTTTCGGCACGGGGTTTGTTGACGAATTCGATTAAACTGTCGGCATCCAACTTCGACGACGATTGATTTTTTTCGTCGGTAACTTCGGGCGCGTCGGGAACTTCGGCAACAACTTCGGGCGTCGGAATTTTTTCGTCGACAACTTCGGCAACGGGCGGCAATTCGGTTTGTTTGTCGGAAAAGTCAATCGTCTGCACCGCGAAAAAAATTGCCCCGAAAATTGCGGCACTCAACGTAAATCGTTTAAGCAGATACAATTTCCGAGCGCGTTTGACGGCTTGAATCAAATCCGAAACCGATTGATAACGTGACGCGGGATTTAAATCCGTGCAACGATTCAAAACGTCGGCAAGTTGTCCGTCATAATTTTTGCCGAGCAATCTTTTGACGGTGTTGCCCAAAACAAAAATATCCGTGCGGGCGTCGGTCTGCCCCAAGTCGAAAACGCCGAACTGTTCGGGCGCGGCATATCCTCGAGTTCCCAAAAATTCCGTGTCGGTCGAGCTGTCGGGCTTGAAAATTCGCGCAATGCCGAAGTCGATAAGCTTAACTTTGTTGTCGGCAGTCAACATGATATTTGACGGCGTCAAGTCACGGTGAATTATGTCGGCTTTGTGCAATTCGACAAGCGCGTCGCAAACCTGCAGTAAAATATTCGCGGCAAATTTTTCCGTTAAAAGTTTCGGGTTGTACGTCAAAATTTCGTCAAGCGTCTGCCCGTCGATGTGCTCTTCAACGACGACAAGTTTTCCGTCGCGTTCAATCAGTCGATAAATTTTCGGGACGTGCGGATTGTCGAGTTCGCGCAGAATTTTATACACTCCCGTCAAACGTCCGTCGCGTTCCTTGACGACGCAAAGCCGTTTGGAATTTTTGTCGTAAGCGGTGGCGACAAAAACTTTTTCGTCGGATTTAATCACGTCGACAATTTCATAAGCCGCGCCGAAAAATTTATCGAAGTCGGTCATAAAGTCTTCTCCTTGCAAAAAATTTTCGTTCGTATATCATACCAAAAAAAGGAGTGATTCGCTTGCCGATTTACAGCAAAAACACGGGCGATTTGTTTGCCGAATTGAAGAACGAACGCGACCCGCAAAATTTTCGCGAACGCAATCAAGATGAATTTACGGTGCCGCTCCATGAATATTTGGACAGTCTGCTTGCCGAAAAAGGCTTGAACAAAAATGACGTTATCGCGGCGTCGCAACTCAACAACAATTATGCTTACCACATTTTTTCCGGTACAAGAAAAAACCCGTCGCGACCAAAAATTTTGGCATTGGCAATCGCGATGGGCTTAAATTTGGATGAGATACAATACTTGCTCAGGTACGCGAAACAAAGTCCGCTTTATCCGCGCAACCCGTGGGATTCGACGATAATTTTCGCCGTCGAACAGAAATTATCCGTCATGAAAACGAATGAACTTTTGCATCAACTCGGCGAAACGGAACTTTTGAACTGAACGGCTCACAAAAATTTTTGGACTATGGCGTTGTAAAGTTCTTCAACGTCGGGATTTTCGATTGAGTCACCGACTTCGACGCCGTCAATGTACATGATGACAATGCCGCGTGCTTTGAATTCGCAATTCGTCCGAACTTCCGCAGTGTCAATCAGCACGCATTTAAATTCGGGTGCCGCGTCTTCACCGGTATCGTTCGTCCTAACCAAAGTGTTGAGGTCAATGAAAATATTTTCGCCGTTCAAAGTGGTGACGAATTCGGCTTGCACTTCTTGATTGACGGCGGGAACATTTCGGCTTGAGTCAGGTTGCGTGACGATTGCGTAAGCCGCCAACATCATCAACACCCACGACGAAATTACAAGCCCCATGAAAGCTTTTTTGCAACGTTCGTAAAGATTTTCTTTGTTGACGCCCGCCACGCTCAAAATCCCGTAGCAAATGAAAAATACCAAGATATTCGCTGCGACGTTGACGACGACGGAGAGCACTGCTTCCATTGCGTCCAAAGATTCCGCCGCCATGACTTGACCGAAAAATTCTGCGGAGAACAATCCCGCGAACCAGCCGCCGTGAATTTCTTTAACGGAAGTATGTTCCTCTAAGCCGTCACCGGGCGGCAACTTTTTTTCCGCGTACCAAATGAAGAACATCATCGTCAAAAACGTTGTGGCAATAACGCTCAGTCCCGCGAATAAGTTCAGCCGATCGAATACTTTGTCAAGGATTTTGCCCATTGACGATACTTCCTTTCAGTGCGCAACAATTTCAAGATTTTTTGGCTGACGAAATTATTACGAGAAAACTAATCGCCGCCATAACCAAATATTCCCAAGCGTCAATGACGTTGCCAATCGCCGCGACAATTTTATCGTTCGGAAACATTTCGGCAAGATCGTTGTATCCGTCGTAAAATTGCCATATCCAAAAACCGGAAGTCACAACGGCGGTTATCACGGCGTTTACAAGTCGTTCGTTTTCGTCGAGGGAGTTCTCTTCGATTATTCCGCACGCCGACGCCGACGCGAAAAATGCCGTCAAGACCGTTATCAACGTGTCGTGCTCTTGCGGTTTGTCGAAGAACCACCACAAGAACGCGAAAATTACAACCGTCATCAAAACATACGACCCGATAGCTTTTAATGCCGTCATTTCGTTTCACCTATTGCTTGTTCGTAAAAAAATAATGAAGCGCGGCGATTGGAATTGTCGCCCAACCGAGAATTGCGCTCCAAATGAATCGCGACATAACATAATCGCCGGTGTCGCCGTAAACTTCTGCACGCACGTTCAACAGGTGATATTTCAGGTAGTAATTCGCCTTGTCGCCCGCGTAAATGTACACGAGAATCAAGATTATGCCGATGAGTTCCATAATAAAATTCCTCCGCGTGTAAAAATTGTTGATTGCATTTTATCTGCGCGGAAAAATTTTTTGGTGTTCCGTCGGCACACGTACAGGAATTTTCTGCAACAAAAAAATCGCCGCCCGAATTTTGAGCGACGAATTTTTTTACGCTGTCGAAACGACTTGATTTAATGTCACGTTGCCCGCCGAGATTTTCGACGGGAAAATTTTTTTGTCCGAAATATTTTAATCGAGTTCGTTGGCATCTTTGGGCGTGTGAGCAAGAATTTTTTTGCCGCTGAACATGCTGGAAATTTCGCTTTCGCCTTCCATGAATTCTGCGCGAATGACCATGTACAAATGACCGAGCGCGAACAGCATGATAAACCACGCAAGGTAATGGTGAATGTAATGGCTCATCATTTCGCTGCCGACGAGCGTGTTGACCCAACCGAAGAGCATTCCGCCCGTCGAAAAAGGATTCGTCATGAAATACATTGCGAAGCCCGTCAGAATTTCAATGAGCAACAGGACGTAAAGCATTGCATACGAACCGCGAGCCAACGGGTTGCGCAGGAACGACGCGTGTTCCGGACGAACAAGCATGTAATGTAACGCAACGTCGACGGTTTCTTCATAAAAGTGACCTTCCCACACACGCGGAAAAAGTCTGTCGCCTTTGTTGATGATGAAGCCGTAAATTCGCAGAATCAGCGACGCGCACAGAATGAACGCCGAAGTGAAATGAATATCGCGCACCAAATCCATTGACGTTATCGAAAAGACCGGCTCTGTTATCGCGACGTTCATCGGTTTGGCAATCAAAAGCCCCGTTGCGAACAGAATCACAATTTGCGACGCCATAATCCAATGGAAAATTCGCAGGAACGGGCTGAAAATGTAATATTCTTTGCGCTTAACGTCTTTGACAGATTTAATTGCCATCGTCCGTCACCTCCTGTAGGGGTCGGTCGAAATAATTCCGATTTCCTCTCCCTTGGCGTTGTACATGTGCGTTGCGCACGCCATGCACGGATCGAACGAGCGAACGACTTTGGCAATTTCAAGCGGCTTGTCGGGAATTGCGACATGCGTCGTCATCATTGCCAATTCATACGCGCCGTGACCTGCCTGGTCGTCACGCGGGCAAGCATTCCACGTTGTCGGGACAACGCATTGATAGTTGGAAATTTTGCCGTCCTTGATGCAAACCCAGTGACTTAATCCGCCGCGAGGAGCTTCGTACAAGCCGACGCCGTGACATTCGGTCGCCCACGTTTCGGGGAACCATTTTTCGTTGCTCATTGTCGCGGTGTCGCCGGATTTGATATTCGCGATAAGTTTGTCGAAGAAAAATTTATTAATCTCTGCGGCAAGTTGCGCGTCCAAACAACGGCAGGCAGTACGTCCGAGCATTGTCGGCATCCAAACTTCCGCGCTGACACCCAAAACGCCCGAAACGGCTTCAATCTGTTTGAGCATCATTTGTTCAGCCCAAGTCGGTTCGGGGAGCAAACCTTTCGCGGCTTTCGTGTAAATGATGATGTAATGCGCGAGCGGTCCGACTTCGCAGAGTTTGCCTTTCCATTTCGGAGTTTTCAGCCAGGAATATTTTCCGGCTTCGTTGAGCGTTTCCCACATTGTCGCGGTGCCGGTTTTCGGTCCCGTGTATTTGTCTTTGGTGACGCCGTCCCACGGATGCAAATCTTTCGCGGCGTTGTCGGGATATTCGTACCAGGCATGTTCGACGCCTTCGGTAAATGTTTCGGGAGCTTTGAAATCTTCGGCAGTGACTTCGTAAAATTTCGCGTTGGCGACACCCTTGCCGAAATCTTCGACAACACCGTTCGAGCGAACAAGCAGGTTGTCAAAGTAACCGCCGCCGTTTGAAGTACCTTTGTAACCGGTAAGCGGATAATCGCCGAACGCAAGCACGCGAGTTTTCGACAAGCCGCCGCCGTCGACGCGTCCCGCCTTAGCGTAAATCACGCCGATAGCAATTAAATCGGGCAGATAATAATTATTGACGAGGTCGCGAGCCATGTTAATTGCGCGATCGACAATCGCCAATCTTGCCGTGTTGACGGGAGCATTGCCGTCGTTCATTGAAATTGCGCAGGGCATACCGCCAACCGCGTAATGAGGATGCGGATTTTTCCCGCCGAAAATTACGTGCGGCGTGACAATTTCGCGTTGCTTGTCGAGCATTTCGAGATAGTGAGCAACTGCCAACAAATGAACTTCCGGCGGCAAAAGTTTGTAATCGGGATGATCCCACCACTGCGCGGCAAAAATTCCCAGCTGTCCGCTTGCAACGATAGCTTGAACACGAGATTTAATCGCGGCGAAATATTGCGGCGTGGCGGCGGGGAAGTCGTGCGGATAAGCTTCGGTCGCAACTTCGTCGGGAACTTTCAAATCAAGATGATATGCGTTCAAAATTGCCGTTTGCAATTCCGCAGTCTTCGCCGGGTCTGCGCTCAATGCTTCAACGGGACTTACCCAATCGAGCGCGTGCAGATGATAAAAATGAACGATATGATCTTGCACGGTCAAAGTTGCCGCCATGATGTTGCGGATATAATTTGCGTTATTCGGGATTGAAATTCCGAGCGCGTCTTCAACGGCACGGACGGACGCCAACGCGTGAGCCGTCGTGCAGACGCCGCAAATGCGTTGAATGTATGCCCAAGCGTCACGGGGGTCACGGTCGCGCAAAATCAATTCCAAACCGCGCCAAGCAGTGCCGCTGGAAATTGCGTCGGTTACCGTGCCGTTCGTTTCGTCTACGGAAATTTCAACGCGCAAGTGCCCTTCGATTCTGGTTATCGGGTCAACTACAACGTGTTGCATAAAGTTTCCTCCTTAGGGACTGGGGACTAAGGACTTGGGACTAGGTTTTTAATTCCTAATTCCTAACTCCTAATTCCTAATTATTCGTGATGTTCTTCGTCCAAAAGATTTTCGCGATTGTTGCGCTGAACGATACTTGCCACCGCGTGACCGACGACGCCCGCCGCAGTCAAAACGCCGAGAGCCGTGCCGATTTTGTCCGCGTCACCGAGTTTGCCGTATTGCGGAAGTCGATTGGTGAAAGGATCTTCGTCCCAGAATTTCGAATTCGCACAACCGATACACGGCGCGCCCGATTGAATCGGATAACTCATGCCTTGCCACCAGCGCAGGTTGCCGCACGAGCTGTAAGTTTCCGGACCGCGACAACCGAGCTTGTACAGGCACCAACCGGCTTTTGCGCCCGCGTCGTCGAAAGTTTCCGCGAACATACCCGCATCAAAAAACGGTCTGCGATAGCACGTATCGTGAATTCTGTTGCCGAAAAATTGTTTCGGACGCCCGTCACCGTCAAGCGGCGGAATCGTTCCGAAAAGTGCAACGTGCATGACGACGCCCGTCATAACTTCGGGAATCGGCGGACAGCCCGGAACTTTGACGACAGGTTTTCCGCCGACGAAACGTTCAATGCCCGCAGAACCTGTCGGATTTGGTTTAGCCGCTTGAATTCCGCCGTAAGCCGAACACGAACCGTAAGCGATAATTGCCGCCGCGCCTTTTGCCGCTTTCGACAGCAGATGAGTGAACGTGTGACCGCCCGACATGCAATAAACGCCGCTGTCTCTGGTCGCAATGGCACCTTCGACGCAAAGAATGTATTGCCCGTTGTATTTGGCAATAGTTTCGTCAAGATGTGCCTCAAACGGAGCACCACAAGCCGCGCTCAACAGATGATCGTACTCCAGCGCGATTGACGACAAAACCACGTCCGAGGCAAGCGGCGCGCCCGAACGAATAAATGATTCGTCACAGCCCGTGCACTCGTGACCGTGAATCCAAACGACGACGGGCAACGGTTTTGTTTCCGCTGCCTCGACGACTTTCGAGAACATATCCGTGCTCAAACCCATAAGCGAGGTTAGCGCGACGCAACCTTTCAAGAAGCTCCGACGACTGAAGCCGCGTCTGAGATATGCCTCCCATAAACTCTCCCGTGTTTCCAATTTACGCCCCTCCTTAGATGCAATGCGTAATGCGGAATGCGCAGTGCGTAATTAATAATGCCCAAAAAAATTTATCACGAATTGCGCATTATGAATGCTGTATCGGCAACAAGTTTTCGCCAAACGTTTTGTAAATCCTGCCCGCCGTCAAACGTTGCCGAAATAAAAATCGGCCGCAAAATTTTTGTTGCCGCGAAAGAAATCGGCTTTGCGAATTAAAATCAACAAGCAACGTTACAATCTTAGGTAAGTGCCAGTAAATTTTTCGTCACACGCCGTAACGAAACCGGAGGCCGTCACGGATGACGGCCGCCCGTGGTATTTCGCCGGATGCGAAATGCACGGGCACGAGCGGTACGCGTAGCCGACTACTCCGAATTGCCAGACGGTATCCGCCCCGCGAGGGGTCTTTTCTTTTGGTTACTTTTCTTTGGACACTTGAATTGTCAAACGAAGTGCAACGGGGTAGAAAACCACACTTCCCACGGTGATTTGTAACCCAAACATTTTCGCGGTCTCTGATTTAAC
>JAFUYE010000119.1 GCA_017470715.1 Selenomonadaceae bacterium
GGGTATCGGAGCGGTTCCGCGTTCTCATCCGCAAAATTTAGGCTTCGCGGGTATGCACGGCAAAAAAGCGGCGAACAACACAATCGCGGCGGCGGACTTGGTTATCGCTGTCGGCAGTCGTTTCGGCGACAGACAAACCGGCAACGTCGCCAAATATACGCGGTCGAAAAAATTTATTCACATTGACATTGACCCCGCTGAAATTGATAAAAATATCGGCGGCAGTCTCGGACTTGCGGGCAACATGCAGGTTATCTTGAAACTTTTGATGCGTCATGAAGCCGGCAAATCCCGTGAAGATTGGTGGCGGCAAATTGACGAGTGGCGCGAAGAATACGACTACGATTATCAGGTTGACCGCTTAACAGTTCCTTGGGCAATGTATCAGGTCGCGAAAAAAACTGCGGGCAAAAATTTTGCTTACGCTACGGATGTCGGGCAACACCAAATGTGGGCGGCACTTCATTTGCAAGTTGAACAGCCGCGCACGTGGTTTACTTCCGGCGGGCTCGGCACAATGGGTTTCGGTTTACCTGCGGCAATGGGCGCACAACTTGCTTTCGGGAAAAATCGTCGCGTGATTTGCGTTTCCGGTGACGGCGGCATAAAAATGACGGGCAACGAATTTTACACAATCGCCCGCTTGAAACTCCCGCTGATTTCGCTGATTGTCAACAACACAAGTTTGGGCATGATTCGCCAGTTGCAGAAAGTTTTTTACCGCGAACGTTTCATTGCCTGCGAACTTGATTACCCGATGGATTATGTCGGTTACGCGCAAAGTTTCGGCATCAAAGCGGAGGCGGTTTCCACGCAGGAAGAATTTTCTCACGCGCTGTCAAAAGCTCTCGACGACACCGAAAATCCCCGCGTCATTGTGCTCAACGTGTGGCGCAGTTTCGTCGAACCGATGATTAAGGGCGGCGCGAACATCAACGAGTTTGTCGAATTCAAATGAAAGCTTAAACGCGACAAAAAAATTTCCCGACGGTCGATTGACGGTCGGGATTTTTTTGCGGGGCAACCGGTTATTATCTGCCCAGTATCTGCCTCATTTTTTCTTCGTGTCTGCGATTGGATTCTTCAATTTTGCGGTTGACTTCTTCTCTTCGGCGATTTACTTCGTCAACATTTTCTTGAGTTTGACGCTTAAGTTCGGCAAGTTTGTCGCGCACGAATTGTCCCGGGTCTTTTGCAAGGTTGGGATCTTCGCTAGAGCTATTTACGGATTTGATTCGTTCGAGCACGATTTTTGCGCCTTGGTGATTCGGGTTGAGTTCCAAACATTTGTTAGCGTCTTTGCTTGCCAAATCGAAGAAAGGTCTTTCCTTCGCGTACGGCAAAAATTCTTGATTGTTCCAGCCTTTATCGATGTAAGCTTCGGCGCGCCCGCCGTAAGCGTCGGCGTTGTCGGGTTCGAGTTCAATCGCTTTGGTGAATTCGGCAATGGCGTTGTCGAGGCGTTTGACTTTGTCTGCGGGCGATTCATTTGTGACGCTCATGTCGGGATTGAGATAATCTTTGCCGCGTTTAATGTGAGTGGCGGCGTCGCCTCCGTCGTTAAAGAAACTGAAATATTTTTCGGCAAGTTCGGTTTCGCCCGTCATGCGATAACGCTCGTAGAGCATGCCGGCGACATTTTTTCGAAGTTGCGTGGCGTCGGCTTTGTTCGGCGCATTGTCGAAGGTCAGATATTTGCTGAAGTTGTCGAAGGCTCCAATAAGATTATTCGGTGGCGCGTTCCGATTGAGCATGTCGGAATTGTTGAGGTTCTTGTTGAAATAAGCCATCCCGCGCTTATAATAAACTTCGGCGTAGTCGGGATTTTTGGCAACGGCGATGTCGAATTCGGCAATGGCCTTGTCGTAGTCCTTGTCGCGGTCAAAATAAATCATGCCGCGTTGAAAGTAAGCTTCGACATTGTTCGCGTCGACGGTCAACACTTGATTGTAAGTGTCAAGCGCGTTATCGTATTCGCCCGCCGCGAAATAGACGTTGCCGAGAATAACTTTGTATTCGTTGTTGTTCGGATTAAGCGCGATTGCCTGCGTAATTTCGTCTTTGGCAACTTCAAGTTGATTGGCTTTCACGTGAGCACGTGCACGGCTTGCCAAAGCGTCGGCATTGGTCGGGTCGGTTTCCAAAGCTTTTTTGGATTCGTCGAGGGAACTGAGCCATTCGCCCGCGTTGAGCATATCAAGACTTTTGTCAAGGTATTGATTCGCCTGAAAAAGTTTGTTGTTTGCGGTGGTGGCGTCACGAATTTTTTTGCGTTCGCTGTCGTTGGTCGCCTTCGCGTAGTCGACCTTCAAGCGTTCGTTTTCGGCTTTGAGTTGCTCGTATTCTTTTTGTTGACGCTGATTTTCTTCGACGCGACGTTCCCACGATTTTTTCTTCGCGACAAGTTCGTCAAGGTTCACGGAGTCCGCGTCGACCAAAGCCGTGATTGAAACGGTGAACTCGATATTTTTGCCGTCGACTTTTTTGGAAACGTTTTCGCTCTGAACTTTCAAAATTGCCGCCGCCAAAACTTGCAATTCGTCTTTGGTCAATTTGTTGTTGACAGATTTGGAAACGCCCTGCAGATACAAGCCCGATTGTTCGACGGCCGCCCGCAAAGCCTCTTTTCGGGCACGGTCTTGAGCCACGGCAAAAGTTTCGTCGCGTTCCGTGTCCATGACGTAAACGCCTGTTGCTTCAATCGTCTGCGGTGCCGCGTGTGCAAAATTCACGGTGAACAGCAGACAACACGTCACGAAAAAAATCGCGACAATTTGTTGAAAGTTCATAACACCAATCTCCACTAAAAAATTATTTGTTGTCGGCAAGCAATTTTTCGCGGGCGCGAATCGTTCGCTTGTCGTTCGGTGACTTTTTCAACGCACGGTCAAAATCTTTCAACGCATTGTCACGGTCGTTGATTTTTGCGTAAAGAGTACCGCGCAGATAAAATGCGTCCGACGATTGTTCCGTCAACTCAATCAGTCGCGTGTAATCGCGCAAGGCCGCTTGAAAATTTTTTGCCGACTCGTGAGCTTTGGCACGGGAAAACCAAGCGTCGGTGTAATTGTCTTGAAGTGCAATCGCTTTGTCGAAAAAATTTATCGCCGTCGAATAATCGCCCGACTTAAACGCTTCGTTGCCCGCGATTAAAAATTTCTCGGCGTCATCGGAAAAATTTCCCGCGTCAAGTTCGGCTTTGAGTTTTTCGTTATCTTCGCGCAGACGAGCAGATTCGTCGGAAAAATTTTTGCCTTCGGATTCAAGCCGATTAATCTTCGCCGCAATAACATCCGTGTCAACGACAGCTTGAACTGTCGCCGTGTAGCGAATAACTTCATTCGGCAAAATTTCCACGCTGTACTGTTCGTTCGTGACGCTGATGACTTCGCCCGCGATAACTTTTATTTCGTCTTTGGTCAGGTGAAAATTTTTCATCTCGCTGAAACTCTCGACGTAAACGCCGGCTTTGTCCAACGCATTTCGCAAAGCATCTTGTCGGGCGCGCTCCTTCGCAACTTTGGGCGATTCGTCCGAGCCGTCACCGACAACGTATTCGCCGACCGCTTCGATAATTTTTTCTTCGGCAAAAGTTTCGTTCGGGAAAAATATACAACACGCCGCGATTATCAGAAAAATTATTTTACAAAGTTTGTTCGTCATGAAAATCACCTGCCGAAAAATTTTTTTAATTATATCATGCGCGAAAAACTTCCGCAAAGATAACGTAAAAAAATTTATCATGCCGTGAAAGGTTTTTCTTTCGGCGCGTCGAAACATGAAAAAAATTTGTATGGAGGTTTCACCGTATGAAAAAATTTTTCGTGACTCTGTTGCTGATAACGGCGGTTGCAATTTCGTCAACGGTACGGGCGGCAGAATTCGAGATGGTCGAATATTCCGCGCAGGTTAAATTGCAGTGGCTTGCGGCGGCGGGCATTCCTCAGGCACAAAAATTCTTAAAGGAAATTAACCGTCCCGTATTTTTCACGGCAAACAACTTGAACGACTTCGAACGACTTCAGCGCGTCAACAGCTTGTATCAGGAATTGAATTTCGCCGCCGCAATTAATTTCGTTCGCGAAAAAAATTACAGCAACGTCATGGATTTGGCGTGCAGTTTGTCCCCGCGTGCAATGATTCTCGGTGACGACGGGCGAAAAGTTATCGTCGGCGAATTGGCAACCGTCTGCTTGATTGGCGATTGGATGGTTGACGAATTCGGCGCGCAGTCGAAAAATACCGTTGATTACGAAGTCATTTCGATTGAAGACAGCAACGCCATGATGACGAACGCCGACAAATTCACGGGCGAAATTTGCATTATCGAACAGGGCGTAATGATTTACCTTGACGACTTGCAACGCGGCAAAATGTACGACAACATTCACGCGATCTTGAAGAAACACGGCGGTTGCATGATAACTTCGGACTTCACGCAGAAAAAATATTTCACGGACGTTGCGGCGGCACTTTACGGCTCGGACGCCCCGACACTTTACGCCGAGACCAAAGCCATGTACGAAAAAGTTTTGGACGACAAAATCGCCGATGAAGTTTTGCAGGACGAACGCACCGCAATGGACTTTTTGGCACAACACGGCTTGAAGGCAGAAAAAATTCCGCTGTTTTCGACGACGCCCGGACTTTATTGCGCAAAAGATTTCACCGCCGAACAACTTGCTAAAGTCAACGCAGTCGCCATGAAAAAATATTTGTGGGTTATCACGCCGATTGACTGAACGAAAAATTTTTTGAACTCCTTCCGCCGCGAGGGAGTTTATTTTTTTGACCGCGTGACGATAAATTTTGCGAAGGAGTGATAACATGAGCACAACAATTTACAACACGGGCAAAGTTTCAAACGAAAATATTTTCGGGAACGTTGCCCGCCGCACAGTGACGAAAAATTCTTACGCGGAAATTTTGTCGCAGACCGTCGAAAAAAATCCCGCCGATATGACGCCCGCCGAATACAAAAATTATTTTGCGCAACGGCTTTCGGAAATTCCCTTCGACGACACGCGCAGTGACGATGTTGAAATGATTCGCATAAGTGATGCCGCGTGGAAAAAACTTCAATCCGATTCCGATTATGCCGAAAAAATTTTGTCGGACATTGCGCACGAACGAGCGACGCCCAATAAATTGCAGGGACTTTATTCAAACGGCGAAATGAAAGTGCGTTACATTGAGGCCGCCGAGGAAAATTGCCGCGTCGTTTCGACCGAGGACGTGCAAGTTGCAAATCTGCGCTTCGACGTGGACAATTACATTTACAACGGCAACAAAAGTTTGATTCGCCGCTTGCGAAATGCCCGACAAGATATTTTGACGCAGGAACTTTTTCGGCAAGTCGGCACGCTCCAAAATCTCAAGCTGCAACGTTTCCTGAACAATTAACAGATCTAAAAAACTCCGAGCGTTTTGAAAAGCAAAATCCAACAAAACATCGTGAAGCACGACAGAGCTGACGTGAACACGACGCAGTTGCCCGCAAGGTCGGAATCGCCGCCCATTTGCTGAGCCATTGCGAACGAAACGACCGCGCACGGTGCCGCAAAAATTGCTACGAGCGTCACGAATTCAATTCCGCGAAAATCGAAGACGTAAGCCGCAGTTGACAACATTATCGCCGGTACCAAAATTAATCGTCCGAACATTGCGCCCAAAAGTTGTCGGCGGTGTTCGTGTGTGGAGCCGAGCTTAAACGACGCGCCCAAAATTATCAACGCCACGGGTGTCGTCGCCGCAGAAATTTGCCCGATTGGTTTCAAAATCGGTTTGGGAACGTGCACGCCCAAAATTAAAAGTGTCGCGCCCGCAATCGCGCCGAGAATCATCGGGTTTTTGAACACGTCTTTAATTATCGGCAACAACGCGAATTTTCCGTTGCGAAAAGTTTCAAGCGCGAAGACCGCCAAAATATTGTAAATCGGCACGATAACCGCAATCATCATCGTCGAAACGGCAATGTTTTCGTCGCCGAAAATGTTTGCGACAATCGGCACGCCCATTAAAACGAAATTACTGCGGAAAATTGCCTGCACGATAACGCCGCGTCGACGATTATCCGGTTCAATTCGCGGCACGAAAATCATCAGCAACGTAAAAATTATCAGCACGCCGCACGCTCCGAACAACATAAGCTTCGGGCGAAAACTTGTCGCCAAATCCGTCGTGTAAATCGAATAAAACATCATGCAACAGAAAAACACGCGGAAGACCATGCGATTCATGTGGTTAAGTTCTTCGTCCGTCAGCCACTTGCGGAACTTGACAAACGCGCCGATAGCCATTAAGCAAAACATCGGGATAACTGCGCTCACTGCCACGATAAAGTTGTACAACATTTGCTCGTTCAAAATTCTCAACCTCCGCCGACATTGTAACACGTTGCAAAAAAAATCGCCCGCCAAATTGATTGACGGGTTTTTTTATTGCGGTAACCTGCGCGAATCATCTGCTCAAGGCGGCACTTTTCAGCTTGTAGTAGATTTCACGAGAAGTCTTGCCCCAGTGCACGTAATTGCCAAGCGGCTTGCCGTTCACGTAAATGTTGCCCGTGCCGTAGTCTTCGCGAATGTTCGCAACGTCTCTGTTGGTAATGCTTCCGTCTCTGTTCATGAAAGTCACAACAATTACGTTGAATTCAAAGCGCGAATTGTTGTCGGCGAGGATATGAATCGAGCTGAGGTCATACGCACCGCCTATGCCGTTGACGGTCGCTCCCGCAGTGAAGACCAAATAATTATAGCTGTTCACGTAAGAAAAGCCCGCGTCGTCTTTGAGAATTGCGGCGTTCGCGGAACTCGTCATGAACAACAGGCACACGCAGATCGTCAAAAAAATTTTTCGCATTGGAATTCTCCTTTCGTGCATTCGTCAAAGCCAACCTTCCGGCACGACATAATCCGTCAACATTTTTTTATACGTCGACAAATAATTTTCCAAAGGCGGCGAAAGTTTCAGGCGTCCGCTTGCAACCGCATAATTCAACACGTCGCCCAAAGACCAATCGGGATGTTCGGCTTCAATCGCGTCCGTAAATTCTTCGGATTCGCAACCCGCATCAAAAAATATCGGATACGAATAAGGAAAATATCTGTCGTTCAAAAGTGAATCAAAAATTCTTTTGAGCATTGCGGCAAGTTCTTCGCGCCGATAAATTTCGTAGAAAATAATTTTCTCGCGAACAAGTTCTACGACAAAACGAAATTGCCCGTTCGTCCACAGCTTGAAGTCAACTTTGTCGTCGTAATCTTTTATTTCCGTTTCGGCAAAATCGTCGCCGGCACGTACCGCATTGAAAAATTTCACCAGCGCAGGCAACGGGTCATCCAAAATTTCGTCGAAGTAAAAGTTTTCAGCCTGCGCGCCTTTTTTGACGAGCAAAGTTATATAGCCGCCCGCAACGCCGCCGTATTCGACGGTCAGCGAATCGGTTTCGCTCCAACGTTTGAGCTTGTCGACTTCGCGAAAATATTGCTCCCCGTCGAAAACAAATTCGTCAAAAATTTTCGGGCTGTTCTGCGGCGTGACAAAATTTTTCCAAACGACGGTGTCCGCGCAGATTTCGACGGTGACGAACACGGGAAAACTTTCGGGCACTCCGCAACCGAGAATCGCAACCGAATCGACTTTGTATTTAGCGGACAAATTTTCGTGAAGTTCGGCGACGGGAATTGACGCGTGCACATTGAAAAAATTTTCCCACAAAGGATGTCCGTTGATAAAAATATCGGCGACCGCCGTTGAAATTTCACGACCGAACTTATTTGACGCGCTCAACCGAAATTCAATCGTGTCCATGATTCAACCCGCCTTGAAGTTGTAAACGGGCTTCATGACTTCGACAACGTCAACCGTTTCGCCGATAACGTCGATAATGTCGTCAAGCGTCTTGTAAGCTTGCGGACTTTCGTCGAGCGTGCCTTCGCTGATTGAAGTCGTGTAAATGCCCGCCATTGAAGTTTGATAATCGTCCATGCTCAAAACTTCTTTGGCTTGGGAACGCGACATAATTCGACCGGCACCGTGCGGCGCGCTGAAATTCCAATCGGCATTTCCTTTGCCGACAGCAAGAACAGATCCGTCACGCATGTTAATCGGAATCAAAACTTTTTCGCCCGCGTGCGCGGCAATGGCACCTTTGCGGATAATCAGTTCGCCAACGTCAATGTAGTTGTGAATCGTGTGGAAAGATTCGACGCCCGTCAAGCCCGATTTGCCGAGCAAAATTTTCGCGATAAGTTCACGGTTTCGCCGTGCAAATTGTTGGCAAATTTCCATGTCGTGCAAGTATTGATGAAAATATTTCCCGTAAACGAAACATAAATCTTCGGGCATTGAAGTTTTGCGCCCGCGATATTCTTTTTGCAGTTCGTCAAGCTTCGACTTAATTTCCGTCTTGCGACCGAGCGATTTATACACGGCAATAATTTCGTCGCGCTGTCGAAAATATTTGTCCTTGCCGATGTTCAAATCAATCGCGAGCCGCTGATAAATTTCGGCGACCTGCTTGCCCAAATTGCGTGAACCGGTGTGAATCACCAGATAAAAAGTTCCGTCCGCCGATTTATCAATTTCGATAAAGTGATTTCCGCCGCCCAAAGTTCCGAGACTTCGTTCAAGCCGTCGCGAATCTTTGAGACTGCGAAAACAATTTAAATCGCTCAACGTGAATTTTTCTTGCCGAAAGTCCCAAACATTTTTTGCCGACGGAATATAATGAGCCGCTTCGTCGACGCGTGCAAAATCAATCCGGGCGTCCGCAAGCTTGACGGTGTACATGCCGCAACCTATGTCGACGCCGACGATATTCGGGACGGCTTTATCGGTGACGGTCATTGTTGTGCCGATTGTGCAACCTTTGCCCGCGTGCACGTCCGGCATGATTCGGATTTTGCTACCGGCGGTGAATTCGTGATTGCACATGCGGCGAATTTGTTCGCGAGCTTCGTCCTCGATAACTTTGGCAAAAGAAATTGCCGTATTGAACTTGCCGATAATCTGTTCCATGATAAATTCCTAACTCCTAATTCCTAACTCCTAACTGAATTCAGCCCCAGAACATGTGTTTTTTCCAGAAAACAATCGCCGCGATAATCGACGCGATAAGCGCAATTCCGATGACGATGATAAATCCGAAAGTGTTTTCGGCAAGCGGAACCGGCACGTTCATTCCGAAAAAACTTGCGATAACGGTCGGCACCGCGATAATAATCGTCATTGCCGCCAAAAATTTCATAACCATGTTTTGGTTGTTTGAAATTATTGACGAAAAAATATCCGCCATCTGCGACAAAATTTGGCTGTACATCTCAACCATTTCGCGAGCTTGCTTGTTTTCGATGATAACGTCTTCGAGTAAGTCTTCGTCCTCTTCGTAAATTTCCAAAATGCCTTCGACACTGCGGCTGTTGCGAAGTCGCAAAAGTTTTTCAAACACGGCATCATTTGAGCGCAACGACGCGTTGAAGTACGTCAAACCTTTTTGCAGTTCCATCAGCCGTAAAATATCCGAATTTTTCATTGAACGGCGAAGTTGTTCTTCGATTTCGTCGGACAGCTTGTTGATTTGTCGCAGGTAACGCAGATAAAAAGTCGCCGAACGATACAAAATCTCGAACAAAAATTGCGTGCGCTTGTACGTGTGGAAAAGCCGCGCCGTGCGTTGGTTGAAACTTGACATAACGGGCGTTTCTTCCAGGCAAACCGTGATGATAAATTGTTTCGTCAAGATGATTGCAAGTGGCAACGTGTCGTAACTTTCCTCTTCGTAGACAATCGGCACGTTCGTCAAAATCATGACAGAATCGCTTTCCGTGTCCAAATGTGAGCGTTCCTCTTCGTCCAGTGCGGCGCGCAAAAAATCCGGCTCAACCTGCGTCAGCGAGCTGACTTCGCGCAATTCATACGGCGTCGGGTCGACGATGTTTATCCACGAGCCTTTTTGCAACGTTTTTAGCGTCAACTTCTCCAAATGACCCGACTCTTGCGATTTGTAAACTTCAACCAACGGTATCACCTGCCATTTCGTTCGCGTTATGGAAAATTCATAATACCGCCGCCCGTTTTTGTCAATAGCCCGCGAAAATTTTTCCGACAGTATTCGTGACATTGCGCGTTTATTATCTACTTTCTTTGTGCAGACAAAGAAAGTAGCAAAGAAAACGCGAACGCTCACCAGTTCGCCTTCGCCTACGCGGCGGGCGTTGCTAGTTCGTAATTCGGAGTAGTCGGCAACGCGTGCCGCTCATGCCCGCAAGTGAAACATCCTGTTTCAATTGCGGGCGCGGTCGTCATCCGTGACGGCTCCTAATTTCGCATTACGAATTCCGCGTTGCGCACGGCATTTTATTTTCCGATTGAATAACGGGCTTGCCTTTGATATAATCGCGCCAAAATTTTTCGCAGGGAGGAGATTGTTACGGACTTCGCGCATCTGCACGTTCACACCGAATACAGCTTGCTTGACGGCGCGGCACGAATCGGCGACCTGCTTGACGCGGCAAAAAATCTCGGCATGACAAGTTTGGCGATAACCGATCACGGCACGATGTACGGCATTATCGATTTTTACAAAGCGGCACAAAAACGCGGTATCAAGCCGATTATCGGTTGCGAAGTTTACGTTGCGCCCAAATCCCGATACCTGCGCGAAGAAGTTGACGGCACGAAATATTTTCATCTGGTTTTGCTTGCCGAAAACGACACCGGTTACAAAAATTTGCTCAAGTTGACTTCTGCGGCGGCGATTGAAGGTTTTTATTATCGTCCGCGTGTCGACAAGGAATTGTTGCGAAAATATCACGACGGTTTGATTGCGTTGTCGGCGTGCGTTGCGGGCGAAATTCCCCGTGCGATTTTGCAAAACGACATTTCGCGTGCAGTTGAGCTTGCGAAAGAATACGTCGACATTTTCGGGCGGGAAAATTTTTTTCTGGAGTTGCAGAATCACGGGCTTGACGAAGAATTTAAAGTTCGTGACGCGCTCAAAAAAATTTCCGCCGAGTTGAACATTGAACTTGTCGCAACAAACGATTCGCATTACGTTCGCCGCGAAGATTACGAGTTTCATGATTTGCTTTTGTGTTTGCAGACGAACAGGACGGTTGCCGACAAACACCGCATGAGATTTTCTTCCGACGATTATTTTTTGAAGTCACCCGCCGAAATGCGCGAACTTTTTGCCGACACGCCCGAAGCTTGCGATAACACGTTAAAAATTGCCGAACGTTGCAACGTGACGATTGAATTCGGCAAATTTCAGATGCCCGAATTTCCGTTGCCCGAAAATTATTCCGACGCCGCAACTTATCTGCGCGACCGGTGTAACGAAAAAATTTCCGCACGCTATCCGACCGTCACCGAAGAAATTCGCGACCGTTTGAATCACGAATTGGAAATTATTCACGGCATGGGTTACGACGGATATTTTTTGATTGTCTACGACTTCATAAATTTTGCGCGACGAAAAAAAATTCCCGTCGGTCCCGGACGCGGTTCGGCGGCGGGCAGTCTCGTCGCTTACGTGCTGGAAATTACCGAACTCGACCCGTTGAAATATAATTTGCTGTTTGAAAGATTTTTGAATCCCGAACGCGTCACGTTGCCCGATATTGACGTTGATTTGTGTTACATTCGCCGCGATGAGGTTATCGAATACGTTCGCAACCGCTACGGCGCGGACAGAGTTTCGCAGATTGCAACTTTCGGGACGCTCGCCGCCAAAGCCGCAATTCGGGACGTTGTGCGCGTGTTGAATTTGGATTTCAACATTGGCACGAAACTTGTCAAAATGCTCCCCAACGTGCTGAACATTACGCTTGATGACGCAATGGCAAAATCCAACGCTCTGCGCAACGAATACGAAACGAATCCCGACGCGAAAAAAATTTTGGACTTCGCGCGCAAACTCGAAGGACTTCCGCGACATATTTCCGTTCACGCGGCGGGCGTCGTCATTTCGCAACGGCCGCTTGTCGAAGTCGTTCCGTTGCAAATGTCAAACAACGTTTTGATTACGCAATTCGACAAAGACAAAGTCGAAGAACTCGGCTTGCTGAAAATGGATTTTCTCGGACTGCGCACGTTGACGATTATCGACGAAACAATTTCCAATGTCCGAAAATCTCACGGCTTTGAATTGAAAATTTCCGACATTCCGCTTGTCGACGAATTGACGGCGAAAATGTTATCGGACGGAAAAACCGGCGCGGTGTTTCAAATGGAGTCGCCCGGCATGACGAATTTGGTCAAAGACTTGCAACCGACCGGCTTTGAAGATTTAATTCCGACCGTCGCGCTGTATCGACCGGGGCCGCTCGGTTCCGGCATGGTTGAAGATTTCATCGCGGGCAGACACGGACGCAAAGTCACGAATTATTTGCACCCGAAACTTGAGCCGATTTTGCGCGAAACTTTCGGCGTGATTTTGTATCAGGAACAAGTCATGCAAATCGTTCAGACGCTGGCGGGATTTTCGCTCGGACAAGCTGACATTTTGCGGCGCGCAATGGGTAAGAAGAAAGCCGAAATTTTGCTCGCACAGAAAGAAAATTTCTTGTCGGGTTGCGAAAAAAACGGCGTCGACAAAATTCTTGCGGAAAAAATTTTCGAGTTGCTTACTCACTTCGCGGACTACGGCTTCAATAAATCGCATTCGGCGGCATATGCTTTGCTTGCCTGGCAGACGGCTTATCTCAAGGCGCATTTCCCTGCGGAATACATGGCGGCGATGATGTCGTCCGTTGGCGACGCGGACAAAGTTGCGGCTTACGTCGAACTTTCGCGGAGCATGGGCATAAAAGTTTTGCCGCCCGATATAAATTTTGGTGACGTGCATTTTTCCGTTGACGACGGGGCAATTCGTTTCGGCTTGTCGGCGGTAAAAACTGTCGGCGAAAGTGCGTCGGAAAGCATTATCGCTGAACGCAAACGCGGCGGCAAATTTAAATCGCTTGAGGATTTTTGCGCACGCGTGGATGTAAAAAGTTGTCCGCGTCGCAGTCTCGAAAAACTTATCAAGTGCGGTGCCTTCGACAGCTTGGACACTCGGCGCACGGCTCTGCTTGAATCGCTCGACATTGCCATTGCTTCCGGCGCGAAGAAACAATTCAATCGCAAAAGCGGCGCGATAAGTTTGTTCGGCGACGACGAAATTCCTTTCAAGTTGCTCGACGTGCCCGAACGTCCGAAAAATGAAATTCTCGCGTGGGAAAAAGAAATTTTGTGCTTTTACGTTTCCGGTCACCCGCTTGACGATTTTCGCGAAAAATTTTCGGGACTTACCACAAGTGCGGAAATCAACGACGGAAAATTTTTGGGCAAGCGTGTCAAAATCGGCGGCATTGTAACGGACGTTCGACGAATCATGACAAAACGCGGCGACCCGATGGCGTTCATGCAACTCGAAGATTTTTACGGCAAAGTTGATGTGACGCTCTTCACGAGAATTTTTTATGACGCGATTAACATTGCCGTGCCCGATGAAATTGTCGTTGTCTGCGGCAAAGTCGACAACAATAACGATTCGATTGGAATTTTGGCGGATTCGGTCATTGCGGCGGAAAATTACGCGCCCGATTTTTATTTGACGTTGCCGGAAACTTTGGACACGCCCGCGACGTTCGACGAACTGAAAAAAATTTCCGCAGTTCACGAAGGCGACCGAAAAATTTTTGTCAAGCGTGACGGATATTGGCGACGAACTCAGCTGAAAATTTCCGACACGCCCGACGTTCGCGCCGCGCTGAAAAATTTATTCGGCGAAAAAAATTTCCGTGCGTACTGATAATTTTTGCGACGCGATTTTTATTTGACGTTGCTCGTGCGTATTGAGGAGGACTTATGAAAAAATTTTTTCTTGCGTTGACTTTGATTGCGTTGATGTTCGGTTCCGCGCAGGCTGTTCCCGATGGTCGAATGCCCGCTTCGGAAATAACACATTTGGACAGAGCACCTCAAGGCGAAACACCTAAGGCGTTGGAAACTTGGACAAGCGAAAATTCGGGACTCAATCCGGGCTACTCCGTCACGCAAATTCAAAACACGCGACCGGTTGACCCTGCCGACGTGTTGCCAAACGTCACCGCGACTTCCGCGATTGTAATTGAGGCTTCGACGGGGCACGTCCTTTACGAACGCAATGCAGATGCCCGAATGTTCCCCGCAAGCACGACGAAAATGATGACGTTGATAACCGCGCTGGAAAGTAACAAACTCGACGAAATTGTTACCGTCGGGGCGGGCGCGTACAACGCGGAAGGTTCAACGCTGTGGCTCGACGTGAACGAAAAAATTCCGTTGGGCGAATTGCTTTACGGCATGATGTTGATTTCGGGCAACGACGGCGCGATTGCCATTGCCGAACACGTCGACGGGACTGTTGCACAATTTGCCGAACACATGACGCGGCGGGCTAACGAACTCGGCGCAACGAACACGCATTTTGTCAACGCGAACGGTCTGCCCGATACCGAACATTACACAACGGCGAGGGATTTGGCGATTATGGCAAAGCACGGATTCAGCTTGCCGCACTTTGAGGAAATTTGCTCGGCGAAGGAAGTTTCTTTCCCGTGGATTCACGACGACACAAAACTTTACCGCAACGAAAATCAGATGCTGTGGCTTTATCGCGGCGCAAACGGAATCAAGACGGGCTACACGGAGGCTGCGGGACGTTGCCTTGTCAGCTCGGCGAAACAAAATGGCGTGCAATTAATCGCGGTCGTTTTGGACAGCTTGTACATTTGGAATGATTCGGTTCAGTTGCTTGATTACGGTTTCGGGCGCGTGTCCAGTCAAACGTTGATTAAAGCGGGCGATGTCGTCAAAACTTTGCCGATAATTTCCGGTCGCAGAAAATCCATGCCGGTAAAAACTTCGGGCGAAATTATCATGCCGGTTTTCACGGGCGACGATAACGCTTACAAAATTGTTTACGACTTGCCGAACGAACTCAGCGCGCCGATAACTGCGGGCGAAACGATTGGCAAAATTCGCGTGGTGTTGCCCGACGGACGCGAGGCGGCTTCGACGGACATTGTCACGACGGTTGACGTTGAGCAGAAATCTTTTTTCCGGTTGCTGCTTGACAAGTTGAAAAGTTTCTTCGCGTGAAGGTTAGCTTTAAGCTTTAAGCTTTAAGCTTTAAGCTTTAAGCTTTTAGCTTTTAGCTTTTAAACATTACGCATTACGAATTAATTTTTTGGGAGATGTTTTGATATGAGCGAAAGAATTATTTTGGCGGACGAACTTCACCGCAAAGGTTACAGTTGTTCGCAATCGGTGGCAGTCGCCTGTGCGGATTTTGTTGACGTGCCGAAAGAAATTTTGTTCCGTGCAACCGAAGGCTTTGGCGCGGGCATGGGCACTATGGACGGCGTTTGCGGCGCGTTGACGGGCGGACTGTTAATCGCGGGCTTGAAAAACAGCACGGGCAATCTCGACAACCCGAAATCCAAAGCGTCGACGATGAAAATTTCCAAAGCAATGTTGACCGGTTTCCGCGAAAAATGCGGCTCGATTATTTGTCGCGAACTCAAGGGCGTCGACACGGGCAAAATGCTTTGTCCCTGCCCCGAATGTATTCGTCACGGCGTTGAAGTTGTCGAGGAGAATTTTGTTTGACATGCGAAAAATATTTTTGACGGCAATAATTTTCCTGCTGAGTTTTCAAACCTGCGCGGCGGTTTCGGACGAAGAATTTGACGCGGCGGAAATGCGATTCATGTGCGCGATATGTTCGTTCGGAGCTTACAGCGACGACAAAAGCGTTTGGCTTCGCTCGGCGTTGACCTCTCGCGGTTGTCAAGTCGAAAAATTGTCGCAAAGCACCAATCGTGCCGACGCAAAAGTTTTTCTGATAAGCAAGGACAACAAAAAAATTTTGACGATTGCGGGCACCGAGTCGTTCAAAGATATTGAAGTCGATTTCCGCACGGATCGTGTTCCGTTGAATTCCGACACGCCGATTCAAACCACCGGCAAAAAGGCGGGCGATGAAATTTTCGTGCACCGCGGTTTTCGCGATTATGCCGACGTGATTTTGAAAGACGGACTTATCGAACGTCTGAAAAATTCTCTTGAACAAAATCCCGACGAAACGCTTTACTTGACGGGACACAGCTTGGGCGGTTCCGTGGCGACGATTATGGGAATTCGTCTAATCGAGGCGGGCGTTGACAAAAATCGTTTTAAAGTCATAACTTTCGCTGCTCCCGCAATCGGTTCGCGTGCTTTGGCGGACGAGTATAAGGACAAACTCGATTTAACCCGCGTCGTCATAAAAGGTGACATTATCGAATCCACCACACGCGCTTTGGGCTTTAAGGAATTCGGCAACGTGATTAAATGGGAGCCTGCCGGTTCAACCACTCAAAACGAACACAAAATGGCGGTTTACCTTGACTGTGCGATTCGTGATTATTATTCGGCGGGCGGCGATTTGCGCGAAGACATGCTGGAGCAAGTCAACGCGTCGATTTACGTTGCGCCGATTTTGATTGCCGAAAAACACTTCAAAAGTTCCGACGCGAAAATTATTGTGAACGTTCTCAACGACAGCATTTTGAATCATTTCGGGCACGCGATTTTGGCGAAACCGATGAGCATTGACATCAACGAGAAAAAACTTTTCGAAGCGGATTTCGACGCGGAAATTGATTCGGCAGTTGCCGCCGCCAAAGAGTCGGGTTGCAAATTCATTGTGTTTCGGGTTCTGCACGCAAAAAAAATACGCGACTCTCGTTCGGGTGAACGACACGTCACGTTGGAAGAAACAGTTTTCAATGCCGACGGATTTCCGTTGTTGATGCAAACTTCGGGTTCGTCGACGGCGAATTTAACTTTGATTGAGGCGGCTTTGAGCGCGCAGGAAGTTTTGAACGAAGCCGCAAAAGATACTTTCAAATAATGATTTTGTCGAAGACTTCGGCGACGGGAACCGTTTCCTGCGCGGAAGTCTCCAAATTTTTTACGGTGACGGTCGAGTTTGCAACTTCGTCGTCGCCGACAATCAACGCGAATTTTGCACCGGATTTCGCCGCCTGTTTCATTTGGGCTTTCAAACTTTTTTTGCCGAAGTCCATAGCCGCAGAAAAATTTTTCCGACGTAAATCCGTCAACAATTTGAACGCGTAAACTTGAGCCGCCTCGCCGCTTGAAACGACGAACGCGGTAATTTTTTTTGTCGATTCGGGCAAAACTCTTTGCAACTCAAGCGCAAGCAAAATTCGTTCCAAGCCCGCCGCAAAACCGACAGCCGGAGTGTCGTCGCCGCCGATTTCGCGAATCAAGCCGTCGTAACGTCCGCCGCCCGCAACCGCAGATTGAGCACCCAACGGCGCGTATTGAATTTCAAAAGCGGTTTTCGTGTAATAATCCAGCCCGCGCACAAGTCGATTGTCCACCGTGAATTCAACGCCCGCCGCAGTCAGCAAATTTTTCACGCCCGAAAAATGTTCGCGGCAGTCGTCGCAAAGACAAGTTTCAATTTTCGGCGCGTCGTCCATGAATTCTTTGAGCCCGTCGATTTTGCAGTCGAGAATTCGCAGGGGATTTTTTTCCAAACGACGCCGACAATCTCCGCAAAGTTCGTCAGCTTCCGCCGTAAAAAATTCGGTGAGTTTGCGGCGGAAAATCGGTCGACACGCAGGACAACCGACGGTGTTAATTTTCAACTTCAAGTCGGTCAATCCCAAATCGCGCAGAAAATTCCATGCCAACAAAATTATTTCCGCGTCGACGGCGGGATTTTTTTCGCCCAAAGCTTCGACGCCGAATTGATGAAATTCGCGAAGTCGTCCCGCCTGCGGTCTGTCGTAGCGGAACATTGAGCCGATATAAAAAAGTTTCACCAAGCCCGCGTTGGCGTAAAGTTTGTTCTGCAGATAAGCGCGAACGACCGACGCCGTGTTTTCGGGTCGCAACGTAATCGAGCGGTTGCCTCGGTCGGTGAAAGTGTACATTTCCTTATCGACAACGTCCGTGCCTTCGCCGATGCCGCGTTGAAAAAGTTCCGTGTGCTCAAAAGTCGGCGTGCGAATTTCTTCGTAACCGTACAGTGCGCAAAGTTCGCGGATTTTTTTTTCGAGCAACTGCCAGCCCGCGATTTGTTCGGGCAAAATATCTTTCGTGCCTCTCGGTGCATTCGTCAGCAAAGTCATACCTCCTCAGATTTTCAATTCGGCGACGGCAAAAAGTACCGCGTTGCCTGAAATTTTTACACGTTCGCCCGCAACTTCGCAATGCAAAATTCCGCCGCGTTGTGACGCTTGACGTGCAAAAATTTTTGTCTTGCCAAGTTTGTTCGCCCAATACGGCGCGATTAAACAATGCGTCGAACCGGTCACGGGGTCTTCGGGAACTTTTATTTTCGGCGCGAAGACACGCGACACGCAATCGAAATTTTCACCGGCGGCAGTCACGGCTTGCGTCAATCCGTCAAGTTTGCTCAACTTATTCATGTCGGGCGAAAGTTTTTCGACAGTTTCCGCAGAATCCAAAACCATCAACAAATCGCGGGCGATATACGCTTCCGAAACCTGCGCGTTGACGGCTTCGCACATTTCGGCTGTTACGGGAATTTTTTTCGGCACATACGCGGGAAAATTCATCTCGAAAAAATTTCCGTGACGTTCGACGAAAAATTTTCCGCTCAACGTGTCGAAAGTTACTGCGGACAAGTTTCTGTCAATCTGCGTCATGAGCACGAACGCGGTCGCAAGTGTGGCGTGTCCGCAAAAATTCACTTCGGCGGCGGGCGTAAACCAACGCAAACGAAAAATTTCACCGTCGCGCATGACGAAAGCCGTTTCGGAAAAATTATTTTCCATTGCAATATTCTGCATTAAATCTTCGGGCGGAAAATTTTCGACGACGCAAACCGCCGCAGGATTTCCGCCGAAAATTTTTTCCGTGAAGGCGTCAACAATAAATTGTTTCATGTAAAAATCTCCCGTCAAACAAATTTCAGTCGCCGCAATTCGTTGAGCAAAACTTCAACCTCGTTATCTTTGGTCGCCCAGCTTGTCGCCAAACGAACGACAACTTTGTCGGGCGGAAGTTTTTCCCACGTGCGGAATGCTATGTGCTCGGAAAGTTTTCGTGCCTGCGTTTCGGTCATCGTGACGAAAATTAAATTCGTCGGCGTGTCAACGTAAAGTTCAAAGCCCTGTTTTTTGATTTCGTCGCGAATCTTGTCCGCCGTGTCGATTGCCCGTCGCCCGATTTTCATATACAGATCGTCCGTGAACAGCGTATAAAATTGCACGCCGAGAATTCGTCCTTTGGCAAGTAACGCGCCGTGTTGGCGGATAATCGTCGTGAAATGCGGGATAAGATTTTTCCGCGTAACAACAGCTTCACCGAAAAACGCGCCGCATTTCGTGCCGCCGATTGTAAACGCGTCCGCAAGTTCGCAAAGATTTTTCAAGGTGACATTGTTTCGCGGATAAGCCAACGCGTAGGCAAGTCGTGCCCCGTCGACGTAAAGCGCAAGATTTTTTTCGCGGCAAACGGTGCTGAGTTTTCGCAATTCCTCAAGCGTGTACAACGTGCCGTATTCCGTCGGTTGCGAAATATAAACCATGCCCGGAACCGACATATGTTCATGCAGTTCGTTGGCGTAAAAATCTTCGACGAAAAGTTTCACGTCGCCCGCCAAAATTTTTCCGTCAACGTGCGGGAGCGTCAAAACTTTGTGCCCCGTGGCTTCGATTGCGCCCGCTTCGCGAAAGTTGATGTGTCCGCTGTCCGCCGCGATAACACCTTCGTAAGATTTCAAAAGCGCGCTGATGACGACGAAATTTGCCTGAGTGCCGCCGACCATAAAAGAAATATCGGCTTCGGAAGTTTTGCACGCGTCGCGAATTTTTTTGCGTGCCGCCTCGGAAAATTCGTCTTGCCCGAAACCGGCAGTTTTCAGCAGATTTGTTCGGTTGAGATTTGAAATAATCGTGTGGTGTGCGCCTTCCTCGTAATCAGACGCGAAAGAAGTTTTTTTCTCGTTCATGTCGGTTCACCTGTAAGAATTTTTTTAAACACTTCAAAGTTGGTAAGTTCTTGCGGGCGACAATAAATCGCGAAAACAATTTCCTTAAAGTAACCGTCGAATTCGGGCAGAATTTTTTTGTAAGCGCGGGCGACGACTTCGGGATTGTTGCTGAACGCGCCGCAACCGAATGCGCCCGTCACGAAAATTTCTGCACCGTTGTGAGCGACAACCGTAAACATGTGGCGAAGTCGTTTTTCCTGCAACGCAAAAAGTTCCTCGTCGGAAATCTGCGCGGGATTTGCGTGACCGGGATTGTAAGCGTTATTCGGACGTTCCCGCAAATTTGGCGCGGCAATCGTGATAACGTCGACTGTGTCCCATTTGTCACGCGGCAGGCGCGCAGGTTTGTCAACGTCGCTTTTGCAGATGATAATTTCGGGCGTGTAAATGCAGGCGTCGTCGTAAAGCGAATCGGCACGTTCGCGATTGACTTTGTAATAGCGTCGAAAATTTTCGTCGGTGTTGAGCGCGGGATAGAGCGTCGAACAACGGCAAAGAGCTTCCTCCTGCGCACGCGAACCGTGTTTGACGCCGCCGCCGGGGTTTGTCGCCGATGCGAAATTGTGAACTGCGATTCGCGCTTCCAAATGTTTTCGCTGAGCGGAAACGGCTGCCTCGAACGAACGCTTGCGAACGACCGTCACGGCTGTTTTTTTGAATTTTTTCGCGGGCAACGACGGATAATCTTGTGCGCCGTAAAATTTCGTGCCTGTAATCGACGTGCGTACCGCCTCGCGCAGAAATTCATCTGTCGTGTAAAATTTTTCCGTGTCGAAAAAAATATCAACCAAATTGTCTTTGCTCACGTAAGCCATCAATGTTACCTCCGTTCTCGGCAATTTCGGGCGGGCTGTCGACGGGTTGATAAACCGCCGCAAGAGCCGCCTCGCGTCTCGCAATGTACCTGTCCACGTCGCGCATGTAAGTCAATAAATCTTTGGCGTTAAAGGCGGTATGCAGGAAAACTTCTTTTTGATCGGGCACTTTCGTCGACGCTGCCGAACCGACGCCCAAAATCGTTTGACGTTCGCCGATAATCTGCACGTTGTAAAGTCCCGCGCCGCCTTTGTGACACCAGCCGACATTTTCAATTTGCCCGCTCATGGAACTTTGTCGGTAAAGATAGTACGGCAAATAATTTTCGTCACGCAAAACTTTATCCGCGAACGTCGCCATTTTTTGAACTTCGTTGTCGGCGGGCAAGCGAAAATCTTCCGGCGTGTTTATTTCATCCGCCAAAAGTTTTTGTATCGTCGAGCCGCGTTTAATCGCCAGCGCGTGCAAAGTTATATCGTCGGGCTTGAGCGACAAAACTTTTTGCAAACTGTCTTTGAAGTCCGCAAAATTTTCGCCGGGCAAGCCCAAAATTAAATCCGTGTTGATGAGCCAATCGCCCGAATTTCGCAGTTCGTTAAAAACTCGCGTGACATCTTCGACGGTGTGAGCGCGTCCGACAAGGTCAAGCGTGCGTTGTTGCATTGTCTGGGGATTGACGCTGACACGCGTGACGCGAAATTTTTTCAACGCGGAAATTTTTTCGGCGGTAATCGTATCGGGTCGCCCGCATTCGACGGTAAATTCTTCAACGTCGTCCGTGTGAAAATTGTCGAAAACTTTGGCAAGCATTTCCGCAAAAAATTTTTCGGGCAACGCAGTCGGTGTGCCGCCGCCGATATAAATCGTCTGAACTTTCAGCCCGTAACGTTTAATCGAATTCGCCGCCGCTTCAATGTCGCGTGTCAAAACTTTCATGAAGTCCGCAACTTTTTCGTCCGACGGCAACACGAACGACGGGAACGAGCAATACAGGCAACGCGTCCTGCAAAACGGAATTCCGACGTAAACGCCGACGGTTTTCGCGTCGCACTTGATTAGCGGCAGTTGACGGGTCGCAACTTCGGTCAATAATGCGGCTTTGTCCAAGTCCGTCAAAAAATCCTTGCAAAGTCGTCGCGAAATTTTGTCGCGGTCAATGACGCCGTGACTTGTTATGCCGAAACCCGAATCAAGCCAGCGTTGAATAATTTTCGTGGGACGCACGCCGAATAAAATTCCGTAAGGCACCGTGTCGAGCCCGAAGTTGTCGACGAGCAAGACATAAAGATTTTTTTTGACGAGACGATTTATTTCCGCGCCGAGTCTTTCGTCACGACGAGCCACGGAAATTGTGCGGAAAAATTTTGTCGAGCCGCCGATGACGATTTTTATTCGCGTGATGACTTTGTCGCCGAAAACTTCATTAAAAATTTCCAGCGCGTCCAAATCCGCCGATTCGTTCGCACGTGCCTGAACGACGTTGAGCGAATTGAGAACTTCGACGATAATTTTTTCAAAGTCACCGCCGCCGAGGAGTTTCAAAACTTTAAACGTGACACGCAAAAAAATCGCCTCCCCGTGTCAAGCGTTCTTTTGGCAGTCCTTGCAGTAGCCGAAAAATTTCACTTCGTGGTTGAGAATTTGGAAGCCGGATTTTTTTGAAATTGTCGCCTCCAAATCGTCAAGCAAGTCCTCTTCAAACTCGATAACTTTTTTGCACTTCACGCAAATCAAATGGTGGTGGTGATGAACGTTCGGGTCGGCGGTGTTGAGTTCGTAGCGTGCGCAACCGTCGCCGAAGTCGATTTTTACGAGGATGCCCAATTCGCTGAGCAAATCCAAGGCACGATACACCGTCGCCAAACCGATTTCCGAATCTTGTTCCCGCAAAATGTTGTAAACGTCTTCCGCGCTCAAATGTTCGGGGTGCTCAACAAAAATTTGCAGAATTTGCTTGCGTTGCGGCGTCATTTTATAACCGCGTTCGTACAATTTCCCGCGCAGGTCTTGCAGGGCAAACAGTTGATGATTTTCGCTCATGGAAATTCCCTCCAAAAGTTTATGTCGCGCCGATTATAACAAATTAAGGGGCAAGGGAAAAGGGACAAGGGACAAGTTGTGATGCCGCAAAAAAATTCCCCGGTTACTTTTAAAAAGTAACCAAACAGTTGACGCGATTAATTTACCGACAACCGAAATTTTATTTCCGCGCCGTGACGTTTTCGCAAAAAAATTCCCCGTGCGTGACGGGGAGTTTGTCAAAGTTTCAGATTAAAAATTCGCGAATAAATTGCGCTGATTTTAAGCCGCTGCCCAAAATCGAATGCAGGTAATCGATAAAAAAATTTTCCGCCGCGTTCAGTTGTTTTGAGTTGAAAAATAATTTCGTGTCGTCGCGCCAATCAAAGCCGAGCATCGTTTCAAAAGTTTTGCGCAAACCTTCCGAATACGGACGACATTCCGTAACGAAATCGACGCAATTTTTACAGACAGCCCCGCCGTCAATCAAACTAATCGCCGCGTCGCCGACAATTTTTTTTCCGCAGTGAACGCAACGTTCAAAATTTAATTGCACGCCGCTTGTCTCCAAAAATTGGCACGCACCGATTAACGCAATAATTTTCGGCGTCCGTGAATTCAGCGCGGGCAAAGATTTTTTCAGCAAGTCGAAAGTTTCCGGCTCAACCTGTCGCGGCAAAGTCATGCGGTTGACAATTTCAAACAGTAATGACGCGTAAGCCAGCCGATTTAAATCTTTCGTCAAGGCGTCATAAAAATGCAAAACGTCCGCTTCGCGAAGTGTGTCGACCTGCGCGCCGCGTGAAAGTTCCGCCGAAATGTGATTGAACATTTGCGTTGCGCCCGAAAGAGGACTGCGCGAACGTCGACAGCCGTAAGCGTTGACTTCGAGCTTGCCGAATTCTTTCGTAAAGAGCGTGACGACCCGATTTGCGTCGCCGAAATCGTCCGTCTTCAACACAATGGCTTCAACTGTGAACGTTTCCATTTTTAGCCAACTTTTCAAATTCTGCGGGGATTGTGCCGCCGGGTGCCGTGATTGTGCCTGCCGTCAAAATAAATTGCAACGCGTCCTGCGGCAACATGTTCAGCGGGATAACGTCCGACTTCTTGACGAAAAAATTCATGCCCGCCGTCATGTTCATGCTCCACGGCATGTAAACGCAAACATAATCGTCGCCGAGTCGTTGTTTGACCGCTTCGGGCACGGTGAGCAACAAAAATCCGATGACGTAACTTTGATTGTACGGGACGAGCACGACGCTTTTAAACATTGTGTCGGACTGCAACACGGCTTTGGAAACTTGCTTGACCGATTTATAAATGACTTTGACGACGGGGATTTTATTCAGCAGTGATTCAAAAAAGCCGAGAATTTTTTTCGAGAAATAATTTCCACTCAGCACGCCGACAATCCAAATCGCCACGAGGACAAGCAACAATCCCAGACCGGGAAATTTCACGGGCATGTATCGACTGATAAGCCGTTCCGTCAAATCGAACAGCCACACGACGACGAAAACCGTTATCGCGGGCGGAATGACAATCAACAGCCCTTTGAAAAAACTGCTGGAAATTTGTTCGGTGAACGACTTCGGTTTGTCTTTATCTTCAGCCAAAAGTTAAACCTTCTCTCAAAACTTATTTAACGTCACGGCGCGGCGATAACGTTTGAAAAAATTTCGGATGCGTCGCGACAATTGTTCCCCCGCTTTTAAAGCGGGTCGGTGAACGATTTCGGCTTGTCGTTGTTATCGCTCATAATTTTTCTCCGTCAAAATCAGTTCAATAGCGTTCAAAACGTCGTCAATATCTTTTTCGGTGATGACGAGCGGCGGTTGGAATGCCAAAACATTTCTGCCGACACCGTTCTTGCCGACGATAAAGCCGCGATTTTTCAGCTCCTCAAGTAATGCGTCGAGTTCTTTGAATGCGGGCGATTTATCCGCGTGAACGAATTCCGCACCGACCATTAAGCCGATACCGCGCACGTCGCCGATAATCGGGAATTTTTTTTGCAAAAGTTTCAAGCCCGTCATTAATTGTTCGCCGCGAGCTTTGGCGTTGGACATAAGATTTTTTTCGGCAATGTAGTCGAGTACCGCAAGCCCCGCCGTCGACGAAACCGGGTTGCCGCCCAAAGTCGACGCACCGGGTCTGGTGTACGTGTCGGCAATTTTTTTCGTCGAAATAAACGCGCTTATCGGTTGCCCGTTGCCGAGAGCTTTTGCGACGCTCATAATGTCGGGCGTCACGTCGAAATTTTCAATCGCGAACATTTTGCCCGTCCGTGCAAAACCGGTTTGAACTTCGTCGGCAATCAGCAACGCGCCGTATTTCGACAAAATTTCTTTGACGCGCTTGAAATAACCTTTCGGCGGGACGACGATACCGGCATTGCCCTGAATCGGTTCGGCAATCAACGCGGCAATTCGTCCGGATGTCGCAGTCTGAATAATCGTTTCGATTTTGTCCGCGCAGGCAAGATCGCAAGTTTCGGGATTTTTTCCCAACGGACAACGATAGCAGTACGGATTGGGCGCGAAATTAATTCCGCCGACGGGATTCGTGTCCGTTCGCCACATGCCGATACCGGTTAAACTCATCGTCAATTTCGTGCGCCCGTGCAAGCCGCTTTGCAACGCGATAAATTCGGAACTGTGCGTGTAAATCGACGCAAGCAACAACGAACCTTCGTTAGCTTCGGTGCCGGTGGAGCAGAAAAAACTTTTTTGCAAATCGCCGGGCGTGACTTCCGCCAAACGTTCCGCAAGATTAACAAAATTTTCCGTGAGATAAATGTTGCACACGTGTTGAAGAGTTTTAATCTGCTCAATCATGCGTTCGGTGATAAACGGGTTGCAATGCCCGCAGTTGATAACCGAAACTCCCGCGTAACAGTCGAGATATTTTTTGCCCGTCGTGTCGAAAAGATATTGCATTTCACCGCGCACAAATTGCGGCGGGTCGCTGTAAAAATGTCCGAGGCACGGCATTATATATTCGCGTTTCTTCGCCAAAATTTTTTCTGCACCAATATATTTTTCCATGTCAACCAAGCTCCTCAAAAAATTATTTCGTGCGGGACAACTTCGGCGTCGTGATTTGCCAAAGATTCAATGCAATTTTCCGACAAACTCATTTCGCGAATCCACAGCAACGATTTAAACGCAAGTTCTTCGTCCAAAGCCGTACCGGGCGGAATTAAATCCTGCCACGATTTTGACGCATAACCGCCGTCCGAAAACAGCAAAACGAATTTGCCGCCGCTGTTTAGTTTCACCGCCGTCAAGCCGCTTGTGTGACCGGGAATATTTACCAACTCGATACTGCCGTCGCCGAACAAGTCGAAACTTTTGCCGACTGAACCGACGCCCGTATTTTTGAAATGAAACGTCTCGAATTTGATGCCGTCCCACATGCTTGACACGTAGCGAATCGGATATTTTTCGGTATCTTGAAGTTCAGCCGCGCTCACGAGAATTTTTTTCGCATTCGCCACGGATTTTAAACCGCTTGCATGATCCGTGTGCAGGTGCGTCATTATGACAAAATCCAAATCTTCGGGCGCGATATTCAAAGCCGCAAGTTGTTCGACAATCGATTGACCTTCGGGCAAAATTCCTTGATTCAACAAAAAATGTCCAAGCCCCATGTGTTTGACTTGTGCGCGTCGATTGTATTCGCCGTCGGGGCTTATGTCGCGGTGCCAGCCCGTGTCGACAAGAATTTTATAATTGCCGTGCTCAATCAAGTAAGCCGAAACGGGCAACCAAATTCGATTTCGCCGCCCGTAAAGCGACAGCAACGACATTTGAAACGGATTGGGATTTTTCTGCGCGTCTTTGAACGGCAACGCGTGCGAAACATAAACTTTGCCCGTATGAAACACTCGGATTTTCAAAGTAATCACTCCGTGAATTTTTCAAAAGCCTAACACACGACGAATCAAATGGCAAGCGCGGCAAAAATTTTCAGCTTAAATACATGTCGCAAGGCAAAATTGTTGATATTATACATTTAATCGAAGCCTATAAAAAATAAAGGAGTGATTCAAATTGCCGAATCAAATGATGCGCCAAATCATGATTGAAAATTTTCAGGATTCGTTGCGGCTTGTTCGTCACTTGATGAATTTCAGCGTCTAGGATTTTGCTGCGGCACTCGGCGTGACGAGCGAAACCGTCAATCATCTTGAGACGAAAAAAATCAAAATGACCGCGACGCAATATCTTGCAATCGCCGCGTTGACGGACAGTTATTTCGCGAATCATGCGGAACTTTTGCCGAAACTCAAGGCGGTTATCGACAGCGACGGAAAAAGTTACGGCGAAGAATACGAAACATCTTTTCGCGGCAATTCGCTGTTGCAACGCTGGTTTGAAGATTTTATCGACTTCGACGACGTGACGGACGATTTCCCTGCGGACGAAGAATTTTTCGACGACGATGAAGTTGATTCGGACGACGAAGATTTTCCCGACGAAAAACTTTGGGGCTTGGCGCAGAATTATAAAGTTTTCCTTGACGCCGAAATTTTGCTTGCCGAGGACGCGGAAAATTTCACCGAAAATCTGACTGCGGCATTTGAAGCGGCGAACGATAAAGTCATCATGCCGTTGCGCTCCGTCGAACAACTTCAAGATTCGGCAAATCAAGACACGGAATTTCAAGAAAATATTTCGCAGGCAATGTTGCTTATCAAAAAACTGCAAGCGAACGGCGTTTTGCAAATTCACGGCGAAGAAACCGACCCCGACTTTCATGACACGATTATTCAAGTTTTCGGGCGTTTCAAAAGCAAATATCCGCTTTGCCTCGTCACGCCGAACGAACAACTTGCACGCGAAATTTTGTCGCTCAACGATTCCGACGACGAGGACGCTTTTGAAATTGCGGCGGCTTTCGTCGAAGACGGCATGATTAACTTTTATGTCGCGGAAGAAGATTCTGCGGAAGATTTTGCAGATGACGCGGAAACTGATTCGGACGCGCCCGAAGAAAATTTTACGGACAAAAAGTTTAACGGTTGGTCGGAACTGTAAGGGAGTGTTCGCTCATGGTGAAAAATCCCAACGAAATTCAATCGGAATTTTTGGAACGTTGCGTCCGCGATTGCGACAGGATTTTTATCGACACGTGCAGTTTTTTGGAAGAAACCATGTACGATTTTTTTCAAAACATTGTGCCGATTCTTGAGCGCGAACAAAAAACCGTCATTGTTCCGCTGGCGGTTTGCCAAGAATTGGAGCGATTCGCGAACAATCCCGCCGAATGCCGAAAAGAACATCCCGATAATCCCAACTTGAACAAATTGGCGATTCATGCCTGCGAAACAATTAACGTCCTGAAGCGGGCTAATATCGTTCAAATTTTTGCCGACCCCGACGATAAAAAATTCGCCGACAATATTTTTCTGTATGTGTTCCTGAAAATCCGGCTGAAATACAACGTGTTGTTTATCACGCAGGACAACGGGCTTGCACACGACGCATGCGACATTTTCAAAGACAGTCGTTCCGTCAAAGGCGTCAAAAAAATTCTGGTCTGCAAGATTGTCAAAAACGGTTACCTGAAAAATTTTTCCGACGACAAGCCGAAAAAATTTCCGCAACCGGTCAAGCCGTCATCCGAAAATATTCCGCCGAATGAACGCTTTGCATTTGCCAATGAAGTCGTCGATATCGAAGGAAATTTGCCCGTCACTAAAATTCCCGTCGAAGGCGAATACGTTACGGCGGTTCGCAACGGTCAAACGAAACAAATTCGCCTGATTGAAGAAGTCGGCTCCGGCGGCGAAGGTTCCGTTTACAAAACCGATTTCGACGGTTATGTCGCGAAAATTTACAAGCCCGAAAAAATTACGCGCCTGCGTCACGAAAAACTTAAACTTATGCTCTCCAAAGACATCAACTGCGAAGGCGTCTGTTTTCCGCTTGCAATGATTCACAATCAACGCAACGAATTTGTCGGTTATCTTATGCGTGCGGCGTCCGGTAAAGATTTGGGCAAAAGCGTTTTCATGCCGATGTTGCTGAAAAAATATTTCCCGAAATGGAACAGAGTCGACACCGTTCAACTTTGCGTGACGATTCTCAAAAAAATTAAGTATCTGCATGACCGCAACGTTATTCTCGGCGACATCAACCCGTACAATATTTTGGTCGTTTCGCCGACGGAAGTTTATTTCGTCGACACGGACAGTTATCAGGTCGAAGGTTTCATTTGTCCCGTCGGAATGCCGCTTTTCACCGCGCCCGAACTTCAAAAGAAAAAATACGGTCTGCGAACTTTGGGCAACGAAAATTTTGCGGTGACGACTTTGCTGTTCATGATTATGCACCCCGGCAAGCCGCCTTACGCAATGCAGGACGGCGAAGGCATCGTCGAAAACATTATCAAGGGCGAATTTTCTTACCCGCTCGGCGAACGCAAGACCGGCAAAGTGCCGCAAGGTCCGTGGCGTTTTTGCTGGAGCCATTTGACGTACAAAATCAAAGAGGCGTTCTACGAAACTTTTTGGCGCGACGGCATGTATCACGACGAAAAAAATCGTCCCGGCACGGGCTTTTGGCTCAGGCTGTTTGAGTACTATCTCAAGTTGCTTAAAAACGGGACGATGACTGCAAATGATGAAGAGTCAATTTTAATTTTCCCGACACGTTTCAAAAGAGAGAAAGACAAAATTTACGCCAAGTGCAAGCTTTGCGGCAAGGAATTCGTCGAGGACTCACTTGAACAGGGCATTTGCCGCGCTTGCCTTCACGACGGCGAAAAATATCAATGCGAACGTTGCGGCGGCGAAATAATTTACACCAACTACCAAAAATACATCAAGCGTGCCAAGCGTTACAAAATTTGTCGTGCCTGCTTTGAAAGGACGAATACCATCTTTGAACGGCGCAGTTGCAAAGATTGCGGGCGCACGTTCGAGATAACTTACGGGCAAAAAGAATTTTTCGACGCGAAAGGCATGAGCTTGCCGACTCGTTGCGAGGTTTGTCGAAAAAAGCCGCGTCCGTCGCCGACGGTTCGTCACACGCCGACAACCGTGACAATGCCGCCGCGCCCGACACCGTCGCAACCCGTCGAGCCGCCGAAGAAAAACGGTTGGTGCTTTATCACAACTGCCGTCTGCGAATATTTGGGCAAGCCCGATGATTGTTTCGAGTTGACAACGCTCAGAAATTTTCGCGACAACTGGTTGGCACTTCAAACCGGCGGCAAAGAAGAAATTCGCGAGTATTACGAAATTGCGCCGAAGATTGTCGAAAAATTGGCTGCGTCCGACGAAAAAGATTCGCTGTACGAAAAAATTCGGCTGGATTATATCGAGCCGTGTTTGGAAGAAATTTTGCACGGGCACAACGAAAATTGCCGCGCACGCTATCGCGAAATGGTTTTGATGCTCAAGCAAAAATTTTCGATTGATTAATTCTGAGGAGGTTTTTTACATGAATGATTTGTTGAGGAAACAAGACCTTGAATCGAATCCGACGCCGCGAGTTCCGATTTGTCTTTGTCTGGACGTGAGCGGCTCAATGGGCAGAATTGTCGGCGGCAATGTTCAAAACACGGGACGGCGCGAATATCACGACGGAAAATGGTGGAATATCGTCGAAGGCGGAATTACCGCGTTGCAAGAGATGATTGGCGGCGTCAATCTTTTTTACGACAACTTGCTTGAAGATGACGTGGCGCGCTATTCGGCGGAAATTTGCGTCGTAACTTTCGGCGGCAATTCGCCCGAACTTATTTTGGACTTCGCGAATTTGGACAGACAAGAATCGGAACGTCAACAAAAAATTTCCGCGTTGGAAGCTCACGGCGAAACTCCGTTGGGCGAGGCTGTCAACATGGCTTTGGATTGTCTGGACACGCGCAAACGCGAATTCAAAGATGCCGGCGTCGATTATTTTCAACCGTGGCTTGTTTTGATGACCGACGGCGAACCCAACGGCTCAACTGCCGAATTGAACCGCGCCATTTCCCGCACGAACGAATTGGCTAACAATCGCAGATTAACGATTTTCCCGATTGGTATCGGCGAAGAAGCGGATATGAATTGTCTTGCAAAATTTTCGCCGAAACGCCCGCCGCTCCGTTTAAAAGGCATGAACTTTAAAGGTTTCTTCGAGTGGCTCAGTGCCAGCGTTTCCAGAACTTCGCAATCAATGCCCGGCGACAAAATCAAGCTTGACCTTGACGGTCTTAAAGGTTGGGCAGATTTGTAAGGAGCAAATTTTTTATGGAATGGAAATCTGTTTGTTGCGCGGTGCAGGGCAAAGGTCACTCGAAAAAAAATATTCCCTGCCAAGACAAAGTTGCGCGGCTTGAAATGAATGGCGTACAAGTCATTGCTTTGGCGGACGGCGCGGGCTCGGCGTCAATGTCACATTTCGGCGCGGAATGTGTCGTCGACAGCGTTTCAAAATTCGTCGCGGAAAATTTTCTTGATTTAATCGCGCAGGACGACGGACGAATTGTCAAGCAAGAAATTTTGTCCGTTGCATTGCAGGCTTTGAACGACGCGGCGAAAATTCATGACTGCACGTTGAAAGATTTGGCGTCGACGTTGCTGGTTGCGGCTGTCGGTGACGGAAAATTTTTCCTTGTACATTTGGGCGACGGCGTTATCGGTTACTTAAATGACGCGGGCTTGAAGACTGCCTCGACGCCCGACAACGGCGAATTTTCCAACGAGACGGTTTTTGTCACGTCAACAAATGCCGCCGCGCACATGCGACTTTACAAAGGCTTGCTCAAAAAAATTTCGGGCTTTATCTTGATGAGCGACGGCAGCGAACAAAGTTTGTACAACAAGCGCAATAAAAATTTGGCTCCCGCCGTCAAACGATTAATGCACCGCACATGTTTGGTCGACGCGGAAATTTTGACGCCGCAACTTGAAGACGCGATTAAATCGGTTATCCTCGACAACACGCAGGACGATTGCAGTATCGCGATATTGGCGCGGAATTCCGAACAGTTGCCGCCGCTGAACGAATTGCCGCTGTCCGAACGTCAAGAACTTTTTCGTATCGACGGAAGTTCTGCCTTTCGCAAAGTTCGCCGAAAAATTTTTCGATGCGATAAAATATGTGCTCTCTTGGCAAAACCTTTGACGTTAAAGCAGTTGGCGCGCAAACTTCATTTGAAACCGCATTACGCCGAAAAAAAATTACGTCGACTCACGGACGCGGGCATTGTGACACGAACGGCGAACGGCTTTAAAACTTACGGCAACTGAAAAGTTTTTTGCATAACGAAAAATCCCCGACGCGCTGTCGAGGATTTTTTTATGTCTGACGTAATAATATTCAGTTTTGGTGGAGACGAGGGGGATCGAACCCCTGACCTCTTGACTGCCAGTCAAACGCTCTCCCAGCTGAGCTACGCCCCCAACGCGTGCGATTATAAACGTTGCGTCGTGCGTTGTCAAGAAAAAAAATCCACCCGAAATTTCCGAGCGGATAATTTGTCGACGGATTTAATTTTGTGACCGCGTGCAGAAAAATTGTTTGTCAACTTTTTAAAAGTTGCGCCTGAAATTTCCGAGCGGATAATTTTTTATGTAACGTTTGAAATTCCGTGCGTTGAAAGTTGCCGTAGACAAAGTTCAGTCAATCTCAATCAATTCGTATTGCGGATTGCCCATGCCTTTTTCAGCCATAGCCGAAAGTTGACGCAAGCCGTGACGAGATTCAATGCGCTCCTTCATGTCGTGGCTGTCGGACGCGGCGTAAATCATATCCGCACAAGCTTGGTCAACCGCCAAAATATCCGTCGAAACTGCAATGCCGATGTCTTTCATTGTCGGTTCGGCAGCGGTGACGCCCGCACAGTCGCAATCGACGCTGATTCGGCGCATGACGTTCAAAAAGACAATGTGCTTGCCGAAATGGTCGCAAGTTGCCTGTGCGCTGTCCGCCATGAGTTCCATGAAATATTCTTTGTCCGGCCACGCTGTCCAATCGGGGACGTTGTTCGGGTCGACGCCGTGAACTTGTGCCTTGCCCAGATGTCCGCTTGCGCAACCGATAGCGATATTTTTCATTGAGCCGCCGAAACCGCCCATTGCGTGCCCTTTGAAATGCGTCAAAACAATCAGCGAATCATAATCGGCAAGATGTGCGCCCATTGCAACTTCCTTGAGATGGAAAGGTTTGCGGACAGGGAAATTAACCGTCTTGTCGCCTTCGTCCATGATGTCCACGTCGCAGAACGTCCAGCCGTTGACTTTGAGCGTGTCGCGGTGCCCTTCGTCGGTGAAACGGTCGCCTTCGTACAGCGTGTTGCATTCGACAATTTTGCTGTCGGGAACTTGCGCCTGAAATTCTTTGACCATGTCACGCGGCAAAATGTTGGGACCGTGTTTTTCGCCCGTGTGAAGTTTGATGCCGACTTTGCCGTAAATGTTTTCGTTGATGATTTTGTAAAGCTTGATGAGATGCGCCGCGTCGATTGTTTTTGTGAAGTAAACTTTTGCCGCCGTGCCCGAATAATTTTCGCCGGTAACGTTTTTCGAGCCGACGACGGGAGCTTGATTAGCCATAAAAATTTTCCTCCTCGTTCAGAAATTAACCCCGCGCAGGGGATTTGCTTAACAAATAATATTTCTTTGAGCCGACTCAAGTCAAGAAAAATTTTCGATAAGCGGCGTTTCACATTGCACATTACGTAAAAAAAATCCCCTGCCCGAAATTTTTGAGCAGAGGTTTATAGAAATTTCCATACGCTTGCGTTGTTTGAACGCGGCGATAAAATTTAATTTTCGATAACGTTGCGGATAGCTCCAATTGGATGCAACGTCACGTTGCCGCTTGTATTTCAGCGAAGTCGCGCAGGTTTCAAGTTCGATTTGATTACTTAATTTCGACGGTCGCGCCGACTTCTTCAAGTTTGGCTTTGAGAGCTTCGGCATCAGCTTTCGAGATTTTTTCTTTGACGGGAGCGGGTGCGCCGTCAACCAAAGCTTTGGCTTCTTTGAGGCCGAGACCGGTAGCTTCGCGGACAGCTTTGATGACTTTGATTTTTTCTTGACCGACATTGGCAAGAACAACGTCGAATTCGGTTTTCTCTTCTTCAGCTTCAGCAGCCGCCGCAGGAGCCGCCGCCGCAACAGCAACCGGAGCTGCCGCGCTGACGCCGAATTTTTCTTCCATCGCTTTGACGAGTTCGCTGAGTTCGAGAACCGTCATGCTTTCAATAGCTTGCATAATTTCTTCTTTAGTCATTGTATTTTAACCTCCGTTTTTTAAGGGACAAGTGGTAAGGGAGAAGGGACAAGTTAATTTCTCATTCCAAATTCCACATTCCTAATTGATTTTTTCACGCTGCTTCTTTTTCTTTCTTTTCGCGGATAGCATCAACCACACCGACGAAATTGCGAATAACCGCCGACAGGACGCCGACACAGTTTGCAATCGGGGCGTTCATGCTGCCCAGAAGTTTTGCGATAAGTTCTTCGCGACTCGGCAAATTCGCCAAAGCTTTAACGCCTTTATCGTCGATAACTTTGCCTTCGACCATACCGACTTTAATCGTCAGAATGCCTTTGTCTTCGAGCTTGTTTTTCTTCATGAAATCGCAAATGACTTTCGCGGGGGCAACAGCGTCCTCCGTCGAAAAAGCCATGGCGGTTGTGCCTTCCAAGTGCGAATCGAGACCTTCGATGCCCGCCGCTTTCGCCGCGATACGGAGCATTGTATTTTTGACGACTTTGTATTTGACGCCCGCCGCACGCAATTCGCGACGCAGTTGCGTATCGGTTGCAACATTGAGAGCATTGTAGCTTGTCAAAACGACGCCTTTGGAATTCGTGAGCCAATCTTTGATTTCGGCAACGACAGCTTCCTTTTTGGGCGTCACCTTGCTTGTAACTGCCATTAAAATTTCACCTCCCTGAGTTTAATGAAAAAATCCTTCGACCACACAGACCGAAGGAAATTTTAACGTCAAAGTTTCTTTCGACCTGAGCAAGCACTTTAATCGGCGTGCCGAACTTACTTTCTGTGGTCTTGAATATTTTTTTGCGATTTATCGGAATATCGGGAACAGTAGCGGAAATAATTCCTAACTCCTAACTCCTAATTCCTAATTAAATCTGAATCGGGACGCCGGGACCCATTGCCGCCGCCAAAGTAATGGAGCGGATGTATTGCCCCTTCGCCGCCGCAGGTTTAACGCGAATCAGCGTATCAAGCAACGTCTGATAGTTTTCGCGAAGTTTTGCGTCCTCGAAAGATTTTTTGCCAATCGGGCAATGGACGTTGCCTTGTTTGTCGGTACGATACTCGACTTTACCGGCTTTTTGTTCGCCGATAGCTTTGGCAATATCCGTTGTGACGGTGCCGAGTTTCGGGTTAGGCATCAAGCCGCGGGGACCCAAAAGTTTACCGAGACGACCGATAATGCGCATCATGTCGGGTGTCGCGACAGCAACGTCGAAGTCGAACCAGCCGCCTTGAATTTTGGCAACCAAATCGTCCGAGCCGACATAATCTGCGCCCGCCGCTTCAGCTTCCTGAGCTTTTTCGCCGGTGACGAAAGCCAAAACTTTTTTCGTTTTGCCGATACCGTGCGGCAGGACAATCGCGCCGCGAACCTGTTGGTCGGCATATTTCGGATCAACGCCCAAACGAACGTGCATTTCGATTGTTTCGTCGAATTTCGCCGTAGCGGTTTTCTTCACGAGTTCAACAGCTTCGTCGGCGGAATAAAATTTTCCGTCTTCGACAAGTGCCTGAGCTTCGCGGAAACGTTTGCTTTGCTTTGCCATTAAAATTTTCCTCCTCGCGGTACAAGCGATAAAATCTCCCGCGTTGATTAGCTTTTAGCTTACAGCTTTTAGCGAATGAAAAATTGCAATCCTAAAAGCTAAAAGCTACCAGCTGAAAGCTTAATTTTTAAGCGACGATTTCAATGCCCATTGAACGCGCAGTGCCTTCAATCATGCGTGTAGCTGCCTCGACATCAGCCGCGTTAAGATCTTTCATCTTCAATTCGGCGATTTCGCGAGCTTTGGCGCGGGGCAATTTGGCAACCTTGTTTTTGTTCGGTTCACCGGACGCTTTTTCGATACCCGCCGCTTTTTTGAGCAGAATTGCCGCAGGGGGCGTTTTGGTGATGAACGTAAACGAACGGTCTTCGTAAACGGAAATTTCGACAGGGATAATCAAGCCTGCCTGAGAAGCCGTGCGGTCATTGAACTCTTTGACGAACGCCATAATGTTGACGCCTGCCTGACCGAGTGCCGGACCTACGGGCGGCGCGGGAGTGGCTTTACCTGCCGGAACTTGCAATTTGACGACCTTGGTAACTTTCTTTGCCATGAGAACACCTCCTTTCGGTGTCGATTAAAATTTTCACGCGACCGAAATTTTCAAGCCGCAGATTTTGCACCGATTAAATTTTTTCGACCTGACTGACATCCAAATCAACGGGCATGTCCTCAACCAGAACTTTGAGCCGCTGTTTTTCTGCGTCGATACCTTTGACGACCGCGAGCCGATTTTCAAAAATGCCGTCGATAATCCGCACGTTGTCATTGATATTGAAGCCCAAAGTATTGTCGATGTCGCGTCCGTCGACCAGTTCCGTCAAAATGCGTTGTGCCTCTTCGTCGCTGAGCGGAATCGGATCTTTTTCCGAACCGACAAAGCCCGTGACGCCTTGAGTGTTTCGCACGACGAACCAAGAATTGTTGTCGACAATCATATCGACCAAGACATAGCCGGGGAAAACTTTTTTCTGGACGAGGCGTCTTTTGCCGTCTTTGAATTCGGATTCTTCGCGCATGGGAACCACAACATCAAAAATCACGTTTTCGAGTCCCTGCGCGGCAATTTTGCTGTCCAAAGTCGCCTTAACTTTTTTTTCGTAACCCGAATAAGTATGTACGACATACCAAGCGCGACCTTCGTGACGTTCAGAGACTGCTTGTTTTTGATCCATGACAAATTTCCTTTCAGCTCAAGAGGATACGGAACAGTTTTGCAAAAGCCGTGTCGCAAACCCAAATCAACGCGCAGACAATCACGACCGCCAAACCGACGACGCCCGTATAGGACACCAGTTCTTTTTTTGTCGGCCACGAAACTTTGTTCAGCTCCGTGCGCACCTCTTTGATGAATTGGATAATGCCTTTTTTTTCGTCCTGTTTCTCCGACAAATTTTTCACACTCCCGGCAGATTATTTCGTCTCTTTGTGAGGTGTGTGTTTCTTGCAGAAACTGCAATACTTTTTCAGCTCGATACGGTCGGGCGTATTTTTTTTGTTTTTGTTCGTCCTGTAGTTGCGGTGTTTGCATTCCGTGCAGGACAGCGTAATATTTGTCCTCATGACTGAAGCCTCCGTAAAAATTTTTGTGTATTAACAAAACAAAACCCCTTTGGCAGGGGCATTGATCTCAAGTGGTGGCGGCACACGGATTTGAACCGCGGACACAGCGGGTATGAACCGCTTGCTCTAGCCAACTGAGCTATGCCGCCTGGAGCTGATGACCAGGATTGAACTGGTGACCTTATCCTTACCAAGGATACGCTCTGCCGACTGAGCTACATCAGCGTTGGTTGCGGGGACAGGACTTGAACCTGTGACCTTCGGGTTATGAGCCCGACGAGCTACCGACTGCTCCACCCCGCGGCTCACGTTAAGGACGCTTTGTCCATAACGGGGCAAATGCTAACACACAGTTTTAATTCTGTCAAGAATTTTTTTCGGCGATTTGTCAGTGTGCGGTGTTTGTCGTCGAGAATTTCGGTACGTCCATAACTTTTGATTTTGTAAATCTACTTTTTGTTGCTTGCTTAAATGTATAAAGAAAAGTTGATTCAACAAAGCAATTTGAAATAGGTATGACAAGTTTTCAACAAGCCATAATCCGCATTTAAATCGGCTGCGAAAACTTCAAAAAAATCCCCGTCGTCTTCGACGGGGTGATTTATTTTTCGGCTATGTCTAATCACGCGGCATTGTCCTCTTTCAACACATAGCGCATGTACATCGGAATTTTTTCGATCGTCTTGTCCAAACGGGGATTTTTGCGCCACAGATTGTATTTATGCAACTCGGCTTCGGAACGCCCGCTCTTGAAAAATTGATACACGCCCTTGGAAAAATCTTGCGTGAACAAGTAATACCGCTTGCCGTTCGAGATAAGATAAAAGTGAAGTTTCTCGTTCAGCTTGTTGACCGTAATTTTGTTTTTCATATGGCAACCACTCCTCTGAAATAATACTGAAAGATTTTACTTGCTTCGTTATTTTAATCGATAATTTGTCGCTTGTCCATAAGCAAAAAACGAATCTTAACCAAAATTTAATGGCGTTCCAACAAAAAAACCGCCCGAAGGCGGCTGAAAATATTTTGAAGTCAATCGTAGCTGAGCCACGTGAAAATGAAAATTGCCACAGAAACAATTCCGTTACGCATGAAATAAGTCTGAGTTACCTCACGATAATCGCCTGCTCGAACAATCGAATGCTGATAGATTAACGCGAGCGCGGCTATGAAAACTCCGACAAAATACAAGTTGCCGAGCTTGAGCAGGACGCCGACCGTTACAAAACAAACGATTGAAATCACGTGCAAAATTTTCGCGATAAACAACGCGCCGGCTTGTCCGTAACGTGTCGCCAACGAATGAAGTTTCTGTGACTTGTCGAATTTTTCATCCTGCGCGCCGTAAACCGCATCGAATGCTCCAATCCACAGCGCGACGGCCACGCACAAAATTACCGGCGGCAGAGAAATTTTTTCCGTGACGGCGACCCACGCGCCCGCAGGTGCCATTGCAATCGCCACGCCCAAAAATAAATGACACCACGACGTAAATCTTTTCGTAAACGGGTAAATTATGAACGGTATCGCCGCAACGGGCAACAACTTTAAACAAATCGGCGGCAACTGCGCGACCGTCACGACCAAAACAATCATGCACAGCAGAATAAAAATCAACGCTTCGGATTTTGAAATTTCGCCGCGAACCATTGCCCGATACGACAGGCGCGGTTGAAGTTTGTCGTATTTCAAATCGGCAAGGTTGTCGATTGCTATTGCCGCCCAACGCGCCGAAGTTATCGCCAACAAAATCAGAATCACCGTCCGAAAATCGGGGTGACCGTCCGCCGCCATGAACGCGCTTGCCAATGCAAACGGCAAACTAAAAATCGTGTGCGGCAAGGCAACGTTTTTGGCATGAGCTTTAAATTTGAGCAACCTGATTCCTCCTTTGCAAAAAATAATTGTTACCCTGAGCGTGTCGGAAAATCAGAGGCCGTCACGGATGACGGCCGCCCGCAGTATTTCACGTGATGTGAAATATGCGGGCACGAGCGGCATGACTTAGCCGACTACTCCGACCGGCGACAACGTAACGCCCGCCGCGCAGGCGTGCCGTTTTCTTTTGCAACTTTTCTTTTGGGCAAGCAAAAGAAAAGTTGATTCAAAAACTCAAATTCACGATTGCGCCGAATCGAAGCAACAAACTTCATTTGTTTACCGACAACACCTAAAAAAAATGAGCCCCTCACGCGAAGAGGCTCTGAACTTGTGTAGGTTTTTGGGTACAAACGCACGCCGCGGGTTCAGTTCGGCACGCGCTTGCAGGGGTAAATCCGCGGGACGAGGGAGCCGCTCAAAATTTGGGGAGAATCTTAAGTGGAATTCTCGTCCCGAAAGAGGTTCGTGTTACCTATTAAGCTTCCTTAGTCCACTTGTTGTCGGATTCGGAATCTTTGTCGGTAACGTAAGCTTCGGTGCCGCTGTTGATGAGGAAACGAACATCGTCCGAACCTTCAACAGTCAGGCTGCCGCCGTTCTTGAAGTTGACGACGACGGAGCTGTCATTAACTTCGGTGCTTGCAATATCGTCAAGCGTGGTGTCGCCGAGCCAGACGATATCGCCTTTGTCGAGGTCGTAATTCTGAACAGTGTCGTTGCCGCCCGTGACATCGTCGTCGACGCCCTGCAAGTAAGCACCTGCATTGCGGACATAGAAGAACGTGTCTTGACCGTCTTCGGAGCCGATAAGGACGTTGTTGCCCGCGCCGCCCCACAGGTAGTTGTTGGTGCCTGCGCCGCCGCCGTAAAGCGTGTTGTCGTTGCCGTTACCCGCCAAAGAGACGTTGGTGTTGGTTTCCGCACTTGCATTGACGACCGCAATACCGCGATAGTATTGTTCGTCAGCGTTGGTGTCAGCCGTGCCGTTCGTGCCGTCAAGCCAAATATTGGCGTTGGCGATTTCGTTGCCGACATTAAGAGTATCCTGCGCGTTGTCTGCGGAGCTGCCGACGTAGTAGTCAACGTTGCTTGCATAAGTGAAGGTGTTCGCGCCGGAAGAGTTGCCGATTTTTGCAAGTTTCGTGTCGAAGTCGCCGATTTTGATCTGATAGACTTTGTCGACGCTGATACCGTCACCTTCGAAGAGCGAAACACGGTTGTTATCGTCGGTGACGAAGTCGATACGTGAGCCGCCGTTTTCGCCCGTGCCGGTGTAAATTGTACCATATTTTTCGAGGACGATTGTATCCGCATATTGATTGTCGGGATCAATTTCGGTGCCGAGATTGTGGCTGAAATTGTTAATTGTGTCGAGACCGTCGCTTGCGCCGAAGTAGAAGGTATGACCCGCAGTAACGGAGCCGTCGCCGCCGGAAATGATGACGTCATTGCCCGCGCCGAGAGAGACTCTCTTGTTCGCGCCTGCCTCTGCACTGCCGCCGACAGCAACTGTTTCGCGTCCGCTTGTGCCGTAGACATCGGCTTTGCTGTTGTTGCCGAGTTCCAAATAGGTGATGTCTTGATAATTCGTGGGTGCGTAGTAGCGGCTGAGATGGATTTCGCCGAGATTTTCAGTAACACCTTCGCCGAAGACGAGACGACCTTCGCGTTCCGCAATGTAGAAGTCGGCAATTTCGTCGTTCGAGGCAACGTCGCCATAGCTGCTATCGTAGCCTTTGCTTTCGTCGTCGGTACGAATAGCCATCCATTTGGTTCCGTTAATGAGAACTTTCGCTTCACCGTGCTCCTGTTCAATGGCGTTGCTGGTGTCGTCGAGGAGAATCGAGCCGGTGGAGTCGGTGATTTTGAGGCGGTCATTATCGAACTCAGCTTGATAGCCTTCACCCGCGATAAGTTCGGTTGCGCCCGCGTTTTTGTCGAAGCCGAAAGTCCAACCCGAAATGGTATCTTTGCCCGCGCTGAGAACGACGGTAATGCCCGCGTCGCCGGAGTCGGCAGAAACGGTTTCAGCTATGATGGAGTCGTTGCCCGCACCGCCGTTGACGGTATCATTTGCACCGACATAAATCGTGTCGTTTCCGCTTGTACCGGTAACGTTGTCGCCCGAAGCACCGTTGCGGTCGGAATCGGCAAGAATGAGAGCCGCAGCGTCAAGACCGGAAGCGTCAAGCGCACCGCCGTTGATGCCCGCGAGTGCCACATTGCGAGGACTGCCGACGATATCGGCGTTGGTGTCCATAACGGCAACTTTCACGAAAAGCGGATCGCTCTGGTCGTCACCAATCGTGACCATCTTGTTGCCGGTGCCGAAGCCGATTTGGTTACCCGAAGATCTGATATTTTCTTTGGTAATGTCGCTGACGGAATCAATACGCGTCGCGATAAGAACGTCGCCTTGAGTCGCGTCATAATCTTTAATGGTGTAGCTTGCAGTGTCATAGAAAGCATCTGCACCTGCGCCGCCGGTGACGATGTCATTTGCGCCGCCCCAAATGGTGTCGTTGCCTCTGTTGCCTGCGATTGTTGCACGAGTGGTGCCGTCGTGACGAATTTGCGCACCTGCCGTGCCCGCGAAGATGCGGTTTTGACCGGTTGCGAGCGCGCCGAGGTAAGCATAACCGCCCGCGTTGCTAAGGTGAACTTCGTGCGAAGCGTCTACTACGCCTTCCGTGCCGATTGCAACAGTTGAAGGCACAGTCGAGCCTGTGAGGTCAAGAACAACGTCAAAGACAGAATCACTCTCGTCGGCTTGAATGTTAATCGGAGCCGCGCCGACATTCGAGCCCGCAGTCAAAGTGACATGTCCCGCCGTAGCAAGAGCTTCACTGCCGCGAATTTCGATGCCGTTCGGGTTGGAAACTGTGTCATATGTTGTGGAATCTTCGTTAGCGAAAGTAGCAAGGGTGTTATTAATCGCGCTGGCACCGCCGAGGTTATAGAATCTCGTATAGACATCCGACTTGTTGCCGGCAACAGTGTCTTCTTCGCTGCCGACGGTCGCGATGTTTTCCCATTGGTCTTCGACGGATTGCAGTTTCTTATAGTTGGCTTCGTCAATGAAGTCGGTCACTGCGCCCGTGCCGTCAAGCGTGACATACAGGGTTTCGCCCGCGGCAACTTTGACCGCGTTGGAAGAGTCTTCGTTTTTGAAGTGGTAAGTCATACCTGCCGTGCCGCCCGCAACCGAAACGTCGTCGGTGTTCGTAAGACCCGTGACGGTGACGTTGCTGCCGTCGGTACCAAATGTAATATCCACATTTTGCCCTTCAATGTCTTCCGCGCCGATTGATGCGCCGTTGACTTCGAAGGTATGTTCGGCGTCGTCGCCGATCGGAGCATAGCTGGCTGTGAAACCGTTAGAATCGCCCGAAACGCTGACTTTCGTGTCCGCACCTACGGCGATATCGTCAATGCCTTCACTGTCGTCTGTTGTGGCCAAGATGCCACCTTTGCTGACGGAAACAGCCGCACCGTTGAGCGAGGCACTCTTCGCGCCGTCATCACCTACGAAGGTAACATTGCCGCCGGTGACGGTATAAGCTTTTTCTTCTTCAACTTCAACCGCAAGGTAAGAAGTACCGGCTTCGAAAGAAACTTTGTCCGCTCCGGTTGCAACGTTGAAAGTATTTTTGCCGACATTAACGTCGAACGCGGTATCACCGTTGACGGTGAGGTCGGCACCTTTTTGCACTGTGACAGCTGAAATGCCGCCTTCTTCGAGTGCGAAACCGACTTCAGCCGTACCAGTCGCCGTAACTTTGATGTCGTTGACGGTTGCGCTGTCAAGGTTTTTAACGGTGACTTTTGCGCCGTCCGCGCCGTCGACGACGACTTCGCCCGTGTTGTCGACGGTTGCCGCACCGACCGAATCAAACTCGATTGCGGTGAGTTCGCCCGAAATTTCATTCCAAGTCGTGCCGTTGACCGTAAAACCGCTCAGCCCCGTGGACGTGGTAAGCGTTGCGCCGCCTGTAGCTTTGCTGATTGAATTGGCTGTAATCTCAGCAGGACCGGTGAGAAGGGAGTCGGTAACTTTGAGATCCCAAACATCGTCATTGGGCATAGTGATTGTGTTGTCGTTGGTAAAGATGGTGATATTGCCGCTGGTGTTAAAAACCTGAGCTGATTTTTCAAAATCGTAGCCGCCGTCGCCGAGAATCGAAGCCGACGCAGTATCCGTGCTCGTCGCCAAGCTGACATTGGAAACGTTGGCGCTCAAATTAACCTGACCGACAACATTGTTAAGCCCGATAAGTACTCCGTCTGCACCTTCGGCAAGCGTATAGCCCGCGGCATTGAGCGAAACAATGGCAGGTTGCGCCGTTTTAATGTAAATTTCGTTACCGTTGATGGCTTCGTTGTATTCGCCGTTGATTGCAAGGACTGCCATATCGCCTTGCCACGTGCCGAGTGCAAGACTGTCACCGCTTCTGGTTACTTGCAGGGTGTCGTTGCCGAGTGTCATCGACCATTGTTTGCCGATTGAGAAATTCTGAGCGTCTTTGCCCGTGAGATAAACTTCCGCGCCGGCTATTGCCGAAATGCTGCCGGTTGGTGCCCAATACGCAGGATTGGTTTGCGTGCCGACACTTGCCGTGCTGACACCGCCGCCGACGAAAGCTTCACCGTTGGCCCATACGAAGCCGGTGTCGGTGCCTTTGAGTATGGCAGGATCGGCGAAACGTTGCAGATCAAAAAACGTATCTGTCATAGTGAATTTGCCTCCAAAAAAAATTTGTTGTAAACCTGTCGCAGTCCGAATGCCGTTTTTCCCTACACTGAAAGCATTCGTCTTGTGCCGCGCTCTTGAATCGGTTCCTCACGCCGCGACGAACGAGGAAACGCGGGCACATTGTTTTACGACGCCTTTTTGACGGTTCGCAAAAAAAGGAAGCGAAACCGGCCGATCACGCTTAACAATGGTCACCTCCTTTTTCCGAGCCGCTCAAAATTCCGTGCGTCGAAATATTTAATCCTGCGCCGAAAACGGGTAGGGATTGTATGGGAGCGGTCGGACTCAAAACTCTGAGTCCTTCGACAAGGCGGACGAGTGATCAAGTCGTTGACCTTGTCGGCGCGTCAAAGGCAAAAATGCCCTTGAATGCGGCAATTTTATAACCAACTTCCCCTTTGTGTCAATAGCCGCGAACCGGCGCGCCCGCGTCAAAATTGGTTGCGTCATACTTTTTTAACGGAACTTTAATTTGCAAGTTGCCGAAAAACATAAAAGCCCCGACGCGTTTGTCGAGGGCTTGAATCTGAAATTGCAATGATTTTATTTGACGAAAACGACGTGGCGGTTATCCGGAAATTTGTCGAGTTTTGTTGCTTTGATTCGGTGCGTTCGTCAATTTTTAGTTTGTTGAATCAACTTTTCTTTTGCTTGCCCAAAAGAAAAGTTGCAAAAGAAAAGGGCACTCCTGCGGAGAGCTTGGTCGTTCGCAACCGCAATGTTGTCGCTCAAGTCAGCTCCTTGTGCCTGCAAAGAAAACATCCATGTTTTCATTGCAGGCGCGGCCGACGTCCTGTCGGCCGGATTTACGCATTAAAAATTTTATCGGCAGTCACCGGTTTATTTAATGAAAACGACGGCGCAGTTATCCAAAAATCTGTCGTGAGCGTTCGCCGCAAGAATTTTGTCCGCGTCGGCAACGGAGACAACCGGATTTGCGTTCAGGTCGTCCAAACGAACAGCCTTGATGACGAGCGGATTGGAGCCTGCGCGTTGCTTGCTGATTTGGTCGTAAGCGTCGCCCGCGTAAGCCGCCATACCGTTGACGATAATTTTATCGTAGTCAAGATTCATGTGCCCGTAAATTTTCGTGCCGTCCGCGTTTTTGATGACGGGGCTCATGACGCAGTTGATGTTCATGCCGCGGCAGTCGATAATCAAGCCCGTGTAATTTTGATTGACGACGGTCGGTTGAGTCGCAACGGTTGTGTCGACGGGCGACGGAAAATCTGTCTTCGGCGTGTCTTTGAACGGAAGAAACGCGGCTTCGGAAAGTGAATCGCCGCCGGTAGGACTTGCCGAACCGAACAGCGGCATTTCCAAGACGACGCGGCAATTTCTTCCGTCGTCGACAAATTCGTAGCTGACTTCGGTCATACCTCTGATGATTGCGTTGACTTTTGTTTTAACAATGTCGTTTTCAAGTTCCAAATCTGCAATCGTTGAATCGCCCGTGACTTGAACGCCTTCGACGGCTTCCGCCAATTTGCGTTGGGCGTCCATTGTTGCGGCACGTCTTGCCTGTTCGCGATAAAGTCCGGGATTTGTTTTAAGGAACTTCGCTTTGCCCGCGCCGAAACCCGTTGCCCGAACAACGCCGCGTTCCCAGTCAACGCCGTTTTCGACAGCCGCGAATGCAACCGTCGCCGTCATTGCGAAAGCGAGCAACATGACGGTCAGGCACGCCGCAAATTTTTTTGTGAGCTTCACGGTAAACAACTCCTTTGCGAAAAAAATTTCATGTGCAAATTTTAATTCACGCGTCGGCAAGCGTCAAGGTATTGCCAAAAAGTTTAAGCAACTTCCAATTTATTTTTGCGCAAAAAAAATCCCGTCGGGCGGGAGAATTTTTCAGTACGTGCGTTTCTTGACGAAGTCGTCGTAACTCATGGAGCGCGTGTGTTTCGTGTGCGCCCACTCGTGTTCGTTGCGGTGAATGAAGCCGATAAAAATTATCGGTATCCACGAATAAATAAACAGCGGATAGAACAGCAGATACCACCACGATTTGAGTTTGGCACGGACTTTCAGCAAAATTATCATCGGCAGGACGTATTGCGCGATCATGATGACGATTAAAATTTGCGACGGCATGACGGAATAAATATTTGTGTAAAGCGTCGTGCCCGCAAAAAGTTGAATGTAACTCATCAGGAAAAAAAACGACGACAGCATCAAAAAATGCGGTTGCAACAGATACAAACAGCCGTCAAGCATCCGAATATCTTTTCGGCGAAAACCTTCGCGAAACATTTTCGGAATAAATCTGTGCGCCACGTCGAATTGTCCTTGTGCCCAACGTTTGCGCTGTGTCCACGATTGAGCGAACGTCAACGGCTTTTCGTCGTAAACAATCGCGTCGTGTGCCCAAGTCGTCTTCAAACCTTCGGCAAGCGATTTCATCGTAAATTCCATGTCTTCAGTCAAACAGGTCGCCCGCCAGCCGTATTTTTTCAAAACGTCGATTGTAATGCACATGCCCGTTCCGCCGAGAACCGCCGACAAACCGATATTCGTTTTGGCGAGGTGCGACACGTAGTCGATAACCCAAAAGGCGATTGCGAAAGTGCCGCTGACCCAGGTGTCGTAAGGATTTTTCGCGTCCAAAAAACCTTGAATGATTTTGTCGCCTTTGCAAAGCCGATTGTTCATCTCGAATAAAAATTTCGGGTGAACCAAATTATCCGCGTCGAAAATTGCGACGGCGTCATAAACTTGTCCGCGAGTTTCCATCTCGAAAAGTTTTTCAAACATCCATTCAAGCGCGAAGCCTTTGGATTTTTTCGTTTCGTCGACGCGTTTGCAGACGATTGCTCCGGCGCGTGCGGCAATTTCAGCGGTGTTGTCGGTGCAGTTGTCCGCGATAACAAAAATGTCATAAAGTTCGTCGGGATAATCCAGCGACTGCAGATTTTTAATCAACGGCTCGATAACCGCGCTTTCGTTGTGAGCGGCGACAATCACGGCGAATTTTTTTTGCGGTGTCGTGATTTTTTCTTCGCGGCGTCGCCACATGCCGAAAAATCCGATTAAGCACAAGTAAAACGTGAATACGAACAGCACCACTTGTAACGGCACCATGAGCACATCCAACGGGTAATTAAACATTTATTTTGCCTCGCCTGTCGTTTTAGATCGATAGTTTTTTAGATCGATAGATCGATAGTTTTTTAGATCGATAGATCGATAGTTTTTTAGATCGATAGATCGATAGTTTTTTAGATCGATAGATCGATAGTTTTTTAGATCAATAGTTTTCACTAACGATCTATCGATCTAACCATCTAACCATCTAACCATCTAACCATCTAACCATCTATCGATCTAACCATCTATTGATCTGTTATCGCGATTCATCAATGCCAACAGCGAATTGACGATGCCGAAGACCGCGTAAGTTGCGAAAATCGCCGTCAAAACTCCTTGCACGGGGAATTCCCGCGCCAAATAAATTATTCCCGCGAACATTGCCGCCGCGAAAATTTTTGCAACGAGAAACATTTTTTCGCCGCCGCCTTTGAAGTCGGGATAGTGCACGTGCGAAACCATCAAGTACGCGACGATTATGATTGTTATCGGGTAGACGAGTCCGAAATTTTCGGGGTGAATGTTCAACGCCAAAAATAAAAGCGTTGTCGTCGCGACAATGCAACCGCCTGCGGGAATTGCCAGCCCCATGAAAAATCCGTGCACGACGCTTGTGTTGACGTTGAATCTTGCAAGTCGCCACATTCCGCACAGAGCAAAAATTATCGCCGCCGCTTTGCCGAGTAAACCAAAATTGTGCATACAGAACGCGTAAGCCAAAAATGCCGGTGCCACGCCGAACGAACCCAAGTCACACAACGAATCCATTTCCTTGCCGAGTTCCGACGCGGCGTTGAGTGCGCGGGCAACTCTTCCGTCCATGCCGTCCGCTATCAACGCAATCAATATGAAAATTGACGCGTTGAAGTAATCGCCTTCATACGTCGCCAAAATCGAACACATTCCGAAAAACAAATTTGCCGCCGTGCACATGTTCGGCAGTAACCATTTCATTGCGCCACCTCATTTGAGCTTTGAGCTTCAAGCTTTGAGCTTTAAGGGTAAAATTTTTCACCGACATTATTTAATCCGACCGATAATCGATTCGCCGCCGCGAACTTTGTCGCCTTTTTTGACGAGAACTTCAACGTTGTCCGGCACAACAATTTCCGTGCACGAACCGAAACGAATCAAGCCGTAAAGTTCGCCTTTTTCAAGTTTGTCGTCAAGCGTAACCCAGCTGACGATTCGCCGCGCCAAAATTCCCGCGATTTGGGTGACCGTCACGCGAATTCTGTTGTTTTCGATACCGATTAAATGTCGCTCATTCTCGAAGCCGACCGAATCTTTATACGCGGGACGAAATCTGCCGCAGACGTATTTCTGAACTTTAATTTCGCCGGCAATGGGACTACGATTGACATGCACGTCAAATATCGACAAAAAAATTATCACCTTGCGACAATGTCCGTCGACAAAATCATCGTCGTCAACTTCAACCACGTCTTGAACAGTTCCGTCGGCGGGCGACACGATTAAATTTTCGTCGGCGGGAATTGTGCGTTTCGGGTTGCGGAAAAAATAAATGCAGTAACAGGCAAGCACGGCGGGCACAATCGCGGCATACGGATGAATCAGCACGCCGAGTAAAATCGCGACGAGGAGCGCGACGCCCGCGAAATAAAAACCTTCTTTAATTATGCTCAACGTTATCACGCTCCGTTAAGAGCTTTCAGCTGTCAGCTTTTAGCTTTTAGGATTGACGATTTTCCTTAAAGCTTAAAGCTCGAAGCTTAAAGCTAAAATTTTTTTCAGCTGTTGACTTTCTGTTGATGAACTTTCAAAACGAATTTCGGCAAGGCGACCAGACGACCTGCGCGGGACGGTTGCAACATTGCACGGAAAAGCCATTCAAGTTTCGCCCGTTGCATCCACAGAGGAGCACGCTTGACGACGCCCGCCATTACGTCAAAAGTTCCGCCGACGCCGATTGACACGGGTATTTGTAATTCGTCGCGGAATTTCGCAAGCCACTTTTCCTGTTTCGGGACGCCGAGAGCCGCAAGCAAAATTTCGGGACGCGCAGATTTTATTTGCGAAATAATTTCCGGCTCGTCTGCGGCGGTGAAGTAACCGTTACGCGTGCCGACGATTTTTATGCCGGGGTAAAGTGTTTCGGCTTTGACTTTCGCTTTATCGGCGATTGTCGGTGCGGAACCGAACAGAAAAATTTTCCACTGCTTGACGGGCGCAAGTTTCATGAGTTCTTGAACCAAATCGAAACCCGCGACGCGTTCGGGCATTTGCTTGCCGAGGTGTCGTGCCGCCCAAACAGTTCCCGCGCCGTCCGGTACAACCAAACTTGCCGCGTTCAAAATATTTTTCAATTCGTCGTCGTGTGTCGCCCGCAAAAGCATTTCGGCATTCGCAGTTGCCACGATTGACGGTTTGCCCGCGTCGATTAAATCTGCCACGCGCTCGACTGCTTGAGCCATCGTCACCGCGTCGACTTTCACACCAAGAATATTTACACGTTCATTCACCGGAAAAACTCCAATTCAAAAAATCTGCTGACCAAATTATTTTTTAGCCAAAGCCGCGTTATGTTTGGCGACTTGTTCGCGGTAATCGAAAAATTGAAATGCCCGCGTAAGTTTCAATCGCTCCAAAAGTTCACCGTGCTCGACTTCGGCGCGTTCCGAAAAATCTTTCCTGCGTTGAAATTCGTCGCTCAATGTTTGTCGAACAGAATTTGTCAGCTCGTCACTTTTTTTATGCAACGCGTCAAGATTTTGTTTCAATTCGTCCGCGTCGACCGGCTGATTTTTTTTCGGCGACAATTGCTTACAAAACGCTTTCCACTCGGCAAGTTTCTGCGAAAAAGCGGCTCGATATTCCGTCCATTCGGCAAGTTCATGTTCCGTCGGCGTAAAAGCTCTGCCGTTGAGTTCCCGCGCAATGCAAAGGCACCTTGCCAAAAGGTCGGCGTCAATCGAAAAAATGTCCTTGAATTTCAGTTCGGAAATTCTTATCGGCTCTTTCGCTGAAGGACTTTCCGCAACGGCGTCAACCATCCGATTTGTCGTCGCCAAAATATTTTTTTCGTGCGCTTCCTCGTGAATCGCCTCGAACACGGTTTTATTGCCCGCGTATACCATCAAAGCGGCTTTGAGTGCCACCGAATTTGAAAGTTCTTCGTCGTCGGTATCGTAAAAAACAAAACGGTTGCGAATTGCCTCACGAAATTTTTCGTCGAGTTCCGCACGCTCCGCCTTAAGCAACGAACGATAATTTTCGTCGAAAATTTGTTTCGTGCTTTTGCCGAAAGGTATGGCGAGATTTTTTTTCGTCACGGATTGAAAAATTGCCGTAAGTTTGGCGATTAACTTGTCGTCTGCCTTGCGAAAGGCCGTAAAAATATTTGCCATGATTTTTTATTTCACTTTGAAAAGCTCCGAAAAAATTCCGTTCTCCAAATCGCGGATGTTGTACAGCGTCGGCAGAACGAGGAAAGTTTCTTTCAAATTTTTTCGCGTGGATTTCCAACCTTTGCCGTCGGTTATCCAAACGAATTCAAAGCTGTCAATGTTTTTCGACTCCAATGCAATCGTTTTGTAACTGCGCGCCGTTTCGTTGAGCTTTGAGCCGCCGCTCGTGTAAAAGTTAGTTTCGATGCCTAAAACTTTATTCGCGGTCTTGACAACGAAATCAAAACGTTTGGTCGAAGTTCTGTTCGCGGTAATTGCCGACAAGTCAAGCCCAAACATTTTTTCGACTTCGTGATCGTATTTTTCCTTGAAATATTCGACGCCCGCAGCAATCAAAAATTTTTCGACGAGATTTTCCATTTGATGACCGCCGCGATTTTTCCGTCCGTTTGAATCAAGCCCGACTTCAACGCCCGTCACGTAGTCATACAAGTTGCTGATGATATGCTTTTGCAACAGGTCGAAAAGTCCCGTCTTCCGCATGAAGTATTTGTATTGCTCGACAGATTGATTCGGCTCGTCGAAATTGTAAATGAATTCGCCGTTGTCGTCGCGGCAAAAAAGTTCGCTTTGACGCACAGCCAACAGAATCGGAACCGCTTTCAGGCATTCGGGATATTCGGTAAGGAGCTTTTCAAATTCTTGTTCGATATTTTCCGAGCAGACAAGCGAATTCAAAATATAAATTTGAACCTTCAGCTTCGACGCGTTTTCGTAAACTTTGGCAAAGTCCGTGTAATAGTCGTATCTGTTTATCGAGTCGCGGAAAGTCGCAAGCCATTCGTTAAAATTTCTGTTCATGAGCGTGTATCAACCTTTCTTTAGCCAACGCGATAAATTCGGGGTTATTGTCAATCCCGATAAATTTTCTTCCGCCCAAAAGTTTGCAGGCGACGCCCGTTGTTCCCGAACCGCAAAACGGATCTAAAATTATATCGCCTTCACGTGTAGACGCGAGCAAAATTCTTTTCAGCAGATAAAGCGGCTTTTGCGTCGGGTGCTTGCCGAAAGTCTTTTCGCATCGTGGAGTTAATCCCCCCGTCCAAAGGTCTGACCAAACGTCTTTCATCTGTTTACCGCCGTTAAGTTCCTTCATTAGCGCGTAGTTGAAAAAATGTTTGGCTTTCGCGTTTTTTTTTGCCCAAAGAATTGTTTCGGTGCTGTGCGTGAAATATCTGCAACTCAAATTCGGCGGAGGGTTTGTCTTCTGCCACGTGATATTGTTCATGATTTTGAAGCCCGTTTCTTCGAGAGCCATGCCGACCGAATAAATGTTGTGCAAAGTCCCGCTAATCCAAATCGTTCCGTTTGGCTTAAGAACATTTCGGCAAAGATTTATCCAATGCCGATTGAACTCGTGCTTGTCTTTAAACGTATCGGCTTTGTCCCAATCGCCCTTGTTCACGGAAACAGCCTTGCCGCCTTTACAAGTGAAACCGTCATTCGACAAAAAATATGGCGGGTCGGCAAAAATTACGTCTACGCACTCAGATGGAAAATCTTCCAGCAATTTATGTGAATCAGCAAGATAGAGCGCAGAATCTTCGTCCTTGAAATATGGCTTCATTATTCGACCGTCACCGACTTTGCCAAATTGCGCGGCTTGTCAACGTCACAGCCTCTGGTTATCGCCGCGTAGTAAGCAAGCAACTGTAACGGCACGACCGTCAACAGCGGAATCAAAAGTTCGTCCGTTTCCGGCACGAAAATTACATGGTCAAGATATTTTTCCAGCTCCGAATCGCCTTGAGCCGCAATGCCGATAACAACAGCGTCGCGGGCTTTGACTTCTTTGATATTCGACAGCGTTTTTTCGTAGACGCTTTTTTGAGTTGCCAGCGCGATAACCGGCACGCCTTCGACAATCAACGCAAGTGTGCCGTGTTTGAGTTCACCGGATGCATAAGCCTCCGCGTGAATGTAGGAAATTTCTTTGAGCTTGAGCGCACCTTCCAACGCAACGTCGTAGTCAAGCGAACGCCCGATATAAAAAACATCTTCGTTGAAACCGTATTGACGGGCAAAAGTTTTAATCGGCTCCACGTCGCTCAGAGTTTCCGAAATCTGCGCGGGAATTTTTTTCAGCAAGGCAATCAGTTCGCGAACTTTTTCGGGCGATTGAGTTCCGCAAATTTGAGCCATGTACAACGCAAGCATGAACATCAAAATTAATTGCGTCGTGTAAGCTTTGGTTGACGCAACGGCAATTTCGGGACCCGCCCAAGTGTGAATGACTTGATGAGCTTCGCGGGCAATCGAAGAGCCGACGACATTTGTTATCGCCAAAGTTTTCGCGCCGCGACGTTTCGATTCTTTCAACGCGGCAAGTGTGTCCGAAGTTTCGCCGGATTGGCTGACGACGATAACCAAAGTTTTTTCGTCGACAATCGGATCGCGGTAACGGTATTCGCTCGCAAGGTCAACTTCGACCAATTTGCGCGCAAGTTTTTCAATGTAAAATTTCCCGACAAGACCGGCATGATAAGCCGTGCCGCACGCGACGATATAGATTTTGTCGATACCGTCGAGAAAATCTTTCGTCCAATTCAATTCGTCGAGAACGATTGAGCCGCCGTCTTTGGCAATGCGTTTGCTCATTGTGTCGCGCACGGCTTTGGGTTGTTCGTTAATTTCCTTAAGCATGAAATGTTCGTAGCCGCCCTTTTCGGCAGCTTCGGCGTTCCATGTCACGTGAAAAATTTTTTTGTTGACGTGTTCGCCGCGACGATTCAAAATTTCCACGGAATTATTTTTGACAAGCGCAAGTTCGCCGTCGTTCAAAATGTAAACTTCACGCGTGTGATTGATTATCGCGGGAATGTCCGACGCAATGAAATTTTCACCGTTGCCCAAACCAATGACAAGCGGATTGTCCTGCTTCGCGCAGATTAAAACGTCGGGATGATTTTTCGCCATGAACGCAAGCGAATAAGAGCCCTCGATTTTGCTGAGGACTTCGCGAACGGCTTCGACAAAATCACCGCGATAAGTTTCCTCAAGCAAATGCGCGACGACTTCGGTATCTGTTTCGGAAGTGAACTTGTGCCCGCGTGAAATCAAATCTTCCTTGAGCGACAAATAATTTTCGATAATCCCGTTGTGCACGACGACAAAATCCCCGTGGCAATCGGTGTGCGGGTGCGCGTTGCTGTCCGACGGACGACCGTGAGTCGCCCAACGCGTGTGACCGATACCGACCGTGCCGACCGGAAAATTATTTTTCAACTTGTCTTTGAGCGCGTCGAGTCTGCCGACAGCTTTTTCGATGAAAACATTTTCGCCACAATCGACGGCAATGCCCGCCGAATCGTAACCGCGATATTCAAGTTTCGTCAAGCCGTCCAACAAAATCGGCGCGGCTTTTTGTTCGCCAATGTATCCGACAATTCCGCACATAACAAAGCCTCCAAAATTTTATTACGCATGAACGCGGCGACGAATTTGAATGTCGAGGCGTTCCGGCGCGTCAGTTGGGTCAAGCGTCACGCTTGCTCCAAAGATTTATTTAGTCACTGAAATTTTCGTGAAGCAATATCGGCGATTATATCAAGTTAAGGGACAAGCGACAAGGGAAAAGGGAAAAGTTTTTTGAAGTAAACTCACGCCGGTAAATCTTGTCGGGACAAATTTTTTGGCTATAATTGCCGCGAGGTGATTTTTACGAAACTTTCAAACGAAAACATCGCGACCGTCATGGAGTCAATCGAAAAATTTTTTGATTCCGTGAACGTGCCCCGTAAAGACAAGCTCAAAATTTGTCTTATGTTGGAAGAATCATTACTTCGTTATCAAGAAAATTTCGGCGAGGATTACGAATTTAATTTCGTAGCGCGAAAATGGCTTGGCACGCCGCGTGTTTCGATAAAAATCAAAGGCAAACCGTTCAACCCGCTTGAATATGACGACGACGGAATTTTTTCGGAAAGCATCTTGCACGACCTTTTGAATTACGAAAAAGCGCACGTGATTTACCGTTACGAAGGCGGCTTCAACGAAATTCGGGCGTTTTCGCCACGCGAAATAAAAAATTTAAAAATTCCCGGCGGCTCAAGCACGATTTCAATTCTGTTGGCTGTTGCTTTCGGATTAATCGCGGGAAATTTTTCGCCCGAAATGCAAAAGCTGATTGTCAACATCATCACGCCGATACTGAATACGCTTTTCGGCGCGATTATCGCGATAAATATCCCGCTGGTGTTCATTTCGATAGTCGCGAGTATTTGCGCGATGGAAAACGTCACGACGTTGAACGAAATCGGGACAACAATCTTGATGAGATTTTTAAAAATTTTGCTGTTTATCGTGGTCGTGACGATTTTTGTCAGCGAAATATTTTTTCCCGTCGTGAATTTCGGCTTCGACGGACAAATTTTATCGTCAAACGCAGACGAAACGTCGAAAATTTTTGAGTCAATTATTTCAATGGTGCCGAGAAATATCGTTGAGCCGTTCTTGAAGGGAAATATTTTGCAAATCGTCGTTTGGGCGATACTGTTGGGCGTTTGCGTGACGATTTTGGGCGACAGAGTCAGCGAGTTCAAAAAAATAATCGCCGAAAGTAAGCAAATTATTTTCAAGATGGTTTCAATCGTGATGAAAATTATCCCGCTGATAATTTTTTTGAGCATCGTGAAGACGATTTTGGTTTATTCGATTGATGAATTCGCGGTTCTGTGGAAAATTCTTGCGGCGAATTATATTGCGTTCGCGGCGGTTCCGGCGGCAATGCTTTTGATGATTTCGATTAAACACGGCGTAAAAATCCGTGATTTTCTGCGCGAAATTTATCCCGCGTGCCTGATTACGTTCACGACGAGCAGCGGAAGCGCGTCAATGCCGCTAAACATCGAGATCTGCAAGAAAAAATTCGGCGTGAATGAAAACCTGTGCGATTTTTATATCCCGTTGTCGCACGCGCTGTGCCCGATACCGTCGACAATCGGAATAATTATTTACATGTTCTTTGCGGCGGAATTTTCGGGCGTCGAAATGTCGATTTCACAACTGATAATCGTCGCATTTCTGTCCGTGCAGTTTGCAATTTCAACTCCCAGCGAAAACGGCGGATTAATCGCAACGATGATGATTATGCTGACTCAATTCAGCTTTTCTGAAGACTCAATCGGCTTGATGATAGCGGCAACCATATTTATCGTAAATATTTCCGGCGTTATCGGAATAATTGTTCGCGACTGCGACCTTTATGACATGTCGCGAACGAAATAAAAAAAGCCCCGACGTTTTGTCGAGGCGATTTTTTTTATTTGATGACTGCGCGGGCAAAAGCTTTCATGTGTTGAATCGTGTTGTATTCGCCCGTGAAATTTTCCGTCATTATGACGAGCACGGCATCTCCGGCGTTGCTGTAAATAATTCCGCCGTCGTCGTAAAGTCCGTCAAGCGCGCCCGTTTTGTGAGCAATTTGCTTGTCGGGCAGTGCGGCGGGGAAACAATCCGTGTCGGTTTGTTTGACGAGAAAATCAAGCATGATTTTATCAAACTTTTCGTTGACGCATTCATAATTGTACAGTTTCAAAAAAATAGTTCCCAAGTCGCGCACGGAAGAAAAATTTTCGCGTCCTGCGGCAATGGCGTCGTAGTCCATCATTTTGCGTCGCAAAACCGTATCGCCGTAGCCTTGACTTTTAATGTAGGCGTTAATCGCGTCCATGCCTACGCGGTCGATAACGATATTCGTCGCTGTATTGTCACTGTGCGTTATCATCAACTCCAGAACTTCGCGCAGGGAAAGTTGCGTGCCTGAAGCATAACCCGCCAAAATTCCCGCGCCGCCGACTTTGTCACTGCCGTTGAGTGTCAACGTTTCGTCAATGTCCAATTCGCCGCGATTTGCTTTGTCCATGACCGCCGCCAAAATAAAAACTTTGATCATGCTTGCCGAGCGCATCGGCTTTGAATTGTAAATGAACGGCTCGGCAGATTTTGTCGGGAAAGCGAGATAAACCGCGTATTCGGTGCCGTCGTTGAGCGTTTCGGCAATGATTCCGTCAATCCCGTCAAACGGTGATTCGGCTTTGACCGTCGGGAAATTTTTTTGTTCAGTCGGGACATCTTTTTGTTCGTTCGGCGGAAGTTTTTCGTCAGCGACGCAAGCCGAAGTAAAAATCACGGCGATTGTTATCAGTGAGATAAAAAATTTGCGGAACATGTTTGCTCACCCTTAGAAATTGTTGACGACGTAGCGATAGATGCTCGACGCGACAGGAGAGGCACCGCCGTTGACGTAACCCGAATAACCTTCGGAATTGCGGTAGTACGGGCTGCCGTTGTACGGATAAAAGCTGTAGTTGAGATAATCATATCCCGCACGAACCCTGCAAGTGAAACGGTAAGGGCTGTAGCTCTGAATGCTGACGGTGTGCGTCAACAGGTAAACCGCCGAACCGTCGCTGTAGTTGCCGACGTAGACTTCGCCCGCTTCGACGTTAGTTTGTCCCGCAACAACGAGCGCGAACGCCAAAATCATCGCCGCAAAAAATTTTTTCATCATGATAAATGCCTCCTTAAATTTTTATCGTCCAATGTAATTGCAAATGTTTGCGGCAACGGGCGAGCTTCCGTCGTGAACACGCCCGCTATAGCCTTCGGAATTTTTGTAGTACCAAGTCCATGAGTTGCTTGCTTCCGACCAAAATTCATAGTCAAGATAATCTCTGCCGGCGCGAACAGTACACCAATAGCGCACGGCATTCGAATAATTTCGCTCTTTGATGGTTTGAGTGAGCAGATAAACCGCTGTGCCGTCGCTGTAGTTTCCAACGTAGACTTCCGCTGCTTCGGCTTTGGACATTTGCCCACCTGCAATTACAAGTGCAAACGCCAGAATCATCGTTGCAAAAAGTTTTTTAACCATGATGGTTGACTCCTTAACGATTTCTGAGGTAGCGATAAATGGCAGCTGCAACGGGCGACGAACCGTCGTCAATGTAACCGTGATAGCCTTCCGAATTTCTGTAGGCCACGCGTCCATTGATTCGCTCGAAACCGTATTGCAGATAGTCGTTGCCGGCTCTGACTGCACAAGTAACCTCATAGCTTGTGTTGCGCGTGTAGCGATCAATGGTTTCCGTGAGCAAATAAACTGCCGTGCCGTCGCTGTAGCTACCCACGTAGACTTCCGCTGCTTCGACGTTGGTTTGTCCTGTGACGACAAGCGCGAACGCAAAAATCATCGCCGCAAAAAGTTTTTTGATCATGAAGACCACTTCCTTAAAAAATTTTTCAGTCATTATAGGAAAATTCTTTATAAATGTCATGAATCAAGCATGAAAGTTGTTTCAAATGTTTAGAAATATTTTCGCGCTGTCAGTAATAATTTTGGTTCATTTTCTGTGCGACTTGCAGTACGCATTACCGATAAAAAAATCCGTCGTTAAATTTTTACTTGATGACTGCGCGGGCAAAATTTTTCATGTGTTGAATCGTTTCATATTCACTCGCAGAATTTTCCGTCATGATGACAAGTATGGCGTCGCCCGCGTTGCTGTAAATAATTCCGCCGTCGTCATAAACGTCGTCGAGCGCGCCGGTCTTGTGAGCAATTTTTTTGTCGGGAAGTGCGGCGGGAAAACAATCCGTGTCGGTCTGCTTAAGAAGAATGTCAATCATCATTTTATCAAACTTTTCGTTGACGCATTGATAATTGTACAGTCGCTTGAAAAAAAGTCCCAAGTCTCGTGCCGACGAATAATTTTCACCGTTGCCGGCAATCGCTTCGTGAAACATCATCTTGCGACCCAAAAACGTGTCGTTGTAACCGTGCCTTTCGGCGTAAGCGTTAATTTCGTCTCCGCCGATTCGATCAATAATCATGTTGGTTGCGGTATTGTCGCTGTAAGTTATCATCAGCTCCAAAACGTCGCGCAATTTAAATGAAGTGCCGGGGGCTTCGCCGACCAAAATTCCTGCTCCGTCGACCATGTTGTATTCTTCAAGAATCAAAGGCTCGTCGAGGCTGATTTCACCGCTTTTGACTTTTTCCATGACCGCCGCCATGATAAAAACTTTAATCATGCTTGCCGAACGTATTTTGTGAGAGTTGTGAATAAAACTGTCGGAAGATTTTTTCGGGTACTCAAGATAAACCGAATAATCGGTTTCGTCGTTGAGATATTGGGCAATTTTGGCGGGCGTGTCGTGGAATGGCGATATTTCTTCGACCTTTGGAGTTTCGGGAAGTTTTTTGGCTTTGGACAAAAATTTTTTTTCGTTGCCGCACTCCGAAGTTAAAACGAATACTGTTACGAACACCAAGATTGTTGCTACAAAAAGTTTTTTGATCATGAAAACCCCGTCCTAGAAAATTTTTTCAATTTAATTATAGGAATATCTGTTATACGCGTCATGAATCAAGCGTGAAAATTATTTCAAACACTTAAAAATATTTTCGTGCTGTCAGGGATAATTTTTTGCCGAGCTTGCTTTAAAAGTTACGGAAATATTTGCTTGGCATTTTGTTGCGATGAAATTTTTTGCACGAAAAAAGCCCGGTTACTTTTAAAAAGTAACCAAACAGTTGACGCGACGCGGTTTGTCGACGTTCGCAATTTTTTCGCCGCGTTCAAACGTTGTCACGAATTAAATTTTATCGCTGCGCCGTGATATGACTGAAAATTTTTTGCACGAAAAAAGCCTGCCTTTCGACGAGGCAACGTGACGTTGCATCCAATTTGGCAAGCCGTTTGATAACATTAAGTTTGTAACGAAAAAAGCCCGCCTTTCGACGAGCCGGAATTTTTTAAGCCGAAACTGCGTTGACTTTCAGCGCGAGTTTGGATTTCTTGCGTGCAGCCGCGTTTTTGTGAATGGTGTTGTTCGCCGCCGCTTGATCGATTGCTTTGTGAGCTGCGGGCAGAAGTTCTTTTGCTTTTGCCGCGTCACCTGCCGCGATTGCCGCCAAAACGAGTTTTTGCGCTCTCTTCATGCGAATTTTTTCGGCAACGTTGCGCGCATGGCGTTTCGCGTCAATTTTCATGCTCTTGATTGAAGATTTAATGTTAGGCAAATTCGTCACCTCCTTGACATTTCTACAGTTACGGGAGTTTATCACAGCGCATTTCAAATTGCAAGCGGAATTCACGGCACGACGGCGGAAATTGTTTCGGGGAACGTCACGGGCGTCAAAAGCATGTAAGTCGAAATTAACGCCAACGCGACGAACAATCCCGCGAAGACATTGCGCTTAAATTTCAAATCGGCTTTGAGGCTGTCCGATTCTTCCGCACGAGTTTTGACGGTGAAAAATATCGTCGACGCCAAAAGCAACAATTCAGCCAATGCCGTCAAAAAAATCCTGTCGTGATGCCACAGCTTGAATTCAACGCGCATGTGTTTATCGGTGCCGCTTAAAAGTGTCGGTGCCAAATTCCACGTTAAAATTTTTTGCGCGGCGTCAAACTTGTCGGCGTTGTGTTTTTCTGCGGAGTACGGCAACTCAATCGTCAAATCGAAAGTTACCTGCGACAACATGCTTTGAATTGCGGCGGCTTCACTCGGCGAAAATTTTTGTTCGCCCGACGAAATGAAGTCGAAATTGTACGCGTCGAAAAACCAGCCGTTGCGTTGCCGAATACCGAAACATTTACCTTCGTGCGCCGCGAAGAGTGAAAATTTTTCCGCCGCAAATTTTTCGACGCTCGGATATTGAACGCGAACTTCAAAGCCGCTCATGTTGTTTTCGACGACGGGCGAAATTTCTGCGTTCGGATTGCGTGCAAAATTTTTTTTGAACGATTCGATTTGCTCAGCCAAAAGCGGGACGCCGATAAATTTATTGCGCATGAAAACTTCACCGTCGTCCGTGACGATTAAATTTGAGCCGCCTTGAAAACAGCCCGCGCAGGTTACGCAGAAAAAAATTGTCGCGAGCAAAAGAATTTTTCTCATCGCGGCACCTCCGTCGTCAAAAATTTTTCGCGTCAAATTTTGCTGTTGTGAACTTTGTCGAACGTCGCAAGAATTTCTTTGTCGGGTTCCGAATCCATTTTGCTGACGAGCCAAATTGCAATCAACGCGAAAATAAATCCGGGGACAATTTCATACAGCCCGAAAAGTTCAAACTGTTTCCACGCCAAAACCGTGACGCCGCCGACAATAATTCCCGCGATAACTCCGCGTCGTGTCGTGCGTTTCCAAAACAAACTCATCAGCAATGCAGGACCGAATGCGGCACCGAATCCCGCCCACGCGTAAGCAACCATGTCCAAAATAAAACTGTCGGGATTGAAACCCAAAAATACTGCGATTGACGCGATAATCAAAACCGATGCACGCGAAATCCAAACCAGTTCGGTTTGATTGGCATCTTTGCGAATCAAAGTTTTGTAAAAATCCTGCGCGAATGCCGACGCCGCGACCAAAAGTTGTGACGAGGCAGTTGACATTATCGCTGCCAAAACCGCGCTCAAAACCAAACCTGCAACTATCGGCGGGAACAGCTGATTCGTCATCACGAGGAAGACCGTTTCCGCGTTCGTGCCTTCAAGCGGTGTCGACAGGTAAACCGTGCCGACCATGCCGACCGCGACCGCCGCCGCCAAACTCAAAATGACCCACGTCATTGCGATATGCGTTGCCTGCGGAATTTCTTTCGTCGACCTTATCGCCATGAATCTAACCAAAATGTGCGGTTGACCGAAATAACCGATACCCCACGCAAGCAGCGAAATCAATTCGATAATGCCCATTGCCGAGCCGTCCGGTTTGGTGAGCGGTTGAAACATTGATTCTTTGTACGCGGAAATTGCCGAAATCGTGTCGCCGAATCCGCCCAAACTCATTGCCGCGCATATCGGGACAAGCAAAATCGCGAAAAACATCATCACGCCTTGAATAAAATCCGTGCGACTGACCGCGAGAAATCCGCCAATCAATGTGTAAAAGACGACCGAGCCCGCGCCCAAAAATATTGCGTATTGGAACGGCAGACCGAAGACAGTTTCAAAAAGTTTGCCCGCCGCAACAAATCCGCTTGACGTGTACAAAATAAAAAATATCAAAATGAAAATCGCGGGGACGATTCGCAAAAGTCCGCTTGTGTCTTTGTAACGGTTCTGCAAAAATTCGGGCAGAGTCAACGCGTTACCGGCAAGTTCCGTGTATTGACGAAGTCGCGCCGCAACGAAACGCCAGTTCGCCCACGTGCCGATAGCAATTCCGATAGCAATCCACGCGGAATTCAATCCGGCAAGATACGCGAAACCGGGTACGCCCATCAACATCCAGCCGCTCATGTCGGACGCTTCGGCGGAAAGTGACGTGACCCACGCGCCGAGTTTGCGGTTGCCCAAAAAATAATCGCTCATGTTTTTCGTTTGGCGGTAATAATAAACGCCAATCGCCATCATCAAACCGATGTACAGGACAAAGGCGTTGATAATCATAACGTCGTTAGTCAAAAAAATTTCCCTCCTCAAGTCGACGAAAAAATTTAAACGCGGTCGACACGCCGAATTTATCAAGCGGTGAATCGCGTCAACTGTTTGTCAACTTTTTAAAAGTTGCTGCGACATTATAACTGCAGAACATTTTTTGCGCAACGTTCAAGCAACGCCCGTGATATAATCGGCAAAAATTTTCGGAGGTAATTTTTCATGACGAGTATTGTAAACGGGCGATTGATTCTGCCTGACGACAACGGCGACTTTAAAATCTGCGCGGGTACAGTTTTGAACTTCGACGAGAAAATTTTTTCGATAAGCGATTCCGTCGAAGGTGAAGTTGTCGACGCGGAAAATAATTTCGTCGCGCCCGGTTTTATCAACGTGCACATTCACGGTTGCGCGGGTGCCGACACAATGGACGACGACGAAACTGCTTTGACGACAATGCGGGAATTTTTGCCGCGTTCGGGCGTCACAAGTTTTCTGCCGACGACAATGACCATGTCACTCGAAAAAATTTCAGCCGCGTTGAAAAGAATTCGTCACGAACAAAAAATTTCTCACGGTGCAAAAATTTTCGGTGCACATCTCGAAGGACCTTTTATCAGCAAAAAATTTAAAGGCGCGCAGGACGAACAATATATCATCCCCGCCGATTTCGCGTTCGTCGAAAAATTTGCGGACGTGATTAAAATCGTCACCGTTGCGCCCGAAGAAATTTCGTTTGACTTCATCGACCGTTGCCGCGAAAAAAATATCGTCGTGTCAATCGGGCACAGCGCGGCGACTTACGAAATTGCAACTGCGGCGATTGAACGCGGAGCCACGCACGTCACGCATCTTTTTAACGCGCAAAGTCCGTTTCATCACAGGAAACCCGGCGTCGTCGGGGCGGCTCTCGATTCACATGCAAACGTTGAATTAATCGCCGACAATGTTCACGTTCACCCCGTCGCTCAACGTTTCGTAAAAAAAATCAAGCCGCTTGACGAAATTATTTTGATAACCGATTCGTTGCGGGCTTGCGGTTTGGGTGACGGCGAAAGCGAACTTGGCGGACAAAAAGTTTTCGTCAACGGAAATTTGGCGACACTTGCTGACGGGACACTTGTCGGCTCCGTCGCCACACTTAACGACGTGCTGAAAAATTTCTGCGCGAACACCGACACGGACGTTGCTTCGGGCGTCGAACTTGTTACGAAAAATCCCGCCGTTGAATTGAAAATTTTTGACAGCGTCGGAAGTTTGGAAGTCGGCAAGTCCGCTGACATTACGATTTTCGACGACGATTTTAACGTCAAAAAAACTTTCGTCGACGGGCACAAAGTTTTCGCGCAATGAAAAATCGCCCGCCAAATTTCGACGAGCGAATCACTTTTAAAAGGTGGGCAAACAGTTGGTTAGAAATTTTTATCAACGGCGAATCAATTTCGCGGCAAAAAATCCGTCCGTGTTCGTGACATGCGGCACCCGCTTTAAAAGCGGGGGAACAATTAACGCGCCGCAAATTTATCGATATGTCGACGTTGACGCCGCGCCGAAATTTTTATCAACGGCGAATCAACTTCGCGGCAAAAAATCCGTCCGTGTTCGTGACATGCGGCAGGAAAATTTTCGTTTCGACAAGCTCAAAATCTTCATGCGTCGACAAAAATTTTTCGACAACGGATTGATTTTCGCGCTTCAAAATTGTGCACGTCGAATAAACCAAAATCCCGCCGCGTTTTAAAGTCTCAGCCGCACTCGAAAGAATTTCCAACTGCAACGTCGGCAACTTGTCAATGTCGGCAAGATTTTTCCAACGCATATCAGCCTTGCGACGAATTACGCCGAGTCCGGAACAAGACGCGTCAACCAAAACTTTATCTGCCTGCGCGGGAAATTTTTTGCCGAGTTCGCGAGCGTCAATCAACGTCGGTTCGATAATTTTTATTCCGAGACGTTCGGCATTTTGTTTTATGTGCTCAATTTTCGTTTCGTAAATGTCCGCCGCAACAATTCGCCCGCGATTTTGCATGAGTTCGGCAATGTGCGTTGACTTGCCGCCGGGTGCCGCGCAACAATCGATTACGAATTCGCCCGCCTGAGGATTTAAAAATCTTGCCGCAGTCATTGAACTTTCGTCCTGAACTTGACACAATCCGTCACGCAACGGCTGAAATTTATCAAGTGCTCCGTGTCCGCGACAAATCACACCTTCGGGCGCGAAATTCGCTGGCTCCGCTTGAATGCCGAATTTGTTCAGCGCGTCCAAAATTTTTTCCCGTGTCGTGCGCAAAAAATTCACGCGCAGACAAAGCGGCGGATCTGTGTTGTTGAAGTCCAAAATTTTTTTCGTCGCGTCAAGCCCGAATTCGTCGACGAACATTTTCACGAGCGGCGCGGGATGAAAATTTCGCAATGCCAACGATTCAACGTCGTCGCCCGTCGGAAAATCTGATTTATCGGGCTCACGAACTGCCGAGCGCAAAACTCCGTTGACGAATTTCGACGCGCCGATACCACAGAATTTTTTTGCAAGTTCCGTCGATTCGTTGACCGCCGCAGAATTCGGCACACGATCCAGGAAAAATATTTGATACATTCCGACACGCAAAACCGCCAAAACTTTCGCGTCAACTTTTTTCAGCGGGCGATTTAAATATTTGGCGATTTTCCAATCGAGTGACGCGCCGGCTTTAACCGTGCCGTAAACCAGCTCCGTGCAAAATTTTCTGTCGAGGTCTGTAAATTTTTCTTGTCGCAAGGTCTGTGCCAAAACGACATTTGCCCACGCGCCATTTTTGGAAACTTCGTAAACGATTTTTGTTGCCGCCAATCTGACTTTATCCACAATCAAGCTCCTAACTAAATTTCAATCGCGGGATTGCCGAAAACTTTCGTGCCGGCTTTGACGCGTTTCAAAACCACGGCACCGGCTCCGACGGTTGCTCCGTCGCCGACTTTGGCTTTCGGTACGATAATCGCTCCGCTGCCGATAAAAACTTCCGCGCCAATTGTCGACCAACCCGCAATGTTCGCGTGCGGCATGACGCAGGAAAATTCGCCAATCGTCACGTCGTGCCCGATAATCGTCATTGCGTTCGTCGCGACAAAATCGCCGATAACCGCGCTGTCACCAATGTCCGTGTGCGGGGAAATTATCACGCCGCGACCGAGTTTGACCGTCGGCATAACGTAAGCCAATTCGCTGACGAGATTTATAAATTCGCCGCCGCGAGACAAAATTTTTTCGCACAAAATTTTTCGGGCTTTGGGAGTTCCAACCGCACAGGTAAACACGTCGTCCGCGCAGATTTCGTAATTGTTCACGTCGCCGAGCACAGGAATATTTTCGGGCAGACGCGCATAATCTTCCGCCGAAAGTTTTATGTCGCCGTCGAGAAAACCTTTTATGTGCCAGTCAACGTCGTAACCGATTGATTTTTGCGCGTGCCAAAAAAGTTCGCGGGCAAAAGCACCCGTCCCGATGATGATTAAATTTTTCACTGCGTATACCTCCGTAAAAACAATGTGGAATTAGGAATAATTACGATTGCGAATTTAATTCCTAATTCCTCACTCCTAATTCCTAATTGCAGTTCCCGTGCCGCGTGATTTCGACAAGTCCCAACGGCGTCATGTCGACGATTGTAGTTTTGTTTCGGTCAATTCGTGCCCGTTCCCGCAAAAAATTCATCAACGTTCGTTTGTCGTCGTCGCTTGCCATGTCGATAAAGTCCACGATAATTATTCCGCCGATGTCGCGCAGTTTCAGTTGCCGCAGAATCAATTCTGCCGCCTCAAGATTCGTGCGCAAAATCGTTTCGTCAAAATTTCGTCCGACAAATTTGCCCGTGTTCACGTCAATCGCGGTGAGTGCTTCGGTTTTGTCGAAAATAATTTGTCCGCCGCTGGGCAACGGCAATTCGCGCTTGTGAACGTCAGAAATTTCATCCGCAATGCCGAACGTCTCAAAAATCTGCGCGTCACCTTCGTGAAAGAAAATTTTTTCGGGCGGGACAAGTTCATTCAGTTTGCGCAAAACTTTCAGGTTATCGACGATAAAATTTTCCGTGTCGGGTTCGTTGCGCAAAATTTTTTCAATCAAATCGTTGTCGTTGTACAAAAGCGCGGGCGGCTTGCGTTTGGAATTGCGTTCGAGAATTCGTTCCCACAACTTTTGCAAGGCGGCAAGTTCGTCGCTCAAAGTTTTTTCGTCGCAACCTTCGGCGGCCGTGCGAACAATCAAGCCCGTTTCATTCGGACGAATTTTTTTCGCCAGCGCGTGAAGTCTGTCGCGTTCGTCGCCGCGAATTTTGTTTGACACGCCGATATAACCGAGCGTCGGCAAAAAAATCAAAAATTGTCCCGCCAAACTGAAATTCAACGTCGCCCGCGCAGCTTTCGTGCCGACGGATTCTTTTTCGATTTGAATCAGGACGTTTTGCCCGACAGAAAATTTTTGCGTCGATTTGAATTGCAGAAAAACATTTTTGTCGCGCCCGATGTCAACGAAAACCGCGTTCATGCCCGGCAGAAAATTTTGCACGCGACCTTTGTAAATGTTGCCGCTCAAGCGCGGGTTGTCGTCGCTTGCGGAATAAATCGCCTCAAGTTGCCCGTCGACGAGCACCGCCGCAGTCGTTTCGCCGCGTTTGCAACTCACGAGAATTTTTTTCATAAGCTCAGCTCACTTTCCGCCGCGCATTGTATCACGGCACAAAAAATTTTTCGTGACGCCGCAGAAATTTTTTTGTAAACCGCGTGCGCAATTTCGTCGACGCCGTAAAGTTTATGTTATAATTCCGTGCAAAGGAGGAGTTTTTGTGGAAGCGTTACACGGCGTTATCAACGACATCAATTCGATTCTGTGGACGTACATAATCATCATCGCGCTCATCGGTTCGGGAGTCGTTTACACGTTCAAAACAAAATTTGTTCAGCTGAGGTTACTCGGCGAAATGGTCAAGCTGATTTTTTCGAGTGCGGGACAAAAAACCGGCGGCAAAGAAATCAGCGGCTTTCAGGCTTTTTGCGTGTCGACGGCGTCGCGTGTCGGTGTCGGCAACATTGCGGGCGTCGCCATTGCCATTGTGACGGGCGGTCCCGGTGCAGTTTTTTATATGTGGCTGATCGCCTTTATCGGTTGTGCTACAGGTTTTGTCGAGAGCACGCTCGCGCAGATTTACAAGTTGCCCAAAGGTGACGGAGCATTTCACGGCGGTCCCGCCTATTACATGAAAAATGCCCTGCACATGACGGGCTTGGCGAAACTTTTTGCGATTTTAATTTCCGTGACGTTCGGTCTGATTTATGTTTCGGTTCAAGCAAACACAATCGTCGGCGCGGTTGAAACGGCTTTCGGTATTGACCACGCGATAACTGCGGTTGCAGTCGCGGCGTTGACTGCAGTCGTAATTTTCGGCGGTGCGACACGAATCGCGAAGTTTACCGAAATGCTTGTACCGTCAATGGCGGGCATTTATCTTTTGAGCGCGCTGATAATTGTCGTGATGAATTTCGACAAAGTTCCCGCAATGTTCGCGCTGATAATTCACGACGCGTTCAGTCCTCAGGCAGCTGTCGGCGGCGGTTTGGGCGCAGTGTTTATGACGGGCGTGCGACGCGGTCTGTTCAGCAACGAAGCCGGCGAAGGTTCCGTTCCGAACGCGGCGGCAACGGCAAGCGGCAAACATCCCGTTCGGCAAGGTTTGATTCAAAGTTTCGGCGTGTACGTCGACACGTGGCTTGTCTGTTCGGCTACGGCGTTTTCGGTTTTGTTGACGGGCGAATATTCAATCGGCGGCGAACTCACGGGCGTTTCACTCGTGCAACATTCGCTTGCAAGTGTTTACGGAACTTACGCGCCGGCGGTTTTGGCGGTGATAGTTTTCCTGTTCGCGTTCAGCTCAATCGTCGGCAACTATTATTACGGCGAAATTAATATCGCGTTTTTCGAGGGCGACGAATCGGGAGCACTGCCCAGCGTCGTTGCCCGTCACGCGATGAATATTTTTCGTGTCGGCGTCGTGGCAATGGTTTTGTTCGGCAGTTTCGCTCAGCTCGGTCTTGTTTGGGACAGCGCGGATTTGTTCATGGGCTTTTTGTGCTTGACGAACCTTTATGCGATTGCGCGACTTGGCAAATACGCGTTCATTGCTTTGGACGATTATGTTGCGCAAAAAAATCGCGGCGTCGATGAACCGATTTTTGATCCGAAAATTATTCCGACTCGCGAAGGAATTCACGCTTGGGGAGTTGATGACAAACGTTGAAAAAATTTTTTCTTGCAACGGTGACGGTGCTGTTGCTTTTGACTTGCACGGCTCACGCGGCAGAAAATATAAATCTCGTTCAAGTTTCGGACTTCACGCCGAAAGAATTTATTGACCGCATGGGAGGCGGCGTCGTCTACCAAACTTTTCGGCAACGCGGTACGGTTATCGCTTTCACGCAACTGAAAAGTCGCCCGCAATTTTACGACGCGGAAAATTTCCCGGGCATGAACGTTTGGGGAACTGTTTTCGGCGCGGACGGTGACCCGTTGCCCGACGGCGAAATTCGTTTCTTCGTCAATGAAGATGAGCGCGTTTTCGTCGTGCAATTTCTCGGTATGGGCAATCCCGAAAATTCCGGCATGGTACTTTTGATGGTGATGGAAGCTCTCGGCTTGAACGAGCAGGAAGTTGCCACGCTGATTAACAAAGTTTCTCCGACCGCAGAAGTTTTTTGCAAGAACACTCACCGACGAATCATCCGACAAGTTTCCGACCGCGAAGGCAAGGTTATAACTTTTTTCGGCGCAACGAAGTAAAAGTTCAGTTAAAAAATTCGTGCCCGCGTTGACTGTTGAATTGCCCCGTGATAAATTTCCCGCAGAAATTGTTCCTGAAAAATTTTCGAGGGAGTGGTCAATCATGCGAAAACTTCTTTTGACCGTGTTGGCGATCTGTCTTATGAGCTTTGCAAGCGTCGCCGGTGCTCAACAACAGCCAAATTACAATTTCGTTCAGGTGACGGACTACGGAGCACAACTTTTCGTCGAAAAAATGACCGCGTGCAGGACGTATCAGCAACTCAAGCAAAGCGGCAATTTGGTTGCGTTCGTGTCGCCCGTGCGCCGTCAAGATTTGGACGATACGCAAAACTTCCCCGGCATGAGCGTCTATAAATCCGACTTCGGCATCAAAGGCGCGCCAAATTCCGACGGGCAAATTCGCTTTTACGTCAGCCCCGACGGTTACGTTTTCATTGTGCAAGTCATCAACGAAAACGCGAACAATCCGCAAGTTTCGCAGGCGGTTTTGCTTATGACGCTTGAAACTCTCGGCTTGAGCGACCCCGAAGGAAATACGCTGTTGCAGACGCCGACGCCCGTTGCCGAAACGTGGTGCCAAAGCGCGGGACGCAAAATTATTCGCGTCGTCACCGACCAAACGGGCAACAATATCCTGTTCTTCGGCGCGTCGAATTAAATTTTTCTTGACACGCGGCAAATGTTGTGGTAACCTGCACAAGGTTTTTCAAAAGGAGCAGTACCCAAGTCGGTGAAGGGGACGGTTTGCTAAATCGTTAGGCTCGAAAGGGCGCGGAGGTTCGAGTCCTCTCTGCTCCGCCATATGGAAAAAAATTCGCTCGTCATGGGCGGTTAATGAATCGTCGTTCGATTGTTCGGGCGGCGATTTTGAGTTTCAAGGAGGTTTATAGATTGGCGAAGGTCAACGAAAATTATTTAAAGCTCCCAGGCAGCTATCTGTTTTCGGAAGTCGGTAAACGTGCCGCGAAGTTCCAAAGCGAAAATCCCGACGCGAAAATTATTCGGCTCGGAATCGGTGACGTGACGCGTCCTCTGCCGCAAGTTTGTATCGACGCAATGAAACGTGCCGCCGACGAAATGGGTCACGTTGAAACTTTTCGCGGTTACGGTCCGGAACAAGGCTACGAATTCTTGCGCGAAAAAATTGCGGATTATAATTACAAACGTCGCGGCTTGAACGTCAACGCGGACGAAATTTTTATCAGCGACGGATCGAAATGCGACTGCGGGAACATTCAAGAAATTTTTTCGCTCGACAGCCGAATTGCCATTGCTGACCCGGTTTATCCCGTTTATCTCGACACGAACGTTATGGCGGGACGCACGGGCACTTTGCAAGCCGACGGACATTTTGCGGGCGTGACGTATCTGCCGTGCACAGCCGAAAATAATTTTTCGCCGAAGCCGCCTGCGGAAAAAGTTGATATGGTTTATCTTTGCTCGCCGAACAATCCGACGGGCACGACGCTCGACAAAACCGCGCTTGAAAGTTGGGTTGCTTACGCAAAAAAATTTGACGCGGTGATTTTGTTCGACGCCGCATATGCCGCGTACATTACCGAAGAAAATGTTCCGCGTTCGATTTACGAAATTGACGGGGCACGCGACGTGGCGATTGAGTTCCGCTCCTTCAGCAAGACGGCGGGATTCACGGGCACGCGTTGCGGTTATATCGTCATTCCCGAAAATTTGACGGGCTCGACTTCAACCGGCGAACGTGTTCCGTTGAAAAAACTTTGGTCACGCCGTCACACGACGAAATTCAACGGCACAAGTTACATTACTCAGCGCGGTGCGGAAGCGATTTACAGCGACGAAGGACAAGCGCAGGTTCGCGAATTGGTCAACTATTATTTGGAGAACGCCAAAATTATTCGCGAAAGTTTGAGCGCGGCGGGCTTGAAAACTTTCGGCGGTGTGAACGCTCCTTACATTTGGTTGAAGACGCCCGACGACATTCCGAACAGTTGGGATTTCTTCGATAAACTTTTGCACGAAAAAAATATCATCAGCACGCCCGGCGCGGGTTTCGGTCCCTGCGGCGAAGGTTACTTGCGATTGACTTCGTTCAACAGCCGTGAAAAAACGATTGAAGCTTGCGAACGCCTGAAAACTTTTTAAGCGGCAACTTCGATTGAGTTTGTCTAATCCGGAATATCGCGCCCGACCAATTTATCAACAACTCCTAAATCACGTGACAAACGCGGGCAAGCGTCAATTCGTTACGACCAAATTTCGACAACATTTATCGCAAACAAAAATCCCCGTTCAAACGAGCGGGGAAAATTTTTTATCCGTGACGGAAAATTATTTGCCTTTGATGTCCGAAGCGCAATGCGGGCATTTAACCGCGTCGTCAGCAACAGTTTCTTTGCAGAACGGGCATTTACGCGGATCCGGTGCCGGCGGCGGCGGTGCAGGCATGAAACGATTGACTTGCTTAATCAAAATGAAAATCGCCGTCGCGACAATCAAGAAGTCCAAGCACGTGTTGAGAAATGCGCCGTAAGCGATAATCGGTGCGCCTGCCTCTTTCGCTGCGGAAAATGATTCGTATTCGACGCCCGAAAGGTTAATGTAAAAGTTCGAGAAGTCCACTTTGCCGAGCAAAAGACCCAAAGGCGGCATCAAAATATCAGCAGTGAACGACGAGACTATTTTGCCGAACGCCGCACCGATTACTACGCCGACTGCGAGATCCAAAACGTTACCCCGGAGTATGAATTTTTTCCATTCGTCAAACAAAACTTTTCACTCCTTGTAATAATTGAACCCTTCTGATAAAATGTGCTTGAATAACAAATCTCACAAATTCCAGAAGGGGGTTTCACACATGAATAGTAGCAAAAACGCAACGGATTGTCAAACCGAGGTCATCTTTTCCGTGTACGCGATCTGGTGCAACAAAACCAACATGTATTATGTCGGCGTCACGAGTCAACAACCCGTTTACAAGCGCATTCGCCAGCACAAACGCGGCAAACAATTCGTCGACCGTGAACTCAAGCAAATCGGCTGGGAGCAATGTGACTGGTGGATTGTCGAAGCAAATGTTCCGTCGAATCTCATCAGCGAGTGCGAGCAAAAGTGGGTCGCGTTCTTCGATTGCGTCTATCCGAAAGGCTACAACAAGACCTGCGGCGGTATCAGCAAAATCATCGTGTCCGACGACGCCCGCGAAAAACTTCGTCAAAAGGCACTTGCACGAGACATGAGTGGCGAACGAAATCCACATTACGGGCACAAACAAAGCGACGAGGTCAAAGCCGCGCAATCCGCCAGAATGAAAGGCGAAAACAATCCCATGTACGGCAAACCTCCGACCAACAAAGGCGTTCCTTGGACTGCAGAACAAACAGCGAATTTGTCTGCTAAGCGTATGGGTTCAAACAATGGTTTCTACGGCAAGCACCACACAGAAGAAGCCAAAGAAAAAATTCGACAAGCGAAACTCGGTAAACCGGGAAGTCGTAAAGGTGCGCACCACACGGAAGAGACGAAAGCCAAACTCCGCGAAAAAGCCCTTGCACGACACGCCGCGAAAAAAGCCGCTCAAATGACGCCGTAATATTTCAGCAAAGCTTGCGTACCGAGGTTGCCGTCGCCCGACTGCTCAAGCTTTTTGACTTCATGCAAAACCATTGACAAAATCGGGAGCGACGCGCCGTAAGCCGTGCCCGTTTCCGAGCCGATAGCCAAATCTTTGCCGAAATGCCGAATCATGAAGCCGGGGTTGAAATCGCCGTCCAAACCTTTGCGAGCGACGCCCGTCATTTGGAACGAACCTGCCGCGCCGGTTGAAATTGCCGAGTAAACTTTTTCCACGTCGAGACCGGATGCCTTAGCGTAGGCAAAAGCTTCACACACGCCCGCCAACGTTCCCGCGATTGCGATTTGGTTGCAAGCTTTGGTTTTCTGACCCGCGCCCGCAGAACCTTCGTAAACGATATTTTTGCCCATTGCCGCGAAAACGGGTTGCAACGCGTCAAAAGAATTTTTTTCGCCGCCGACCAAAATTGTCAACGTGGCGTTTTTCGCACCGACATCGCCGCCGGTTACGGGAGCATCAACCGCGTGCAAATTTTTCGCTTGAGCCGCCGCAAAAATTTTTTCGGCAAGAATCGGGGACGAAGTTGTCATATCGACGATATACGCGCCCGATTTGGCACAGTCGACAATTCCGCCCGCGCCGAGATAAATTTGTTCAACGTCTTTCGGATAGCCGACAATCGAAATGACAACGTCCTGCCCCGCCGCACATTCGCCGACGGTATCGCACCAACGCGCACCGCGATCAATCAAACTTTGCGCTTTGGATTTCGTGCGATTGTAAACGCTCAACTCAAAGCCCGCGTCAATCAAATGTCCCGCCATCGCCGAACCCATAATGCCCGTGCCGACGAAGCCGATTTTTTTCAGTGCCGTCATATAAATCACCTTCTTTCACGCGGCGAAGTATATCACGCTTTTTTCAGCTTTTCAATAGGAATTGTTGACAGGAATTATTTCTGCTTGTAAAATTGGCGGCGGCAAAATCAATTTGGAATTAGGAATTAGGAATTTGGAATGGCAACGAAATCATTCCTAATTTCAAAATCCACATTCCTAATTGCTTTGAAAGAGGCGGTCACTTTATGAAGTACAAACGTGTAGTTTTGAAGTTGAGCGGCGAAGCACTGGCGGGCGAAAAAGGTTTCGGGATTAATCCTCCCGTCGTCGAATCAATCGCTCGACAGGTTAAACGAGTTCACGAAGCCGGGCTCGAAGTTGCAATCGTTGTCGGCGGCGGAAATCTCTGGCGCGGTTTGAGCGGTGCGGCAAAAGGCATGGACAGAACTTCGGCTGATTATATGGGTATGCTTGCGACGATTATGAACGCGCTTGCACTGCAGGACGCCCTTGAACAGCTGAAAGTTTTTACCCGTGTGCAAACCGCAATCGAAATGCGCGAAGTTGCCGAACCGTATATTCGTCGTCGTGCCGTTCGTCACTTGGAAAAAGGTCGCGTCGTAATTTTCGGCGGCGGCACCGGCAATCCGTATTTTTCCACGGACACAACTGCGGCTCTGCGGGCTGCGGAAGTCGAAGCGGACGTTATTTTGATGGCGAAAAAAGGTACCGACGGCGTTTACGACTGCGACCCGAACAAATTCCCCGAAGCAAAAAAATTCGACACGCTCAGCTACATAGAGATTTTAAATCGCGGACTGCACGTCATGGACTCCACGGCGACAAGCCTTTGCATGGACAATCACATTCCGCTTGTCGTCTTCAACATTGACGATCACGAAAACATTTACCGCGCCGCTCTCGGCGAAATTATCGGCACAACGGTTGACTGACAAAGGAGGCAACTTCAAATGACCAACGACGTTATCAAATCGGCGGAAGACAGGCTCAACAAAACTCTCGACGCCCTGAAAAAAGATTACGGCACACTCCGCGCAGGACGCGCCGCGCCCAGTTTGCTCGACAAAGTCACGGTTGACTATTACGGCACCGCGACGCCCGTCAACCAAATTGCCAACGTCACAATTCCCGAACCGCGCATGATTATGATTAAGCCTTACGATAAATCTTCGCTCAAAGAAATCGAAAAGGCGATTCAGAAATCCGATCTCGGTTTGACGCCCAACAATGACGGCACCGCGATTCGTTTGACAATCCCGCAACCGACGCAGGAACGCCGCAAGGAACTTGTCAAAATCGTGAACAAGAAGGCCGAAGATGCCAAAGTCGCCATGCGCAACATTCGCCGCGACGCCAACGAATCAATCAAGAAACTCGAAAAGGGCAAGCAAATTACCGAGGACGACCGCAAAGACGCTCAAGACAAAATGCAAAAACTTTTGGACAAATTTATCAAGCTCGTTGACGGCGTGAAGGCCGCCAAAGAAAAGGAAGTCATGGAAGTTTGAAAAAGCAATTTGGAATGTGGAATTGGGAACTCACCGAAATAATTCCTAACTCCTAATTCCTAATTCCTAATTGAGGTTAAAGCATGTGGGACAGCAACGGCGACTTGCTTGCGCGAGTCGATAAAACCAAATTGCCGCGACACGTGGCGATTATTATGGACGGCAACGGACGTTGGGCAAATGTTCGCGGACTTTTGCGGAGTGCGGGACACACTGCCGGCGTCAAAACCCTGAAACAAATTTTGAAAACGGCGGTCAACCTGAAACTCGAAGCGTTGACTGTCTACGCATTTTCTACAGAAAATTGGAAGCGGCCTCTTCCCGAGGTCGACTTTTTAATGCACTTATTTTCGGATTATCTCGAACGCGAAAAGCAAGAAATGCACGCCAACAACGTTCGCATAAAATTTTTGGGACGCACGGAAGATTTTTCGCCCGCGTTGCAAAATTTGATTCGCGAATCCGTTGAGCTGATGAAAAATAATACGGGCGTAAAATTTAACGTGGCTGCGGATTACGGCGGACAAGATGAAATTGTTCGTGCCGCACAAAAAATTTCGCGACGGGTTCAAGCGGGTGAGCTGTTGCCCGAAAATATTTCCGCGCAGATTTTTGCCGACGAACTCGACACAGCGGGACAACCGCCCGTCGATTTGCTGATTCGCACGGGCGACGAAATGCGCCTGAGCAATTTTTTGTTGTGGCAAACCGCTTACGCTGAATTTTGGTTCACGGAAACGCCGTGGCCGGAATTCACGCCGGAAAAATTTATCGATGCGTTGATTGATTTCGGCAAGCGAACTCGACGCTTCGGCGCACTTAAAACCGAGGAGAAATTTTAATGATCACTGCCCCTGCAATTTCCGTGATTATCCCGATGTACAACGCGGAAAAATTTATCGGCGATTGTCTCGAAAGCATTTTGAATCAAACGTTTCAAGATTTTGAAGTCATTGTCGTCGACGATTGTTCAACCGATTCAAGCTTTGCCGTCGTCGAAAGTTACGCGCCGAAATTCAACGGACGACTTAAACTTTCGCGTATGAAAAAAAATTCCGGCTCGGCCGGCACGCCCCGCAATACCGGTTTGTTTCTTTCACGCGGCGAATACGTTTTTTTTGTGGACGCCGACGATTTAATCACGGTGACCGGTCTGGAAGAACTTTACACGCTTGCGAAAAATTTTGATGCCGAAGTTGTCTATTGCGAAAGTTATTACGTTACGGATGCCGAATTCAGCGAAGTTGTGATTCATTGTCCGCAAGCGGGCGGTGCCTCTGTTGACAAGCCGACTTTTGAAACCGACGATTTTTCGGAGCGTTTGAACAGAATTAAGCAATATCTTTTTGTCGTCACGGCGGGGCTGAAGTTGATTAAGCGCAATTTGTTGCTGGAGCATGAAATTTTCTTTCCGCATATCAAAAATCGCGAGGACGACATTTGGACTTGGAATTTAGTTTTTCACACAAAAAAATTTCTGCGCGTCCCCAATATCATTTACATTTGCCGATTGCTCGACAATTCGATAACGCGAACTAAAAAAACGCCTGAGCAAGAAATTAATTTTTGGATTAATCCCATTATCCTGGGCTTGAAAACATTGGATGAAATTATGAGCCGCGTAGAATTTTTTCAACAAAATCCGCAGTGGCGTTACGCAATGTTGTTTTATTTTGTCGAAGTAAGTTTCATGTTTCTTCACAATAATTGCGCGGAAGAACCGCCGGTCGTTGTTTACGAAAGCATTCGGGAAAAATTTTCCGACGCGCTCGGCGAAAACGACGTGTTGATTCCGTTGCTGTGTTCGTTCATAACCGCGCAACAACAACTTATCGCCAACCAACGGCAACGGATTGCCGAACTCGAACAAACACTTGAGGAGAAATTTTAATGACGAAAGCTCCGAAAATTTCCGTGATTATCCCGCTGTACAACGCGGAAAAATTTATATCCGCATGTCTCGAAAGTCTTTTGGCGCAGACGTTTCAAGATTTTGAAGTCATTGTCGTCGACGATTGCTCGACCGATTCAAGCCTTGCCGTTGTCGAAAGTTACGCGTCGAAATTCAACGGGCGTTTGACACTTTCAAGCATGGAAAAAAATTCCGGCACGGGCGTGGCGGGGCGCAACAAAGGCTTGCTTATTTCACGCGGCGAATATGTTTTCAACATGGACAACGACGATTTGTTGACGTTGACCGGCTTGGAAGAACTCTACACTTTGGCGGAAAATTTTGATGCCGACGTTGTCTATTGCGAAAAATATTACACGGCGAATGACAACTTGAGCGAAGTTTTTATCCACAGCGAACAACACGGCGGCAGTTTCGTCGACAAACCGACGCTTGAGTCCGAAAATTTGGCTCGGCGCGTGCAAAAAATTCTTCAACACGATTTTTGGGTTACGCCGTGGAGCAAGCTCGTCAGGCGCGATTTGCTGATTGAAAACGAAATTTTTTTCCCGTCCGTAAAAATCGCCGACGACGATATTTGGACTTATGAAATAATTTTTCGGGCGAAAAAAATTCTGCGCGTGCCCAACGTCGTTTACATTTGGCGGCAATCTGAAGATTCACTGTTTCACCGAAATCGAACGCCGCAAAGTGAAATAAATTTTTGGAGCGATCCTTTGATTCGCGGCTTGAAAAATTTTGATGACTTCATGGGCGAAACGGAATTTTTCCAACGAAATCCGCAATATCGTCTGGCTGTCTTAGATCACCTCGTGCACGGGCGTTGTTTCGCGCAACTTTCCAAAATCGGTGCGGAAATTTCGCCGCTCGAATTTTACGAAACGATACGTGACGACTTTGCAAAAAATCTCGGCGATTATAATGTTCCGGTTGCGTATCTGTGCACGCTCGTCACCGAACAGCGAAAAAATTTGAAACTCAAAGACGAACAAATTCAACTGTTGATAAATCGAATTGAAAATCAGTGAGGAAGTGACGCCTTGGCTTTAAGAATTATCACGGGGATTATCGGCATTGCCGTCGCGGCGTTCGTGATTCAACACGGCGGCGCACCTTTTGCGGGCTTTGCAATTTTTTTGTCGCTCGTCGCTTGGCACGAATACTCAAGTTTGTTTCGGCGGGCGGGCGTCATCACGACGTATATTTTCGGCGCGTTGGCTTTAATTTTGTTGCAGTGTTGCGCGTGGCTCGGCAACGTCGAAGAACTTTTGGCGGTCTTGACGCTGAGCATGTTGGCGATTTTTTCGTTGACGGTAATTCTGCGCGGCTCCACACGCCCGACCGACGCTTGTGTTTCCGTGGCGGGAATAATGTATATCGGATTGCCGTTCGCGCATTTGATTTTCCTGCGATTTTTGTCGGACGAACCGCAACCGGGCGAGGCAGTTACGACCGTCAAAGAATTGGCGACGAACAACGCGACTTTGCTCGACAAGTTTGACTTGAGCGCAATCACGAATTTATTGCCGACGCTTGACTTGAGTTTGAATTTAAACGTCGACGGCGGTTGCGCGCTCGTTTGGATTTTGTTTGCCTGCACGTGGGCTTCCGACACGTTCGCTTATTTTATCGGCTCGGCTTTCGGTTCGCACAAACTTGCTTCGTCAATCAGCCCGAACAAAACCGTCGAAGGTTTTCTCGGCTCGATTTTCGGCACGGTTTTGACGGCGATTGTCGTCGGCACGTTTATTTTCGGTTTGCCGCTCGTGAAAATGGCTGTGGCGGGCTTTATCCTGTGTTTGGCGGCGACGTTCGGCGATTTGGTTGAATCGGTTTTGAAACGTTTCGCGGGCATAAAAGATTCGGGATTTTTTTTGCCGGGGCACGGCGGTGCGCTCGACAGATTCGACAGCATTTTTTATACCGCGCCGACGTTTTATTATTTCGTGATTCTGTCGGGCATCGCGTGAACTGCAATTAGGAATTAGGAATTAGGAATTAGGAATTAGGAATTAGGAATTAGGAATTAGGAATTAGGAATTAAAAACTTTTCCCTTCTCCCTTTTCCCTTAAAGTAATTTGTTTTCTGAGGTGAAAAATTTTGATTCTGACGATAGCGGCGGCAGTCTTCGTTTTCGGACTGCTGGTTTTGGTGCACGAATTCGGGCACTTTGTCACCGCGAAAATGACGGGAATGCGCGTCGACGAATTTGCAATCGGTTTCGGTCCCAAACTTTTGAGCAAGAAACGCGGCGAAACGGTTTACTCGTTGCGGGCAATTCCGCTCGGCGGTTTCAACGACATTGCCGGTATGGATCCCGACAATAACACGGCGGGAGATCGCGGTTTTTGTACAAAGCCGGTTCTTTCGCGGATGATTGTAATTTTGGCGGGCGCGACGTTCAATTTCCTGTTGCCGATTGTTTTGTTCTTCGGGATTTACGCGACACTCGGCGCGGCGAAACCTGCAACGGAACCGATACTCGGCGGAATAATTTCGGGTATGTCTGCGGAAAAAGCCGGTCTCAAAATCGGCGACAAAATTCTTTCCGTCAACGGGCAACCCGTCAACACGTGGATTGAATTCACCGACAAGCTCAAAGAAATTGAAGCCGGACAAAATATTTTGCTGACATATGAGCGCGACGGTGTGGAAAGCGAAGCGACGGTTGTTCCGACCTTCGACGAAAACGAAAAGCGAATACTCGTCGGCGTGCAAAGTTCAATCATTTACGAACCGAAAAGCGTCCCCGAATCATTTACGCTGGCGATTGAGCATACGAAAGATATTACCGTTTTTATGATTGATTCGATTGCCAAACTGTTCCGCGAACCGGAGCAAACGGAAAATCTTGCCGGTCCGATTGGCATCGTGCAAATGTCGGGGCAAGTCGCCGAACGCGGTTTTGTGCCGCTGTTGAATTTCGCCGCGCTGTTGTCAATCAACTTGGGTATCGTCAACCTGTTGCCCGTGCCCGTGCTTGACGGCGGTCATTTCGTGAATTTGTTTATTGAGGCAATTCGCGGCAAACCTTTGGGCGCAAAGGCTGTCGCTTACACGCAACGAATCGGAATTGCGCTTTTGCTGATGTTGATGATTTTCGCGACGAAAAACGACATTGTGCGTATGTTCTTCAAGTGAGTTTGGTGGCAACGTCACAGAAATATTTAATCCTGCCGTGCGCAGGATTTTTTTTGTCCGTGAAAAATTTTTCGCTTAAAGGAGTTGATTCGCATGAAAAAATTTTTTCTGACGTGGATATTAACGACGTGTTTGCTGTTTGCAAGTTGCGTCGAAAATTCTTTCGTATATGCTGCGGCAAAAGTAAACTCCGGAACAGTCACCGCTGCCGTCGATAAAAAGAAAATCGATTGGGAAAATGCGCCGCGTTTCGACAACCTTGAAAATCTCGTCGAATACCTTAACGATTGCAAGTACGCGCTGAAAACGACCGTGCCCGTGGTTTGCGTCAACGGCTTTGTTCCCGACAGCAAAAAAATTCCGGAACTGCGCCCGATATTTTTTTTGAAGTGGACGACTTACACCAAAAAAGGTCAAAATCTGCGCATCCTCTACGAAATAACGAATTATCCCGGCGAACGAGTTGCGTGGGCGTACACTCACAACGACACGTCATTTTTGAACGCGGACGAAATGAAACTTTACGCGGCGGCGGTTGATTTGGTTAATCACGCGAAAAATTTTTCGTCAGATCCGCTTTATCAAGAGCTGTACATTCACGACCGATTGACGGGCAAGACGGTTTATTACAACAAGGAGCCGCAGCCGCGATACGGGCGTTTCAAAACGGCTTTCGGCGTGCTCATTGACGGCAAAGCGAACTGTCAGGGTTATTCCGACGCGTTTTACATGTTGGGTACAATGTGCGGTTTGAAAGTCGACAAAGTCAACGGTTACGCGAAAAATAAATCGCACACGTGGAACACGGTCACTTTCGGCGATAAAAGTTATTTTGTTGACGTGACTTGGGACGATGCGGCTTGCAAGTTGGGCAACGAAAAGTATAACTCGTATATTTATTTCAACGCGCCGACGCAGGTTATGACGAATCGTCGCTGGTACACGGCTCACGTGCCGAAAAATCTGCGCGACACGCCCGACAAATACAATTTCTATCGCGCAAAGGAATATGCAACTTCCAACGGAAAATATTTCGGTGCGGCATTTAATTCCGTCGAAGACGCGCTCAATCACGTTGCTCATCGAATTGCGAAACAAGGTTACAAAATTTCGCGTGTCGAAGCTCCTTACAGCGCATATTATTTTGACGTGAACAATTCGCTGAAACTGTTGGGGAAAAAATTTTTGCCTAAACTCGGCTGGCGCGGCACGATCAGCGTGAACATTGAGCGACACGGCAATTACATGTACTTCACCGTTAAAGCCACTAAAAAATAATTTCCGGAGGTCGGCACCATGCAGAAACTTTTTTTGACGGGCGCGCTGACTGCGTGTCTTTTATTTACGGGTTGCGGCGAAGATGTCGCGTCAAACACCGTCGACGAAAATATCGACGAAGACAGCAGCGAAAATATCGGCGAAAAACTTGGCAGAAAAATTGACTTCAACGCAAAGGCAATGGAAAAAGTTCGGACTTACGGCAGCGGCACGGAACTTGTTGCCGAAGAAATTTTGCCGCAAGAAAACACTGCAACCAAACGTAATATCGACTGGAAGAACGCGCCGCATTTCAACAATTTTGATTCGCTTGTCGAGTATCTTAACGACTGCAAAAAAAATCTGCAGACTTATCAGCCGGTGATATGCGACGATTTTGTTCCCGACAGCGAAAAAATTCCCGACATCCGCGCAATTCAGTGGTTGAGCTGGACGGATTACGGCAACGGGCGAATTCTTTACGAGATAACGAATTATCCCGGCGAACGCGTGGCGTGGGCGTACACTCACAACGACACGTCATTTTTGAGCAACGAGGAAAAAAATCTTTACAACGTTGCAGTTCAAATCGTCAACGACGCGAAAAAATTTTCGTCAGACCTGCTGTATCAGGAACTTTATCTTCATGATGCGATAACGTCACGGGCGGAATATTACACCGAAAATCCTCAGCCGAAACTTGCGCGTTTTCAATCGGCTTTGGGCGCATTGATTGACGGCAAAGCGAACTGTCAGGGGTATTCCGACGCGTTTTACATGCTCGCCACAATGTGCGGCTTGCAAGCGGATAAAGTTTGCGGATACGGCGACGACGAAGCGCACACGTGGAACACGATTTCTTTCGGCAATGAAAGTTATTTTGTCGACGTGACGTGGGATGACGGCAAATGTGTTTTTAATAACGTGCCGTACAATTATTACATTTACTTCAACACGCCGACAAACGTCTTGGGCTCGGATCATCGCTGGTACACGGCGCACGCTCCGCAAAATCTTCAAACGAATCCCGACGGACGAAATTTTTATCACACAAAAGCCTATGACAGTTCCGGCGGAAAATATTTTGGTGCGTGGTCGCTCACTGCCGAAGACGCACTTGGTCACATTGCCTATCGAATCGCGAATCAAGGCTACAAAATTTCGTGGATCGAGGCACCTTACAACGAAACTTATACGAACGTGAACAACGCGCTAAATTATCTGCTTAACGACTTGAAGAATCGCGGCTGGGGCGGACATGTCAATATGAACGTTCAATGGCGCGGCGGTAAGTACATGTATTTCACCGTCGAGGCAACACCGAAATGA
>JAFUYE010000120.1 GCA_017470715.1 Selenomonadaceae bacterium
GAAGTGACACGCGAAGAAATTCCGACAACGCAACCGACTTTGCAAGCTCAGCCCGTCGAAGTGACACGCGAAGAAATTCCGCAAGCACAACCGACTTTGCAAGCGCAACCCGTCAACGTGACACGCGAAGAAATTCCGACAGTTCAACCGACTTTGCAAGCGCAACCCGTCAACGTAACACGTGAAGAAATTCCGACAACGCAACCGACTTTGCAGGCTCAACCCGTCAAAGTGACACGCGAAGAAATTCCGCAAGCACAACCGACTTTACAGGTGCAACCCGTCAACGTGACACGCGAAGAAATTCCGACACAACCGACGCAAATTCAATATCGCCCCGTCAACGTTCAAGCGCAGGAAGTTCAGCCGCCGGCACAACCGATTTTGCAAAATCGCCCCGTCGACGTGCAACCGCAAATTTTTTCGGAACCGCTCAACGTGAACGCGACGCCCGACGAAATTCCGCAAGTTCAACCTTCAACGCAACCGACGCCGCAACAGTTTGATCAAAATTCGCAACAGCAACCGGACGCGCAGAATTTCCAACAACAAATTTTCCGACCCGCAGTCAACGACGAACCGCAAGCACGACCGGTTTCGACGGGCGGAGAAATTTTCGCGGCGAATTTGACATCCGCAACAGATTCGCAGCCCGTTCAGCAAACTCAATCGACACAGGCTCCCGAAGCACCGCCGCCGTTGCCGCAAGACGATTTTGACGTGCCGGGACAGATTGTCCGTCAAGCAAGATTGATTCGCACGGCTGAAAATACCGAAATGGTCATTAAGCTCAATCCGGAACATCTCGGCGAACTCACGTTGCGAATTTCCGTCAGCCAAAACGGCGCAGTCAACGCAAGTTTCCACAGCGACAACGCGCAAGTCCGCACGATTATCGAAAACTCAATCGTTCAGCTCAAACAGGAATTGAACAACCAAGGCATCAAAGTCGAGAACGTCGAAGTTTACGCGGGCTTGAGTGACGGCTCCTTGATGAACGGTCAAGGCGGTCAGGCATGGCAACAGAATCGTCAACAGCGCGGCGGCAATCGTCGAATCGATTTTGACAGACTGGAACGCGAAGTTGACGCAACCGCTCCCGTCAACCAAAGCGACGCCACGGACGGCGTAGATTATTCAGTTTAAAAATTTTTCGGAGGTTTTAAAATGGCAAACTCACTGAATACAATCACCGTCGACGGCGTAACTTACGACGCGGCCGCTTACGCTTCAAGCCAAACTACCGCAATCAAAGAAAATGGCGACCTCGGCAAAGATGCGTTCCTGCAACTTTTGGTTACGCAGTTGAAATATCAAGACCCGCTCAATCCGCAGGACAACAGCGAATACATTGCTGAATTGGCGAATTTCAGTTCGCTTGAGCAAATGACCAACGTCGTCAAAAATCTTGAAGACCTCGGCAAAGTTGTCAACAATATCGATTCGTCCGTTCTTGTCGGGCAACTGTCAAGCATGATTGGCAAAAATGTCGATTGGCTTGAAACAACCAAATCTGCCGACGCGGAAGGCAACCCTGTCAGCAATACCGAAAAATTTACGGGACGCGTGACGGGCGTGACGATTGTCGAAGGCAATCCGAGCGTTGTCGTTGAAGATGCATACGGCGAAAAACATCAAGTCGACATTGCCAACATTGCGCACGTTTACGAAGCGGAAGAGGAAACTTCCGACGAAACTTTCGACGACGTTGCAACGAATGATTTTGCCGCCGAAGAAGCCGCAAGTTCCGCAACGACGACCAAAACCGTGACAAGTTCCACGACGACCGAAACGACCGACCTTGACGCGGACACGACCGAAATCGTCGAAACAGGCGAGGCCGTCAATTTGGACGAAGAAGTTACCGAATAAATTTTTTCGACAAACAAAAAAGCCGCTCTCCAAATCGGAGGGCGGTTTTTCGTTGCGAAAATTTTTTACGAAAAATATTGGAAGTAGACGACTGCCGCGAAGAAAACTATTGCCGCAGCCATTGACGCGAAACCTGCGCGTTCGACCCATAAATCATGTGTCGGCGACAAATTGTAATGTCGGCGTGCATAAGTCGACCCCAGCGAAATTGCCAACGCGACATACAACGCACGATTCAGCGGCGTGAAATTTTGCCAGCCGACGATTAAAAATACCAGCGTCAGCGCGAACACGATTATCAGCAGATAATCTTTGCCGACTTTCTTTTCGGGCTGTTTATTTTCAATTTCGGTAGTTTGTTTGGGCTTGAGTTTCTTTGCGATTTTTCTTGACTGCCGCGCCATTAACGATTCCCCTTTAAAATTTTTTTCAGAGTTTACCAGAGGCAACGGACTTTGGCAAGCCGCTTGTCGTGCGATTTATGATGACGTTGCGCGTCATGCTTATTCCACATTTCAAATTGTTTTTTTTAACCTACTTTCTTTCGGCAGCGAAAGAAAGTAGCAAAGAAAGCGCGAACGCTCACCAGTTCGCCTTCGCCTACGCGGCAGGCGAGGCAGTGCGTTATCGCGATGAATCAGTGTTGTCGTAACGCCTTTGGCCGACGGTATTTGCATCACGCAAATGCGTCGGCAAGGAGCCGTCATCCGTGACGGCTCCTAAGTTTGTCATTACGAATTACTTCGCCGCGAAGATTCGGAACGTCAATTCGCACGAAAGAATTTTTCCGCCGGTGCCGTCGATTGAAACTGTTTCCAATGCGGCAAGACGTTTCCCGTCCAAAATTTCGCGCAGAAAGTTCAGCAACGAAACATAATCCGCCTCAAGTTTGACCGTCACCGTTTGCGATTGAAGTTCTTCGCCACTTATGTCGCCCGCCTGCACCGAAATTATTTCCGCCCGTTGAGTTTGTGCCGACCGATAAAGCGCGTCGATAAATTTTTCCGCATTAAGTTCGCTCGGCAAAAATTCTCGTGCCGCATCAAGTTCGCGCTCTTTTTGTGCCAGCAACGTCGATAAATTTCCGTGACGTGCTTTGAGTTCCAAAATTTCCCGCTTGACTTCATGCAATTTACGCGTCTCAAGTTGCATGTTTAAAATTTCCCGCCGCGCAGGTTCCCAAACAAATTCTTGCAACACGAAAAAACACAGCACGCAAGCAAGAATTGTCAGCGGAAACAAAAATCTTTTGTCGGGCATGGTCATCACCTCAACGAAAAAAGGAGCCGCCTTTGACGACTCCCCGTAAAAATTTTCAGTCTGCAGTGAACGGCAACAACGCAATGTTGCGAGCGCGTTTGATAGCAATCGTCACTTGACGCTGATGTTTGGCGCAGTTGCCGGAAATGCGACGCGGCAAGATTTTTCCGCGTTCGGTGGTGAAGCGGCGAAGTTTGGCCGCGTCTTTGTAATCTATTTTTTCAACTTTGTCGACGCAAAAAGCACAAACTTTTCTGCGCGGGCGTCGACCTCTTTCTCTGCGCATGTTCAAACCTCCTCAGGTTTTGTCAAAACGGCGGATCTTCCAAATCAGTCGGGTCGCTGATAAATTCGTCGTCAGGTTTTTTGGACGGGCGATTGTCGCGTTCGGGTTTCCGATAATCGTCGCGCTGATAATCGTCGTCGTCATTGAAACGCGAAGGGCGTCGATAACCGCCGTCGTCGCCGCTGTCCGCACGTTTAGAGCTTGCGAATTCGATATTGTCTGCAATAACGTCTACGGCATTGACTTTGACGCCATCTTTATTTTCGTAACTTGAAGTTTGCAGACGACCTTCAACCAGAACACGCGAACCTTTGGTCAGATAGCGACCGCAAAATTCGGCAGTCTTTTCCCACGCGACGAGATTAAAAAAATCGACGGCTTCTTTATCCTTGCTGAACGATCTGCGAACGGCAATACCCATGCGGGCGAAAGCCTTGCCGGTTTGCGTGTAGCGGACTTCGGGGTCGCGAGTCAGGTTGCCCGAAAGAAAAACTCTGTTCACGCTTGAACCTCCTTTTCATCGGAGCGAACAATCATGTGCTTGAGAATTTCATCCGTGATTTTCATGACGCGATCACACTCGGCAACGCAAGCGGGTTCGCACGTCACGTAAAAGAGCACGTAGAAACCTTCGGCTTCTTTTTTGATTTCGTAGGCGAGACGACGCTTGCCCCAGCGATCTTCCTTGGTGATTTTGCCGCCGTTTGCCGCGATAAGGTTTGAAAATTTCTCGATAACGGCGTTGGTTGCTTCCTCTTCCATGGAACGGATGATAAAAATAACCTCGTAGTTCCTCAACTCAGAACACCTCCCTTTGGTCTGTCGGCTCACAAAAATTTTGCGAGCAGAGAGTTTGTAAAATGCCTAGCGGGCAGGAATTATATCACCGCCGAAAATTTTAAGCAAGAAAAATTTTCAAGCCGCCATGAAAAAATTATTCGTGACGGCTTTTTTACGTCCGGAAAAATTTTACTCGAAGTCGCGGCAGTAACGTCTAAGTTCGCCAAGTTTCGCGTAAAGATTTTCGCCGGGACAACCCGTGTCGTTTAAATCTCTGTGCCCGACAATGACGCCGCGTTTCATGGGATTGAGTTTGAATTTTTGACACAGCCACGCCGTCAAAAGTTTCAGCGAATCCCACTGCACGGCGGGAACTTTGACGAAATCGAAATTGCCCGCGACACAAATGCCGACGGAATTTTTGTTGTGTTGATAAGCGTGCGCGCCGACCGCCATAAGTTTTCGTCCTTGCTCAATCGTGCCGTCCTTGCGAATCACGAAATGATAGCCGATACCCGCCCAGCCGTTTGTTTCCTTGTGGAACTTGTGAATTTCTTCGGCGGCAGAATCTTTGTCGCCATCCGGAAAGCCCGCGTGGTGAACGACGATAACTTCAGTCGACGGTCGTTCCTCGTATTCGCTGAACTCCAGAAATAATTTTCTAATCGGCGGCTCCCACGTGTCCAAAACGTAGGCGGAAACTTTTTCGGGCTGAAAAAAAATGCCCGCCGCAGTCAACGCCGCAAATTTCAAAAAGTCTCGTCTGTCCATAAATCAAACTCCATCAAAAAATTTTTTCAGCACGATAGTCAAACCTCCGTCAAATTTTCGGCACGGATTTTAAAATTATTTCGCCCGTGAAATTATTGAGTCCCGTGAAAACAATTTCGCGACTGCCGACGGGCACATCAAAAGAAATTTCGCCGCTCTTGTCGAAGGTGTGAGTTTTGTCGCCGATTTTAATTTCGATTTTGCCGCTTTCGATTTTCGCGTCGCCGAACAAAACATTGTCGTTTTCGTCAAGTGTCGCCGTGCCGTTGGAGCCGTTGCAGTTTTTGCCTTCGACGTGAATTTCACCGTCGCCCGCGTTCACCGAAAAACTTTCGACATCACAACCGCCGACAATCAACGCCGCAATTAAAATCAGCGCGCTCAAAAATTTTTTCACACGCTCACCTCCGATAAAAATCAAAATAAATCGCCGTAATCAGAGGCCGCACAGGACGTGCGGCCGCCCGTCGCATTTCGCGTGATGCGAAATAAGCGGGCTGTTTTCTTTTGGTTACTTTTCTTTTGCGCCAAAAGAAAAGTAACATTCAAAAAATCAAACTTGTCGAACGCGCCGAAACCGTTACAAACCGCTGAAATAACAATCAATCGTGACCGTTGTATCTGAACGCGAACAAAGTTATGTCGTCCGATTGTTCGGCTTCGCCCACGTGATCGGCAACGTCCGCACGAATATTTTTCAGCAACGTTTGCAAGTCAACGCGACAATCCGTCGAGTTCATGAACTTTATCAACCTGTCGGGCAGATATTCTTCGTTTTTGACGTTCAAAGCTTCCGTGACGCCGTCGGTGTAGACGAACAGCAAATCTCCACGCTTGAACGAAATTTTTTGTTCGACGAAAGGAATTCCGTCCATGGGTCCGAGCACGAAATTTTTCTTCACGTCAAGGAATTCGCAGGAATTTTTTTCGGCACGATAAAGCACGGGCGGATTGTGTCCGGCGTTGACGAAAGTAAATTCGCCCGTCTGCAAATCAAGCACGCCGACAAACGCCGTCACGAACATCATCGCATCGTTGTTTGCGCAAAGTTTTTCGTTCGCCGCCTCGACAGCCGCAGCAAGTCCGTCGCTTTGATAGAGCGTCATTGCGAAATTGTTCAGCATGTTTTTCGCGCTGACCATGAACATTGCGGCGGGAATGCCCTTGCCGGAAACGTCCGCAACGGTTATCACAACGTGATTTTCGCCGAACTTGTAAAAGTCGTAGAAATCGCCGCCGACTTCTTTGGCGGGCGTCATTGTCGCAAACAAACTGATTCGTTCGCTTTCGTCGACGGAAAAATCTTTCGGCAACATGCCTGCTTGAATTTCCGTCGCAACGTCAAGCCCCGTGGCAATGCGTTGTTTTTCGGCAGTCTCCTTTTCCAAATTCAGCATCTGCGCTTTCAAATTGTCGGTCATCTTGTTGAAGTCGTCCGCCAATTCTTCAATCTCGTCGCCGGTTTTTATGTCGAGTTTCTTGAAAGTTTTTTCAGTGAAATTTTCGCCGATAAGCGCGGTAATTTCGCGCACGCCGTCCGAAAGTTCGTGAATCGGTTTTGCGAAACGCTGAGAAAGTTTTATGCCCGACAGGAACAAAATCATCAGCAACGCAGCGGGAATTCCGACAATCAGCCACTTCATGTAAGAATATTCTTCGTCCAGTTGGTTTTGAAGTGTTTTGACTTCCTTAACGAAATAATCTCGCGTGTTTTTGGAAAAACTCAAAACCTGCGCTTCGGGGACGAGCTGTCCGAATGACCATTTTGTTTCGCTCATGGGCGCGAATGCCAAATAAAAATTTTCGCCGGCAACAGTCACAGACAACACGCCACTTTCACCGCCAAGCATCATTGTCGCCGCGTGCGCCAAAGATTTTTCGGAACTCAACCGCAGGTCGCCGCCCTCAACGGAAAGTGCGCTGTAATTGTGCGTCACGAAAATAACTTCGCCGTGCTGATTCAAAATAAAACTGCAATCGTCGCTGTCGATAGTCGCATTAACCAAATCATAAATTTCGTCGCTAGCAATATCAATCCCGACGACGCCCGCGAAATTTCCCGACGCGTCATAAAACGGAGCACTTGCGCCGAGTTGCCTGCTACTGTTGGCTTCAACCGTGCGATACAATTCGGAAATGACGGGCATACCAGCTTTTTCGGCTTGGATGAACCAAGGACGTTTGCGCGGGTCGAATTCGTAAATTCTGTCGTTTGAAAAACTTATCGGCTTGTTTTCGCTCAAATCCGTATCGACAAGGCGGCAACCAATGTGCCAACCGTTTTTCGAGCCGACAAAAGTCGTCGCGTGATAACCTTCGTAAGTTTTGAGCGTTTCGCTGAGAATTTCCTTGATGTTTGAGGCAACCGCAATTTCGTTTTTAAGTTCGGGCGTGAGGTTGTCGCGAATGTCCGGTGCGTAAATTATGTACGGCTCCGCGTTGTGAACCGGGTCTGTGCGCGGGTCGGGTAAAGTTTTCGGCGCATAATTATTCGGGTGCGAAATTATGTAAGACATTGCCTCCGAAAGAATTATCACGTCTTCGCGAGCGGTCGACATTTGACGATCAATGAATTGCGCTTTTGCCACCGCCAATTCGCCGAGTGTTTCTTTAAGTTGCGAAATCAAAAGTTCGTCGGTGAATTCGGCACTTTTTTTGCCAAGCTCCGCGCTCATCGTTTGCATATCTTTTTGAACGACTCTGCTGCCGAGATAAGAACAAATTCCGAGCGCAAGGAAAGTTATCAGTCCCATGCCGAGCACGAGTATCAAAACTTTTTCGCGAATGTTAAGCTTCATTTTTGTGACTCCCGTTGTATCTGAACGCGAACAAGGTTATGTCGTCCGACTGTTCAGCTTCGCCCACGTGTTCGGCAACGTCCGCACGAATATTTTTCAGCAACGTTTTCAAGTCAACGCGACAATCCGTCGTGTTCATGAATTTAATCAGCCTGTCGGGCAGATATTCTTCGTTTTTGACGTTCAAAGCCTCCGTGACGCCGTCGGTGTAGACGAACAGCAAATCGCCGCGCTTGAAGGAAATTTTTTGTTCCGCGAAAGGAATTCCGTCCATGGGTCCGAGCACGAAATTTTTCTTCACGTCGAGGAATTCGCAAGAATTTTTTTCTGCACGATAAAGCACGGGCGGATTGTGTCCGGCGTTGACGAAAGTAAATTCGCCCGTCTCCAAATCAAGCACGCCGATAAATGCCGTCACAAACATCATCGCTTCGTTGTTCGAGCAAATTTTTTCGTTCGCCGCCGTAACCGCAAGTTCAAGCCCGTTTTCCTTGTAAAACCTGACGATAAAATTGTTCAGCACGGTTTTTGAACTGCCCATAAACAACGCGGCGGGAATTCCTTTGCCGGAAACGTCCGCAACGGTTATCACGACGTGCGTTTTGTCGAGCATGTAAAAATCGTAAAAATCTCCGCCGACTTCCTTTGCGGGCGTCATCTTCGCAAGAATTTCAATGTCGTCACGCGTCGGGAAATCTTTCGGCAACATGCCCGATTGAATATCTGCGGCAATGTCAAGTTCTGTTTGGATGCGTTGCTTTTCGGCAGTGGTTTTCGTCAAATTCGCCGTGTACTCTTTCAGCGCGAAACTCATTGCGTTGAAACAAATTTCCAGATGTTTAATTTCGTCGTCCGTCTTAATGTTGAGCGTCTTTTCGTAATTGCCACCGGCGATTTCGCGCACACCGTCCGAAAGTTCGTTAATCGGTCTGACGAAACGCGCCGAAAGTGCTTTGCTTGCCGAAACGAAAGTATTCAGGAACCAGCCCAAAAGAATCAGCACGGCGAAAATTATCAGGAAAAATTCGCTTTGCAACCGCGTGCCGAAAATATCGACTTGCTCAAGAAAATAATCGCGTCCCGCTTCGGCAATGATGCTGATGTCGCGGCGCGGCGTGAGCGTCCCGAAACTCCAACCGACTGTTTTCAGCGGTGCAAATGCCAAAAAATATTCTTCGCCGTCAACCGTCACAAGAACCGTACCTGTTTCGCCGTTGACCATACGCGTTGCCGCCTCCGCCAAATTTTGTCGGGAACTCAAGCGCAAGTCTTGCCCGCCGACTTTGGCGGAAATTTTGTCGCCCTTGTATGACGAAAAAATTACTTCGCCGTTTTTGTTCAGCACGAAACTAAATCCGTCGTCGCTTACGGCGGTTTCGGATATGGCAGCGTAAATTTCTTCAGATGAAACGCCAAGCCCGACTACGCCCGCAATTTCGCCGTTGCGGTCGAAGTACGGCGCGGAACAGCTGATAAACCGGAATTCGTCAGCTCCGATATTTATCGACGGATCCGAAAAAACCGACTTGCCGGCATTAACCGCGTCGACATACCAAGGACGCGTGCGACAATCGTAATGATAAAGTTCTTCGTCTTCAAAAGGCAATTCGCCGCGAACGTTCGGCAAAACGCTGATACAAACAGTCCAGCCGTTTTTTGAGCCGACATAAAAAGACGATTTGTAGTCGCCGAAACTTTTTGCAAGAGGTCTCATGTACGCACGAATATTCGCGGCAAGCTCAATTTCGCGACGAATTTCGGGCGACAAATTTTCGGGCGACATTCCGTTAAGATAAGTTTCGGGGCTGTAAATTACATACGGGTCAAAATTCTGAACCGTATCGACACGCGGGTCGCGCAACTTTATCGGTCGCCAATCGTCGGGATTCGAGGCAATGCGCGTCATAAGTTTTGACATCATATCCACATCTTCGCGAATCAAATACGTTTCGTAGTCAATGAAATTTGCGCGAGATTCGGCAAGGTCTTCGAGTGTCTCTTTGAATTGGCGCAACATGAGTTCTTCGGTAAATTCCGTGCCCGCCACGCTCACGCGTTCGCCGAGTTTGTCCATGCCGTTTTTGACGATGTCCATTGCGTAAAAAGCAAGGCTGCCCAATGTCAAAAATGAAAGAAACCCCGCCGCCAGGACGAGGAAGAGCAACCTTGTTTTTATTTTCAGCGTGTGAAGTTTTTGGACGCGTTGTTGTATCTTTGCGAAAAAATTTTCCATCACGCAACCTCAAAAAAATTTTTTCATGCGCAAGATGTTTTTGTCGTCCGTGCGCTCATAAAAAATTTCGTCGACATTTTTTTTCACAAGAAAAATTCCGAGCCCGCCTATGTCGCGTTCGTCCGCGTCAAGCGTAATGTCGGGATCGGGTTTTTCAAGCGGGTTGTAAGGTTTGCCGGCGTCAATGAACGTCAAAAAAACCGCGTCGGGATTTTCGGCGAAGTCCATGCAAAAAGTTGCGTCGCCCGTCGCGTCGTAAGCGTAACTTGCAATGTTGACGAAAATTTCTTCAATGACAAGTTCCAGTTGCATTGACGCTTTAATCGGGCAGTCACGCTCCTCAAGTTTTTCCGTCGCGAAGTCGATGATTTTTTGCAGATTGTCAACAGTAGCCTCGACAGTGATTTTTTCCATCAAAAAAACTCCGTTACTCGATTGTCATTAAACCGGCGAAACCGGTCATATCCAAAACTTCCATGACAGTTTCGCTGACGTGGATGAGTTTCATTGAACCTTGCTTGTTCATGCGCTTTTGAGCGACGAGCAAGACGCGCAGTCCCGCCGAGGCAATGTACTGCAGTTCGGCGAAATCGAAAGTCAAATCCGTGATGCCGTCAAGTTCGGCGTTAAGGAATTTCGACAATTCGGGCGCGCTGCCTGCGTCGAGTCTGCCGATAACCTGAACCGTCAATGCACTGCCGTTGAGTTCCTTTTTGATTTCCATGTTAAGCGTTCCTCCTAAAAATTTTTCTCACGCGGCGTCAAATTTTGTCGCGTGCGGCAATATATCTGTTTATCGACGTGATAAGTTGCACAACATCGAAAGGTTTGGCAATGTGATAATTCATGCCGCTTGCCATACTCATGCGCTTATCTTCGTCGCGGGAATTGGCACTGAGCGCAATAATCGGCAAAGTTTTCACGTCGGGGCGGTCAAGTGCACGAATTGCCCGCGTCGCCTCGTAACCGTTCATTACCGGCATTTGAATATCCATCAACACCAAGTCATAGTAACCCGGCGGATGATTTTTGATTGCCTCGACCGCGTCGCAACCGTCGGGAGCAGTCTCGACCGAAAAGCCCGATTCTTCCAAAATTGTTTCCGCCAACATGCGATTAAGTTCAACGTCGTCGACCAAAAGAATTCTGTTGCTGTAATTCGCGTTGTCGGAAAAAGTTTCGGCTGATTCTGCGGGCGCGGAATTTTCGCAGTGAAGTTTGACGGGCAAACCGACTTTGAAAGTTGAGCCGTGACCTTTTTCGCTCTTCGCCTCGATTGAGCCGCCCATTGCGTCCAAAAGTTTTTTCGCAATCGCAAGACCGAGACCGATACCGGTTTTGCCGCTTTTCGTCGAAGATTCTTCGCGCTCGAAAGATTCATACATGCGCGTCATAAATTCCGGACTCATGCCGACGCCGTTGTCCTCAATCGTGAATTCGCAACGTATGTAACCGGAGTCGGAAACTTTTTTCTTTACGGCGGTTAATCGAATCATGCCGAACACGGGCGTAAATTTTATGGCGTTATCCAGCAAAGCGGAAAGAATTTTTTTCAGATTGACATCGTCGGTGTAGACAAGTTCTTTCGGCAAGTCGAAATTCGTTTCGATAAAAATATTTTTCTTCGCCGCCGCGTCTTTGAACGAGTCAACAACTTTCGTCGTCAGCTCCGTCAAGTCACAAACTTCCGTGCGAATTTGCGTTTCGCCGTAAGTGACTTTGCTCATGTCCAAAAGATCCGTAACCAAATTCAACAAGTGACGATTGGATTCGTCGATATTGCGAAGGTAATCGCTCAAAAGTTCCGGCTCGTCCAAGTGACGGCGCGCCAAATCGGTAAAGCCCGTAATCGCATTCATCGGCGTCAAAATGTCGTGCGAAATGTTGAACAGGAACGAAGCTTTGACTTCGTTGGCCTGCTTTTCTTTGGCAAGTTCCAGCTCCATGCGTCGCTTGTCTTCTTGAATTTGTTTTCGCTCGGTAATGTCGCTGATGAAAACATAAAAAGCGTCGCCGTATTCGGGGAACGTCGACAGTTGCCCGTAATCGTCGACCCAACGAATTGCACCGTCTTTGCGCGTGATTCGATATTCCACGTGGTCGAGATTTTCGTTATCGGGATTCAGAATTTGTTCGTTGATTGACTTTTGAATTTTGATGAAGTCTTTCGGATAAACCATGCCCGCGAAAGTGTAGCCGGTCAACGCTTTGAATTCCGCCAAATCTTTACAGCCGTAGATGTTCAAAACTTCGCTGTTGACGTAAAAAATGTGGAACGGCGGTTTGGCGGAGTAAATGAAAAATCCGCCCGTCATGTGTTCGGCGAACCATTTAAGCATTGGTAAAACTTCATACAGATACTTTTTCTCCGGAAAATCGGTTCTGCTCATACTTCCTCCAAATTACACTTCAAAATTGCTCGGCGCAATAATATCACACGCAAACTGATTTGTACAAAAAATTTTTCGCGGCGTGCGATATTCTATCAATTAGTTGTTAGATCGATAGTTTTCACTAACCGGCTATCGATCTAGTCCCTTATCCCTTGTTCGTCCGGTGAGAGTTTTCGTGATTCGCCGCGTAAGTTTCGCCGTTGATTCGGAAATCGATTTGAGATGTGCCTTCGACGTTGAGTTGTCCGCCGTCGACAAAATTAATCGTCACGCCCGTTGAAGTTATTTTCGTTGACGAAATTTCGTCAAGTGTCAAGCCCGCAAGTTCGACAATATCGCCGTCGTTTAGATTTTGAATCGTGTCGTTGCCGTTGCCGAATTCGTAGAAGAAAATATTTTGTCCGTCACCGCCGATTAACAAGTCGTTGCCGGTGTTGCCGCCCCAAAGTGAAGCGTCACCGTTGCCCGCGATGATTGTATTGTCGAGGTCGTTGCCCGCCAAAATCATTTCGCCCGTCGAGTTCGTCGCGTCAATCGTTTTGATGTTGCCGTCGTAAAATTTGCCGTGCCGGTTGTCCATCCAAATTTCTGCGCTGTCGTCGACGGTCAAAGTTGCGTTGTCGCCCGTCCCGACAAATTGATTCGCCGGTGCGTTGTAACGGACATTTTCGTTGACGTTAGCAACCAAACCGTTGAATCGGAAATTTTTATCGGTCGCGTTTTCAATCATCAAATAATCGTCATCGCCGTTAATTTGAATCGTGACGTTGCCCGCCGAATCAGATTTCACGTCCGTGACAACATTGCCGAAAATGTTCACCGAATCCGTGTCGAAGTTGAAACTTTTGATTGTGTCGCGCCCGTCGTTCGTGTCGAAGAAAAATTTTGTTATGCCCGTCGAACCAATCATAACGTCGTTGCCGGCGTTGCTCCACAGTGAAGAATTGCCGTCACCGCCCGACAAAGTTTCGTTGCCCGCCGAACCCATGAGCGTCGAAAATCCGTTGCCCGCCGAAATTTTATTGATGCCGTCGAAAATCGCATCGTGTCCGTCGATTTCGCCCGTGCCGTCCGAAAGATTGACTTCAATGTCGCCGTTGTACGCAGAAAAATTCAAGCCGGAGTTGTCGCCGAAAAATGCATCTGGAGTAATGCCGTTATTTTTCGTAACCAAAACCGTTTGATTCGTTTTCGCGACTGCGGCATTCAACGTGCTTTGTCCGTCCGTCAGTAAAAGATATTCCGGCTCGTCCGTCGCAAAATCAAATTCCGAATCCGCCGAAGATGAATTTGTGCCCACGCCGTCAAGCAGCAACTGCGAATTTTCGTCACGAATCGATAAGCCGTCCGACTCGAATTTAAATTTGACATTGGACAAATTTTCGACCTGAGCAACGTCGCTGTCGTTGCCGAAATCGTCTTGGAAATTGTGCACGGTGTTTTGAGAATTGCCGCTTGCTGAAATTGTCGCGCTGTCTGTTTGCCCGCGAATTTGATGGGGCGTCAAATAAATTTCGTTTTTGCCGTCGCCCGCGTCAGCAAAATCGCGACTGCCCGCAAGAATCGTGTTGTTGCCACTTCCGCCGATAAGTGTCGAACCGTGCAGTTTTTGAAGCGTCGAAAATTTTTCCGCGTAATTGCCCTTGAGCAAAAGATTTTCGCGCCGGTCGCTTGCGTCGAGAGTTCCGCCGTTGATTCCCGTGAAGCCGACAGTTTGCGTTTCGCCGTCGTAATTTGTGAGCTTGACCAGCGTCGAATCATTGTTCGGATTATTCACTGCCACGCGGCTTGTCGAATTTATTTGGACTTCGTTACCGATAAGTTTCACGTCGTCAGATTTTATCGCATCGGTAAGGTTGTCAACGTCTTGCACCAAAATCACGGAGCCGCTGTCAATGTCGTAATTGTCGAGCGTGACTTTGCCGTTGAACGCAACAACCGTGACGTTATCGGCGTTCATCATGTCGACTTTTGAACGCGCCCCGTCGGAAGTTATCAGCGAATTTTGACCTGCGGCGACCGTCACCCGCGCATAATTTTCGCCGTAAAAATTCAATTCATTTTCGGGGTTGTGATCTTCCGTTTCAATCAAGACGACTTTGCGGCGGCTGAGCGAATTTTCTTCGACCGGCTCGACATCGGTGACTTCCGAAATTAATTTGGTGTCCGCCGCGCCGCTAATCGTGTATTGTTCGCCGCCGGAAATTTCGTCGCTGTAAATGATTTTGTTGCCACGCAACGTGTAACCGATCGTCGTGCCTCCGCTCGTGTAAAGGTACGTGTCCTCGTCAAGTTTCGTCCACAGCTTGGATTTATGCGAAGGTTGTTCGACATCATCGGCTATCGCAATTTTGTAACCGTCGCTGATTGTGACGGTTTTTTTATCAAGCGAACTTGCCGTAACCGTCACGATATTATTTTCAACTGTGATTCCGTCCGTCGATTTAATTCCGCTCAACGTGAACAAATTCGTCGCGGGAATTTCTGCCGTGTAACGGATTGACTTCGCGTCATCGGAAATTTTGTAGCCGTCGGTGTTGCTTGCCGACTTGTAAATATTTCCGTCGAAGTGCGCGGGCTTTGTCGTCGACGAATAATTTTTATCGAGTGCAAGCGTGTAGCCGTCGCCCGTGATTGTCACGTCTTGATTATTCAAATTCGCCGCCGTCAGCGTGACAACATTGCCGTCGACAGTAATTCCGTCGGTAGTTTTTATGCCGCTCAATGTAAACAAATTCGTTTCGGGAACTGCCGCCGTGTAAGAAATTTTCTTCGCGTCATCGGAAATTTTGTAGCCCGCAGTGTTGCTCGCCGACTTATAAATATTTCCGTCGAAGTGCGCGGGCTTTGTCA